>NZ_CP122458.1:4048571-4360000 GCF_032598905.1 Streptomyces sp. 11x1 | reverse complement strand
AAGTGAGAGCGCGGCAGTGAGACTGTGGGGGATAAGCTCCATGGTCGAGAGGGAAACAGCCCAGAGCATCGACTAAGGCCCCTAAGCGTACGCTAAGTGGGAAAGGATGTGGAGTCGCAGAGACAACCAGGAGGTTGGCTTAGAAGCAGCCACCCTTGAAAGAGTGCGTAATAGCTCACTGGTCTAGTGATTCCGCGCCGACAATGTAGCGGGGCTCAAGCGTACCGCCGAAGTCGTGTCATTCCAGCATGAGGGCCAACGCCCGCTGGGATGGGTAGGGGAGCGTCGTGTGCCGGGTGAAGCAGCCGCGGAAGCGAGTTGTGGACGGTTCACGAGTGAGAATGCAGGCATGAGTAGCGATACAAACGTGAGAAACGTTTGCGCCGATTGACCAAGGGTTCCTGGGTCAAGCTGATCTGCCCAGGGTAAGTCGGGACCTAAGGCGAGGCCGACAGGCGTAGTCGATGGATAACCGGTTGATATTCCGGTACCCGCTGTGAAGCGTCAAACATTGAACCAGGCGATGCTAAGTCCGTGAAGCCGTCCCGGATCCTTCGGGTGAAGGGGAGTGGTGGAGCCGACGAACCAGACTTGCAGTAGGTGAGTGATGGGGTGACGCAGGAAGGTAGTCCATCCCGGGCGGTGGTTGTCCCGGGGTAAGGGTGTAGGACGTCGGGTAGGTAAATCCGCCTGGCACATAGTCTGAGACCTGATGCCGAGCCGATTGTGGTGAAGTGGATGATCCTATGCTGTCGAGAAAAGCCTCTAGCGAGTTTCATGGCGGCCCGTACCCTAAACCGACTCAGGTGGTCTGGTAGAGAATACCGAGGCGTTCGGGTGAACTATGGTTAAGGAACTCGGCAAAATGCCCCCGTAACTTCGGGAGAAGGGGGGCCACACCTGGTGATCCGATTTACTCGGTGAGCTGGGGGTGGCCGCAGAGACCAGCGAGAAGCGACTGTTTACTAAAAACACAGGTCCGTGCGAAGCCGTAAGGCGATGTATACGGACTGACGCCTGCCCGGTGCTGGAACGTTAAGGGGACCGGTTAGTCACTCTTCGGGGTGGCGAAGCTGAGAACTTAAGCGCCAGTAAACGGCGGTGGTAACTATAACCATCCTAAGGTAGCGAAATTCCTTGTCGGGTAAGTTCCGACCTGCACGAATGGCGTAACGACTTCTCGACTGTCTCAACCATAGGCCCGGTGAAATTGCACTACGAGTAAAGATGCTCGTTTCGCGCAGCAGGACGGAAAGACCCCGGGACCTTTACTACAGTTTGATATTGGTGTTCGGTTCGGCTTGTGTAGGATAGCTGGGAGACTGTGAAGCTCGGACGCCAGTTCGGGTGGAGTCGTCGTTGAAATACCAGTCTGGTCGTGCTGGATGTCTAACCCGGGTCCGTGATCCGGATCGGGGACAGTGTCTGATGGGTAGTTTAACTGGGGCGGTTGCCTCCCAAAGGGTAACGGAGGCGCCCAAAGGTTCCCTCAGCCTGGTTGGCAATCAGGTGGTGAGTGTAAGTGCACAAGGGAGCTTGACTGTGAGACCGACGGGTCGAGCAGGGACGAAAGTCGGGACTAGTGATCCGGCGGTGGCTTGTGGAAGCGCCGTCGCTCAACGGATAAAAGGTACCCCGGGGATAACAGGCTGATCTTCCCCAAGAGTCCATATCGACGGGATGGTTTGGCACCTCGATGTCGGCTCGTCGCATCCTGGGGCTGGAGTCGGTCCCAAGGGTTGGGCTGTTCGCCCATTAAAGCGGTACGCGAGCTGGGTTTAGAACGTCGTGAGACAGTTCGGTCCCTATCCGCTGTGCGCGTAGGAGTCTTGAGAAGGGCTGTCCCTAGTACGAGAGGACCGGGACGGACGAACCTCTGGTGTGCCAGTTGTTCTGCCAAGGGCATGGCTGGTTGGCTACGTTCGGGAGGGATAACCGCTGAAAGCATCTAAGCGGGAAGCCTGCTTCGAGATGAGGACTCCCACCCCCTTTGAGGGGTTAAGGCTCCCAGTAGACGACTGGGTTGATAGGCCAGATATGGAAGCCTGGTAACGGGTGGAGTTGACTGGTACTAATAGGCCGAGGGCTTGTCCTCAGTTGCTCGCGTCCACTGTGTTGGTTCTGAAACCACGAACAACCCCATTTCTCATGGTCATGAGGGATGGTGCGGTATTCATAGTTTCATAGTGTTTCGGTGGTCATAGCGTGAGGGAAACGCCCGGTTACATTCCGAACCCGGAAGCTAAGCCTTACAGCGCCGATGGTACTGCAGGGGGGACCCTGTGGGAGAGTAGGACGCCGCCGAACAATTTTTGAGAAAGCCCCTGCCGGGTTACCGGCGGGGGCTTTCTGCATTTACGGCTCGTTTGGGGTCGCTTAGGGTCGAGCCATGCGCTACGACCTCGTGATCTTCGACAATGACGGTGTTCTCGTCGACAGTGAGTCGATCTCCAATCGGCTGCTGGCGGCCTTCCTGACCGAGTTGGGGTACCCGACCTCGTACGAGGACTCCATTCGGGACTACATGGGGTCGGCGATGCACCGGGTGCACGAGCTCGTGCTGGAGCGGACGGGCCGGCCGTTGCCGGAGGACTTCGACGATGTCTTCCACGGCCGGGTCTTCGACGCGTTCGAGCGGGAGTTGAAGCCTGTTCCGGGCGTCGTCGAAGTGCTGGAGAAGCTCGTCGCGGACGACGTGCCGTACTGCGTGGCCTCGTCCGGGAGCCATGAGCGGATCAGGGTGGGGCATCGGACGACCGGGCTGGACCGGTGGTTCGGTACCGGGCTCGTCTTCAGCGCTCAGGACGTGGGGCGGGGGAAACCGGAGCCCGATCTGTTCCTGCACGCGGCCGCGCGGATGGGAGTGGCTCCGGAGAGGTGTGTGGTGGTCGAGGACAGTCCTGCCGGAGTGCAGGCCGGTGCGGCGGCCGGGATGGATGTGTACGGGTTCACGGGGATGACGCCCGCCGACAAGCTCGTGGGAGCCAAGGGGCACTTCTCGGACATGGGGCAGCTGCTGGACCTGCTCCTTCGAAACCGTCCGCACGCTTAGTTGAGCAGTATTCAACTTCCTCTACCCATGGGTAGGCCCCGGCCCCTACTGTGCCGCCATGACAGATGTGCTGCGGCGCGGTAGGGCCGCGTTGGCGTTCAGCTTCTTCGCTCAGGGTGTCGCCTTCGCGCTGCTCGTGACGCGGATTCCGGCCATTCAGGACCGGTACGGGGTCTCCGACGCGCTGTTGCCCGCCTTCCTCGCCGCCGTGCCGATCCTCGCCGGCGTCGGCAGCGTCTGCACCGAGCACCTCGTGAAGAAGGTGCCGCCGAGCCTGGTGCTCCGGTGGTCCCAGCCCGTCGTGCTCCTGGCCCTGCTCGGGGTGGGGGCCGGCGAGCAGATGGTCGTGCTCGGCGCGGCCATGGCAGCCTTCGGGCTGGCGGTCGGAGCGCTTGACGCGTCGATGAACATGCTCGGGGTGAGCCTGCAGCGGTCGTACGGGCGGAGCATCATGCTCGGCTTCCACGCGGTGTACAGCCTGGGCGGTATAGCCGGGGCCTCGCTGGCGTGGGTCGGGGCGCACTGGGATCTGCCGCTGCTGGTGTCCTATCTGCCCGTGGTGGCCGTGCTGTTGCCGACGGCGCTGATCGGGAGCCGGTGGTACGTCGACGCCGGGCCGGAGGCGGCCAAGGAGGACGCCGCACGGGCCGAGGCGGACGGGGCGAGCGGCGCGGGCGGGTCCGTCGCGTTCAGGATGCTGCTGCCGCTCTGTCTGGTGATGTGCTTCGCGTACATCGGCGACTCGACCGTCTCCAACTGGAGCGCCAAGTATCTGCAGGACGTGCTGGGAAGCAGCGAGCAGCTCGCGACGGTGCCGTACAACGTCTACATGGTCACCACGCTGCTCGGGCGGTCCATCGGGGACTTCGGGGTGCGGCGGTTCGGGGCCGCGGCCGTCGTGCGGGCCGGGGCGCTGGTGGCGGCGGTCGGGTTCGCCGTGGTGGCGGGGGCGCCGGGGGCCTGGGTGGGCATGCTCGGGTTCACGCTGCTGGGGCTCGGGCTGTGTGTGCTGGTGCCGCAGACCTTCGCGGCGGCGGGGCGGCTGTTCCCCGGTGCTTCGGACGCGGCCGTCGCGCGACTGAACATCTTCAACTATGTCGGGTTCTTGATCGGTTCTCCGTTGGTGGGGGCCGTGGGAGACCTCTGGAGCTATCGCGGGGCGATGCTCATCCCCATGACGTTGGTGCTGGTGACCCTGGTGTACGCCCGGTCGTTCGAAACTGAACCGGACCGATACGGTGGCGGGCATGAGCGGCCGCGCACAGCTGATGTGGGACGAGGCAGTAACGGGCTATGACTTCGGTCCGGACCATCCGATGGATCCGGTCCGGCTGGCGTTGACCCGGAGCCTGGTGACTGCCTTCGGGCTCGACCGGGAGATGGATGTCGTCTCGGCGAAGCCGGCCGGGGAGTCGACACTGCGACTCGTGCACCGCGAGGACTACGTGGCGGCGGTCCGGGCCGCGTCCGCCGATCCCGGGGGCGCGGACGGGGCGTACGGACTGGGGACCGTCGACGATCCGGCCTTCGCCGGGATGCACGAGGTGTCCGCGCTCATCGCGGGGCAGTCGGTGGGGGCGGCGGAGGCCGTGTGGCGCGGGGACGCGCTGCACGCCGTGAACTTCGCGGGCGGGCTGCACCACGCGATGCCCGGGGGTGCCTCGGGGTTCTGTATCTACAACGACGCGTCGATCGCCATCGCCCGGCTGCTGGAGCTGGGGGCCGAGCGGGTCGCCTATGTGGACGTCGACGTGCATCACGGGGACGGGGTGCAGGCGGCGTTCTGGGAGGACCCGAGGGTCCTGACGATCTCGTTGCACGAGCATCCCCGGACCCTGTTCCCGCAGACCGGGTGGCCCGAGGAGACGGGGGCCCCGTCGAGTGCGGAGGGGTCGGCCGTGAACGTGGCGCTGCCGGCGGGGACCGGGGACGCGGGGTGGGTGCGGGCGTTCCACGCGGTGGTGCCCGAGCTGATCGCCGACTTCCGGCCGCAGGTGCTGGTGACCCAGCACGGGGCCGATACGCACTTCGAGGATCCGTTGGCGCATCTGGCGGTGTCGCTGGACGCGCAACGGGCCGTCCAGGTCGCGTTGCACGAGCTGGCGCACGAGTACGCCGACGGGCGGTGGGTCGCGCTCGGCGGGGGCGGGTACGCGGTGGTGGACGTGGTGCCGCGGTCGTGGACGCATCTGGTGGCGATCGCGGCGGGGCGGGAGATCGCGCCGGAGACCGTGATTCCCGAGGAGTGGCGGCAGCAGGTGTTCGCTCGTACGCGGCAGTTGGCGCCGGCGCGGATGACTGATGGGCGGTGGCCTGTGGCGTGGGCGGGGTGGGATGCGGGGTACGACCCCGCGGATCGGTTGGATCAGGCGGTGCTTGCTGCGCGGAAGGCCGTGTTTCCGTTGCGGGGGTTGTTGCCGTAGGGGCTTTCTCGCCCCCGCCGCCCCTACCCGTCCCATCCCTCCAGGGGGCTGCGTGCCCCCTTCGGCCCCCCGGCACAGATTCGGGGCTCCGCCCCGGACCCCGTTCGCGCAGTTCCCCGCGCCCCGAAAAGGGAGTTAGGCCAACTGTGTGGTGAGGCTGTGGTTTTCGGGGTCGTGGGGCGGGTCGTGCGTCAGCATCTGAGGGTGGTCGGCGGTGGGGCGTTGCGGGAGCACCTGGTGCGGTCCGGGTTGGCGGGGAGGGTGGCTACCGCCCGGGAGGCGAGTCTGCGGAGTTATCGGTTGTTCGCGGCTCGTGATCCTCGGTTTCTGATCGGGATCGATCCGGAGATGACCTGGCGCCAGCGGGATGTGCTCGCTTTGATGGCGGAGAGGTGCGGGGTTTCGGCCGATCCTGGGTGTACATCCGGGCAGGATGTGATCGACCCGGAGTTGACGGTCGAGGCGCTGGACCGGTTCGCGGAACGGGTCGGGGCGGTCGCTCGCAGTGGTGGGCCGGTGCTCCTCGGGACCGGGCACCCGCATCGGCTGCTCGGTTTCTACGGCGCGTTGGCGGACGCTTTGTCGGCGGCGGGATGTGAGGTTCTCACCCCTGCGACGGGTAGACGTGTCGACATAACGACCCGGTTCGGTCTACGCACGTACAACCTCGACTACGTACGGGGTGTCGCTCTCGTCCGTGAGGCGCCTGCCCTGCGCTCCGGTTGTGCGACCGGCGTGCACACGCATTCACCGCTGCCGGTTCGGACGGTTCTGGCGGCCGCCGCGGAGGCCGGCGGGCCGCTCCCGGAACTCGTGGTGGGAGACCACGGTTGGGTCTGCGGGGCAGGTCAGCTGGGGTTCGAGGCGATCGGGCTCGCCGATACGGACGATCCGGCGCTCTTCGTGGGGGAGGTGGAGGGGCGGGTGTCCGTCGCCGTTCCGCTTGATGACGGTGTGCGGTCTGATTACTACCGACCGCTGACCCGCTACGTACTCAATCGGGCGTGTCTGTCACAGTAGGCCGCCGATGGCATCCCCTCTTCCCCACTCGCATCACCCGCCCCTACATTGGGGAGTGAGCACGCAACGACGAAGAGTCACCGGAAGGGGAAGCCGGTGGCCGTCGAGTGCGGAAGGTTCAGGTGTGTCATGGCTGCAGCTGGCGAGAGGCCTCTGAACGAGGTTCAGTTCCTGACCGTGGCGGAAGTCGCCGCGGTGATGCGCGTGTCGAAGATGACCGTGTACCGCTTGGTGCACAGCGGTCATCTGCCGGCGATCCGGGTGGGCAGGTCCTTCCGGGTGCCGGAGCAAGCGGTGCACGAATACCTCCGCGAGAGCTATGTGGGGGTGGAGACGGCCTGACGGCCATCGGGGCCGAGGGGCTCCCGGAGGCCCCGCAGGACCTCCGGGATACCCCCGGTTCCCCCTCGATTACGACCTCAGCGCTCGGACGGGTAGGCTGGCCCCTCGTAGGTCGTATGGGCCCATGGCGCCCAAACACCGAGTGATGAGAAGTGAGCGAGGGTAGTCGTGGGCTCTGTTATCAAGAAGCGGCGCAAGCGGATGGCTAAGAAGAAGCACCGCAAGCTGCTCAAGCGCACCCGCGTTCAGCGTCGCAACAAGAAGTAAGGCGGTCCGGCCCCGCGATCGGGGTCCTGGCCGGTCCCCCTCGCGTATGGGGGCCGTACGCCTTGCTTTCTTGCGCGAGCGCTGTTGAAGAACGCGTTGCCGCGACCCCCCACCGGAACCGGTGGGGGGTCGCGGTGTTTCACCGGTCATTGTTTTTGCCGGTCATTGACGGGGTCGCGGTCACCACAGGGCAACATCAACCCGCTAACGTGGCCGCACACGGGGAACGCGGGAGAGTACGGGGAACGCGGCAGAGTACGAGCAGAACTACGCCTGTGTGAGGCGACGGCTGGAAGGAAGGCGCTGATCTTGGGGAAGGTCGTGCTCGTCACCGGTGTGGCCCGTCAGCTGGGAGGCCGGTTCGTCCGGCGGATCCAGCGCGACCCGCAGGTGGACCGGGTCATCGCGGTGGACGCGGTGCCGCCGGGACACCATCTGGGCGGCGCGGACTTCGTCCAGGCCGACATCCGGCAGCCCGCCATAGCCCGTCTGCTGGCCGAGCACAACGTGGACACCGTGGTGCACATGGACGTCACGGGCACCCCTCTGGGCAGCGGCGGCCGCGCCACGCTCAAGGAGACCAACGTCATCGGCACCATGCAGTTGCTCGGTGCCTGTCAGAAGTCCCCGTTGATCAAGCGGCTGGTCGTGAAGTCCAGCACGAACGTGTACGGTTCCGCGCCCCGCGATCCGGCCGTGTTCACCGAGACCACCCCGCCCAAGTCGCTGCCCAGCGGTGGCTTCGCCAAGGACACCGTCGAGGTCGAGGGGTACGTCCGCGGATTCGCCCGGCGGCGGCCCGACGTGGCCGTGTGCGTGCTGCGGTTCGCGAACATCCTCGGGCCGAGCGCCGACTCGCCGCTCGCCTCGTACTTCTCGATGCCGGTGCTGCCGACCGTGCTGGGGTACGACCCCCGGCTGCAGTTCGTGCACGAGGACGACGTGATCGAGGTGCTGCGGATCGCCTCGCACGAACCGGCGCGGGGCACGCTCAACAGCGGGACGTTCAACATCGCGGGCGACGGTGTGCTGCTGCTCTCGCAGTGCGCGCGGCGGCTCGGCCGGCCGACGGTGCCGCTGCTGATGCCGGCGGTCAGCTGGGTCGGCTCCATGGTCCGGACGCTGGGTGTCACCGACTTCTCGCCGGAGCAGCTGCGGCTGCTGACGCACGGGCGGGTCGTGTCGACCAACCAGATGCGCGAGACGCTCGGCTACCGGGCCAGGCACACCACCGCGGAGACGTTCGCCGACTTCGCGCGGAGCAGGGGGCCCGGCCTCCTGCCCCCCGAGGCCCTCGCTGGGGCCATCGACCGGATCGCCGCCCTGTCGGTGCCCACCGTGGGTGGCGGTCAACCCCCGACGCAGAGCGCCAACTGAGGAGCGCATCAACGATGGCGGATGCCAAGGTCATTCCGTTCGACGACGACCGGACGCGCGGGGGTGCCGTGCAGCGCCCGCCGCGCCGCCGGACCACGGGGAGCCGGCGCAAGGGTGAGAGCGCGGTCGTCCGGGACGTCCGTGAATCCGGCGAGGTCCAGGCCCTCCCCGCGCGGCCGACCGGCACGGATGATGTACCTGTGACACGGGAGAAGCCGGAGCCGCCCCAGGAGGCCGCCGAGGCACACGACGCGGGCGGGCTGGAGCGACGGATCGCCGGGGGACTCGCGTTCCTGCGCAAGCGCCTCACGGGCGACTACGAGGTCGACGACTTCGGCTACGACGCCGAGCTCACCGACCAGGTGCTGATGTCGTTGCTGCGGCCGGTGTACGAGAAGTACTTCCGGGTCGAGGTGAAGGGCATCGAGAACATCCCGACGGACGGCGGTGCCCTGATCGTCGCCAACCACTCGGGGACGCTGCCGATGG
Source organism: Streptomyces sp. 11x1 (assembly GCF_032598905.1). Taxonomy (NCBI): domain Bacteria; kingdom Bacillati; phylum Actinomycetota; class Actinomycetes; order Kitasatosporales; family Streptomycetaceae; genus Streptomyces; species Streptomyces sp. 11x1. Next base: position 4,351,030 of record NZ_CP122458.1, on the reverse strand, counting down.
ACGGCCTGATGATGCAGGTCGCCGTGCACGACAACCACCCCACGGGCCGGCATCTGCGGCTGCTCGCGGCGGACCTGGTCTTCATGCTGCCGGTGGTCAACGAACTGGCCCGCAAGCTCGGGCACACCCTCGCGTGCGCGGAGGACGCCTCACAGCTGCTGCAGCAGGGCGAGCTGGTCGGGGTCATGCCGGAGGGCTTCAAGGGCCTCGGCAAGCCCTTCGGGGACCGCTACAAGCTGCAGAGGTTCGGCCGGGGCGGCTTCGTCTCCACGGCCCTGCGTGCCGGTACGCCGATCATTCCGTGCTCGATCGTGGGCGCGGAGGAGATCTACCCGATGATCGGCAACTCCAAGACGCTCGCGCGGCTGCTGGGTTTCCCCTACTTCCCGATCACGCCGACCTTCCCGTGGCTCGGCCCGCTGGGCGCCGTACCGCTGCCGACGAAGTGGACCATCCAGTTCGGCGAGCCGATTCCCACGGACGGCTATCCGCCGGAGGCCGCCGAGGACCCGATGCTGATGTTCAACCTGACCGACCAGGTGAGGGAGCAGATCCAGCACACGCTGTACAAGTTGCTGGTGCAGCGGCGGTCGGTGTTCTTCTGAGGGGTCAGGTGTGCGGATTCGGGGTGCCTGTCGCCGTCGGACGGAGTCCGGCGCAGCGGTCCGAAGCCCGCGAAGCGTCGCGAGGGCGGCGATGTAGCTGGGCTCCGATGCTGATGTTCAACCTGACCGACCAGGTGAGGGAGCAGATCCAGCACACGCTGTACAAGTTGCTGGTGCAGCGGCGGTCGGTGTTCTTCTAGGTCCTTGCAGGACAGAGGACAGAGACGTACGACGGTGGGGCGCCCTTCACGAAGAAGGGCGCCCCACCGTCGTACGGGGCTATTCGCCGTTGTCGCCGTCGATGCCCAGGCCGGGCAGGAGGCCCGGCAGGAGGGGCGGGAGGGTGACGTCGGGGTCTTCTGGCGGGGTGGACTTGCCGGTGGACGGGGAGGTGCTGGTGGTGTCGTCCTGCGGCGGGTCCAGCAGGCCTCCGGTGGTGCCGCCGACAAGGCCTTCGCCGCCGCTGTCCGAGTTCGAGGTGGACGGCTTGGGTTTGCCGCCGGTGTCCTGGCCGCCCACGGCGGAGCCGCCGGTGGAGCTGGGGGCCGGGCGGCCGCCCGGGTCGGTGGTGCCGGGGGAACCGGAGCCCGTGGACCGCTGCTTGCCGTCGCCGCCCTGGGTGGGGGGCTGCGGCAGGAGCGACGAGTGCGGGGCGACCTCGTCGTCTATGGCGTCGAAGACCGACGAGACCTGCTGACTCACGTCCCCGAGCTGCACGGGCAGCCGGTCGCGGAGCGCGCCCCAGGCCTCGCGGTGGGACCGGGAGAAAGCCGACAGGGCCTGGATCGGGCCCAGGGAGTCCGGATCTCGCTCGAAGGCCTCGTGGAGCAGTCGGTGGCCCTCGGCGGCGTCGTGCCGCATCCCGGTGAGCGCGCGCCGGATCTCGCCGAGCGACTCGTGGTCGAGGTGTCCGCTCCGGTCGCGCTCCATGAGGCGGCGGGCCTCGCTGAGCCGGGTGGACGCCTGGTCCAGATAGAGCCGGCCCCGGTCGTCGTTGTCGTCGGTCAGGGTCAGTTTCACGTCCTCGATGCCGCGCTTGAGGCCGTAGAGCGAGTCACCGGGTAGGGCGTCCGAGCTGGCGGCGGCCACACCGCCGAAGGCGCTCGCGGCCACACCGACGCTGAGCCCGCCAGCGGCGAGCCCCTTCGTCAGGCGGGACCGTGGTCGCAACTTGCCCAGCGGGTTCGCCCGGTGAGCGCCTCGCGCCCGGCCCGATCGCTGCTCGGGCACCGAAGGGTCCGACGCCTCGCGCCCCGGCAGTGTGCCGTCCCGCAGCATGGCCTCCATCGCGGCCACCAACTGGGCGCGATGGACGACCTTGACCTCGGGGTCGAGCACTGGCTTGGGCAGCTCGTCCAGACCGGTGGTGAGGGCCACCATGCGGCCCCGCTCGGTCTGTTCCGCTGCCGGGGCCGGTGCCGATCCCTCGGGCTGCTCGGCCGCCGTGCCCTGGTCGGACAGCTCCTCCAGGGCCTGGGCGAAGGCGTTCGCCCGCCGGTGCGCCGATACGTTCGCGATCACTGGCGGCACCTCCTCTCGTCATGACGGTCGACTCCCCAGGGGGTCCTGAGGGTTGCACGTCCCCGACCGTTACACGATCGAGTGATCGGTGTCGGCCAGGCGCGACCACAGGGAGCCTGTATCCCGCACAACGAGCGGCGCGGCACTTGGGTTACGGACGGCGGATGATCGGACGAGGAAGTCAACAGACTTCGACGCAGGGTGAGTTGGGCGTGGCGGAGCGTATGTGATCGATGCGCTCGGCGAGCCGGCGGCTCAGCTGTGGTGGTCCCGGTGGGCGGGCCTCAGCGGGCGTCGTCCGGGAGGAGGCGGGCGAGGGTGCGGACCGCGCGGTACTGGAGGGTCTTGATCGCGCCCTCGTTCTTGCCCATGACCCGGGCGGTCTCGGCGACGGAGAGGCCCTGGAGGAAGCGGAGGGTGACGCACTCCTGCTGCTGCGGGTTGAGCCGGCGTACGGCTTCCAGCAGGGCGGCGTTGGAGAGGGACTCCAGGACGGAGTCCTCGGGGGAGCGCTCGACCTCGTTGGCGTCGAGCATCTCGCCGGTGGTGACCTCCAGCCGGAAGCGGCTGGACTTGAAGTGGTCGGCCACCAGGTTGCGGGCAATGGTGACCAGCCAGGCGCCGAAGTCGCGGCCCTGCCAGGTGAACGTGCCGATGCGGCGCAGGGCGCGCAGGAACGTCTCGCTGGTGAGGTCCTCGGCGGTCGCCTTGCCGCCGACGCGGTAGTAGATGTAGCGGTAGACCGTGTCGCTGTACTGGTCGTACAGGCGGCCGAAGGCGTCGGCCTCGCCGGACTGGGCGCGTTCGACGAGGTCCATCATGCGGGCGCTGTCGCTGTCCGCGGCGGGACGGCGGGTGGTCGTGGCGGTGGATCCCGAACGGCCTCGTCTGCCGACCGTCGCGCTGCCTTCGGCCAGTGCGTAGCACGGGCCGACGGGCGCGGCGGAGGTGGCGAGGGCGGGGACGGCGTACGCGGTGGGGACGAAGCCGCGCAACAGTTGGTTGACCGTCGCGCGCAGCGTAGCCAGGCCCGAGGCGTCAACCCCGACGTGTGGGTACACGGGACTCCCAGAGGCAGAGCTTCCATCACGTGCAGTGCGGAACCTTTCACCCGTCGTAGCGACGGAGGGGTACCGGTTTGCGTTTGAGGAGAATAACGCTTCGTGCAGGCACTGCTACACCCAGTTGCTCAAATCGTCGATTACGTCGCTTCTGTTACCGATTGACGGCTGTTCAAGTACCGCCGCGTGATCGGTTATTGATCGATTGAGTTCGTGTTCCGTCTGGGTGCGGGGCGTGTTGTGGTCGGGTGCGGACGGTGTGACTGAGGGGGGCGCGGTGGGGGTATGAGGGCCCGAATGCTGCGGTGACGGGGGCGGACGCGTCCGGACGCGCGAACGCCGGAGGGGCTGGGAGACCCAGCCCCTCCGGCGTTCGAGGAACGATCAGCCGTTCAGCGGCGGCGGCGGTGCAGCGCGATCGCGGCCGCCGTGCCGCCGGCCACCGCGCCGACGCCCGCCGCCGCGGGGAGGCCGACCTTGGCGGCCTTGCGGGCGGTGCGGTAGTCGCGCAGCCGCCAGTCCATGTCGCGGGCGTGCTTGCGGAGTTTGCTGTCGGGGTTGATGGCGTACGGGTGACCCACGAGCGACAGCATCGGGATGTCGTTGTGGGAGTCGCTGTACGCGGCGCAGCGCGAGAGGTCCAGCCTCTCGGCGGCGGCGAGGGCGCGGACGGCCTCGGCCTTGGCCGGGCCGTGCAGCGGCTCGCCGACCAGCTTGCCGGTGTAGACGCCGTCGACGGACTCGGCGACCGTGCCCAACGCGCCGGTCAGGCCCAGTCGGCGGGCGATGACCTGGGCGATCTCGACGGGCGCGGCCGTGACGAGCCAGACCTTCTGGCCGGCGTCGAGGTGGGCCTGGGCCAGGGCGCGGGTGCCGGGCCAGATGCGCTCCGCCATGTACTCGTCGTAGATCTCCTCGCCGATGATCGTCAGTTCGGCGACACGGTGGCCCTGGACGATGGAGAGCGCGGAGTTCTGGGCGTCCTGCATGTGCTCGGGGTCCTCGGAGCCGGCCAGCCTGAACCACGCCTGCTGCCAGGCGAATCGGGCGAGGTCGCGGGTCTCGAAGAACTTCCGTTTGTACAGGCCCCGGCCGAAGTGGAAGAGCGAGGCGCCCTGCATGACGGTGTTGTCGAGGTCGAAGAACGCGGCGGCCTTGTCGTCACCGAGAACCGGGAACACCGGTTCCTGGACGGCGTCGGGCGCGGGGGAGATGTCCTCCAACTCCTGGGAGGACTTGCGCGCTGCCTCCGCAGAGGCCTCGCCTGCCAAAACGCTCCGCGCCGTGGCGGAGCGCCTACGGGGAGTGAGCCATCCGAGAGCGGCCATGTCGTGAGCATAGCCAGTCTGTTCGGCACTTCCGGAGTCGACAGGTTTGCGGGCTGTGAACTCTCCGCGGCCGTGTCGTTAAAGAAGGGGTCCCGGCGGTGTGTCCGCGTGCGGAAAGCGGCGGAACCGGTGGGGAAAAAGGCAGGTCGTGTGCCTGGTGGTGAGGAGGGGGTGTGGACATCCCGTGCGGAGCGACAATGGCCGGCATGAGTGCCTTGTTCCGGCGGACGCCGAAGAATCCCGGTGAGCGACTCGTCACACTGATCGGCAAGCCGGGGTGCCATCTGTGCGACGACGCGGAGGCGGTGATCGGGAAGGTCTGCGGTGAGCTGGGCGTTCCCTGGGAGAAGAAGGACATCACCGAGGACGAGGAGCTGCACCGGCAGTACTGGGAGCAGATCCCCGTGGTGCTCGTGGACGGCGCGCAGCACACGTTCTGGCGTGTGAACGAGGAGCGCCTTCGCAAAGCCCTCTCGTAGAGGTGGCCGAGATGTGACCTGACCGACCAGTCCAAGTGGTCCCAAAAGTCGCTTAGGATCGATGGGCTGGTTGGTCTCGGGGGCGGGATTCGTGAGGAGAGTGTGCGGTTTTGCCCCCGTCGTGCAAGGCGTCAGCCGAGGAACGAAGGTACGCGTGTGCCGGTTCCATACGCGTGCGTCGAGTGTGCGTGACCCCGGTCACGTTGGCCGGGCAAATCGGACACCATCTTTGTGCACGCGTTCACAAAGACATAGCCTGCTGTCGACGGGGCGGTCTGGGGACGCATGACCGCCCGCAGCCCCGCTCTACCCGCAGGAGCACCGTGGCAACTGGCCGAACTCACCGACCGGCGACCCGTAGCCGAGGGATTCCCGAGGCCACCGTCGCCAGGCTTCCGCTGTACCTCCGTGCCCTGACCGCGCTGTCGGAGCGCTCGGTACCCACCGTTTCATCCGAGGAACTGGCGGCCGCGGCGGGGGTCAACTCCGCCAAGCTGCGCAAGGACTTCTCGTACCTGGGCTCGTACGGGACGCGGGGCGTGGGCTACGACGTCGAGTATCTCGTCTACCAGATCTCGCGTGAGCTGGGGCTGACCCAGGACTGGCCGGTCGTGATCGTCGGTATCGGTAACCTCGGCGCCGCGCTCGCCAATTACGGCGGGTTCGCCTCGCGCGGGTTCCGGGTGGCGGCGTTGATAGACGCCGATCCGGCGATGGCGGGCAAGCCCGTCGCGGGGATCCCGGTCCAGCACACGGACGAGCTGGAAAAGATCATCGACGACAACGGCGTCTCCATCGGGGTGATCGCCACCCCCGCCGGTGCCGCCCAGCAGGTGTGCGACCGGCTGGTCGCCGCCGGGGTCACCTCCATCCTGAACTTCGCGCCCACCGTCCTGTCCGTGCCGGACGGTGTCGACGTGCGCAAGGTGGACCTCTCGATCGAACTGCAGATCCTCGCGTTCCACGAGCAGCGCAAGGCCGGCGAGGAGGCCGCCGCCGAGGCCGGTGCCGTACCGATGGCTCCCAAGGAGTCCGGGAAAGGGCCCGACGGGGATGTCCCCGCCGTGATGCCGGCATGAGTCTTCTGGTCGTCGGGCTGAGTCACCGCAGCGCTCCGGTGAGCGTGCTGGAGCGGGCCGCGCTGTCCCTGGACGCGCAGATCAAGTTGCTTCAGGACACGGTCGCCGCCGAGCCGGCCGCGGAGGCCTCCGTCCTCGCCACCTGCAACCGCATCGAGCTGTACGCCGACGTGGACAAGTTCCACGCGGGCGTCGCCGAGCTGTCCACGCTGCTCGCCCAGCACAGCGGGGTGGGTCTCGACGAGATCACTCCCTATCTGTATGTGCACTACGAGGACCGGGCCGTCCACCACCTGTTCTCCGTGGCCTGCGGACTCGACTCCATGGTCGTCGGCGAGGGGCAGATCCTCGGGCAGATCAAGGACTCGCTGGCCCGCGCCCAGGAGCTGCACACCGCCGGGCGGCTGCTGAACGACCTGTTCCAGCAGAGCCTGCGGGTCGGCAAGCGGGCCCACTCCGAGACCGGGATCGACCGGGCCGGACAGTCGCTGGTGACCTTCGGCCTGGAGCAGTTCACCGCCGGCACGGACGTCGCGAGCTGGGCCCGGGGCAAGCGGGCCGTCGTGATCGGCGCCGGATCGATGTCCTCGCTGGCCGCCGCGACCCTCGCACGGGCCGGCGTCGGCGAGATCGTGATCGCCAACCGGACGTACGACCGGGCCGAGCGCCTCGCGCAGCTGCTGGAGGAGCAGTACGGACAACGCCCGGCGGAGCAGGGCGCGACGGATGTGCTGGCCCGCGCGGTCCCGATGGAATCGGTGCCGGACGAGCTGACACGTGCGGACGTCGCCATCTCCTGTACGGGCGCCACGGGCCTGGTCCTGACCGCCGAGATGGTCGCCGCCGCCGTCGAGGGCCGGGTGCCCGAGGGCACGCTCCCCGCGGAGGCCGAGCCGCGCACCGACGACGTACGGCCGGCGGTGCCGCCGACCTCCGTCGGCAGCGACGACGACTGCCCCCTCGACCTGCCCGCCGTGCAGGGCGGCGGCTTCTCCGTGCTCGGGGAGGCCGCGGTGGCCGGCATGGACGCGGCCACCCTGGAACAGCACGCGGCCTGGGTCGACAACGCCACCGTGGACCGACGCGCGAGCCGTCGCACGCCGGAGCGTGAGACCGCGCGCACGCTCGACGCCGAGGCCGAGCTGATCGCCGCGCTCGTCGCGACGGTCGCCGTCACCGGGCGGATCACCGAGCTGCGCCGGCCCGAGCCCGTCGTCGACGTGCCCCGGCCCGCGCCCGTGCTCGCGCTGCTGGACCTGGCGATGCCCCGGGACATCGACGCCGCCGCGCACCGGCTGGCCGGCGTACGGCTGGTCGACATCGAGTCGCTCGCCGAGGTCTCCGCCGACGCGCCGATGGCCTCCGACGTCGACATGGTGCGGAGGATCGTTTCGGACGAGGTGGCCGCCTTCGGCGCCGCTCAGCGTGCCGCGCACATCACACCCACCGTCGTCGCGCTGCGCGCCATGGCCGCCGATGTCGTCGCCGGTGAGATCGCCCGCCTGGAGGGCCGGCTGCCCGGCCTCGACGACAAGCACCGCGGCGAGATCACCCAGACCGTGCGGCGCGTCGTCGACAAGCTGCTGCACGCCCCGACCGTACGGGTCAAGCAGCTCGCGGCCGAGCCGGGCGGCGCCGGGTACGCGGACGCGCTGCGCACCCTGTTCGACCTGGACCAGGAGACGGTCGCGGCCGTGTCCCGGGCCGAGGACAGCAGCAGTTCCAAGAACGACGCCGAGAACCGAGGGCGATCATGAGTGACCAGGCACTGAGGCTGGGGACCAGGCGGAGCAAACTCGCCATGGCCCAGTCCGGGCAGGTGGCGGAGGCGGTCCGCCGGCTGACCGGGCGGCCCGTCGAACTCGTGGAGATCACGACGTACGGCGACGTCTCCCGGGAGCAGCTGGCGCAGATCGGCGGCACGGGCGTGTTCGTCACCGCGCTGCGCGAGGCGCTGCTGCGCGGCGAGGTCGACTTCGCCGTGCACTCCCTGAAGGACCTGCCCACCACGCACCCGGACGACCTGGCGCTGGCCGCCGTGCCGGTGCGCGAGGACGCCCGCGACGTCCTGGTCGCCCGGGACGGGCTGACCTTCGAGCAGCTGCCCGAGGGCGCGCGCGTCGGCACCGGTTCGCCCCGGCGCATGTCCCAGCTGAACGCGTACGCGCGCAGCCACGGGCTCACGATCGAGACGGCGCCGATCCGCGGGAACGTCGACACGCGGATCGGATACGTACGGAAGGGTGAGCTGGACGCAGTGGTCCTGGCCGCCGCCGGACTGAACCGGATCGGACGGAGCGATGAAGTGACCGACTTCCTCTCGGTCGACACTGTTTTGCCCGCCCCCGGCCAGGGGGCACTGGCGATCGAATGCACCGCGGAGAATGCGGAGCTGATCGCCACGCTCAATGGGCTCGACGACCCGCACACCCGGGCCGCCGTGACCGCCGAGCGGTCCCTGCTCGCCGCCCTGGAGGCCGGTTGCAGCGCACCTGTGGGTGCGTTCGCCGACCTTCTGGCCGACGGGCAGATTGTCAAGGAGATGCGCCTGCGCGGCGTCGTCGGCACGACCGACGGCTCGACGCTGGTGCAGCTGTCCACCACCGGTCCCGTGCCCGAGACGTACGACCAAGCAATGGCGCTCGGCCGTGAACTCGCCGCCGAGATGCTCGCTAAGGGCGCGGCCGGTCTGATGGGGGAGCGAGCACATTGAGCCCCACCACCCTTCCCGCCGGTCCGGACCACGGTCACGTCACCTTCCTCGGTGCCGGACCCGGGGATCCGGGACTGCTGACACTGCGCGCCGTCGAAGCGCTGGCGAACGCGGACGTTCTCATCGCCGAGCACGATGTGCTCGACGTGGTGCGTACGCATGCCCGCGCCGGCGTCGCCCTACTGGACACCGACTCGAGCCCGCCGCCGGCCCTGGCTGCGGCGTCCTCTGCCTCTTCCGCGGCTACTTCAGCGGATACGTTTTCGGGCACAGGCACGCCTCAGCTGACGGTTGTTGACGGCGCGTCAACAACCGTTGGTGCACCCGCTGTGCGGGATGCGGCACATCTTGTCATGGAGGCCGCGCGGGGCGGCAAGCGGGTCGTGCGTGCGGTGTCCGGGGACCCCGGGCTCGACACGTACGCCACCGATGAGATGCTGGCGTGCGCCGCCGCGGGCGTGCCGTTCGAGGTGGTCCCGGGCGTGGCGGCGGCCGTGGGCGTGCCCGCGTACGCCGGTGTGCCGCTGCGTGACGCGCAGGGCGCGGACGTCCGGTTCGTCGACGCGCGCACGGCGTCCGACCGCTGTTGGGCGGAGGTCGGGGCGTCCGACGGGACGGTAGTGGTCTCGGCGACGCTGGAGACCGTGGCCGCGGCGGCGGGTGAACTGGTCGCGGCCGGCCGGAAGCCGGACACGCCCATGACCGTGACCGTCGCGGGTACGACGACGCGGCAGCGGACCTGGACCGCGACGCTCGGCGGAATCGCGCAGACGCTGAAGCAGGCCAAGGTGCTGCCCTCGCCGGAGGGAGGGCGGCCGGTGATAGCCGTGGTCGGTGAGCGTTCCGCCGCGGCCCAGCGCGACCAGCTGTCGTGGTTCGAGAGCAAGCCGCTCTTCGGGTGGCGGGTCCTCGTGCCGCGCACGAAGGAGCAGGCCGCCTCGCTCTCCGACCAACTGCGCTCGTACGGGGCCGTACCGCACGAGGTGCCGACGATCGCGGTCGAACCGCCGCGTACGCCGCAGCAGATGGAACGGGCCGTGAAGGGCCTCGTCACCGGCCGCTACGAGTGGATCGCGTTCACCTCGGTCAACGCCGTCAAGGCGGTGCGGGAGAAGTTCGAGGAGTACGGGCTCGATGCCCGTGCCTTCGCCGGGATCAAGGTCGCGGCGGTCGGCGAGCAGACCGCCAAAGCGCTGATCGCGTTCGGCGTGAAGCCCGACCTGGTGCCGAGCGGTGAGCAGAGCGCCGCCGGGCTGCTGGAGGACTGGCCGCCGTACGACCCGGTCTTCGACCCGATCGACCGGGTGTTCCTGCCCCGGGCCGACATCGCCACGGAGACGCTGGTCGCCGGGCTGATCGAGCTCGGGTGGGAGGTCGACGACGTCACGGCGTACCGGACCGTGCGCGCGTCGCCGCCTCCGGCGGAGACCCGTGAGGCCATCAAGGGCGGCGGCTTCGACGCCGTTCTCTTCACCTCGTCCTCCACCGTGCGGAACCTGGTGGGCATCGCCGGGAAGCCGCACAACGTCACGGTGATCGCCTGTATCGGTCCGGCCACGGCCAAGACCGCCGAGGAGCACGGGCTGCGGGTGGACGTGATGGCCCCGGAGCCGTCCGTGCACAAGCTGGCCGAGGCGCTGGCGGACTTCGGGATGCGGCGGCGGGCTGCCGCCGTGGAGGCCGGGGACCCGGTGACACGGCCGAGCGAGCGGCGGCCGGGGGCGCGGCGGCGGCGGACTACGACGTGAAGTGACGTGAGGTGGGAGAGGGGCGGTGGCTGCTTGCGGCTGCCGCCCCTTTGTGCTTGTGGGCGCCTTGCTTCCTTCGCGGGCTCCGGATTTCTCGCGCAACCTGATTCCTGACCGGGCACGATTGCGTGAAGCGATCGAGCGTGTTCCCTCTCCGCGGGTCCTGCACGGGACGGGGAAGAAGTGAACGTGACGCCGTTGCCGCTGGCCCAGGAGCTGCGGGACCTGAGGACCGCAGAGATCATCGCCGCGCTGGACGATGACTTCCTGAACCTGATGAGCTGGGACTGGGACGTGCGGGTCGTCCGCTATCCCAGGTCCATCCGGTGCTGGGCATGCCGGACTGTGAGATCCCCGGCTGCAGAAAGGGCACCCCGCTGGGTGAACCGGTCTGCGTCGGCTGCAGGAATCGCTGGCGGCGGTCCGGACTGGCCTTCGAGGACTTCGCCGCTGCCCCGAGGCCGGGCACGTATCACCGCTCCGACGGACAGTTTCTCCGCAGGGTCCCCAGCTGCCAGCGGCCGCCCCGACTGGTGACACACGGACTCTGCACAACCCATGGGAGCCGGTGGCTGACATCGTCCGAGCCGACCGTGGAGGACTTTCTGCGGAACTCCCCGCAGACAGGGCTGCCCGGGTTCGGCCCCTGCGACGTTGCCTCCTGTTACCGGCTGCGCGGCTCGGAGCGGACCATCTACTGCGAGTTCCACCGCGGGCGGCTCAACCGAGAACGGCGCCTGGGCACGTTCTGCGGCGACGAGGAGCGGTGGCGCCTGACGACGCCGGCAGTGGCCGTCAACCGCGAGGCCAGCCTGCGCGGGCTGCCCGACCGGCTGGTCGCCGCAATCCTCTACTGCCTGCAGGTCCGCACCGCCCGGGAGGTGAAGACCCGCGACCACCGGATCCGGCACATCAGCGACCAGCTGCGTCTGTTCCAGGTCCCCAGCCTGGAAACACTCGAAGACGCCGACCTGGTCCGCGCCGGGCTGGTCGACGACCTGAGAATGATCATCAGGGGTGCCCAGACCTCCCTGCGCAGGCGGGGGGGCGACTCCGGAGACCGAACGTCTCAAGGACATCTGGGACCTGTTCGTCTTCGGCCACCACGGCACTCTCAACTTCAGCCGGATCCATCAGCAGCCTCTCCGCGAGGCGGTCAAGGTCTGGGCCTACGACGAACTCCCGCGCCGCCGCGGTCGCAACGTCGCCGGCTCCATGCAGAACATGATTCGCGGTATGGAACAGCTCTCAGAGAGCCTGCGTCTTCAACGAGACGATGAAGGACATCAACTCCGGCTGCTGAGCCGCACGGACATGGTCAGTTTCTGCAACCGGGTCGCATTCCGTCGAGGCCGACGACTGGGCCCGCAGCGAGGCCATACCCTCCGAAGAAGAAATCCGCCGCGTCCGCCGCCTGATCAACCGGCTCAAGGCGGACCTGGACGACCTGTCAGAAGAAGAACGCGCCCAGATCGAGGATGCCATCGCCCTGGTCCGCCGCAGCCGCCCGGTGATGCTGGGCATGCCCCGTGTCGGCCAGCCACTTCCCGATGTCAGGCCCTGGAGGCTGCCATGATCCCCGCCATGCGTGACGGCCGCCAAGCCGACACCGAGCGCCGCCGCCGGCGGGTTGCCACAGCGGTCAGGAACGCCGCGAAGAACGGCACCCCGATCAGTGTCGCGGCCATCGCCCGGCAAGCCGGAGTCGACCGCAGCTTCCTCTACCGTCAGCGCGACCTGCTCGAAATCGTCCACGCCGCTGAACTCGAACCGGCAGCCCAGGACCCGGCCGGCGGCTCGCCGGTGAGCCGGGCCTCGCTCCAGGCCGACCTCGCCAACGCCCAGGCCCGCAACACCCGCCTGGCCGCCCGCGTCCAGCAGCTGGAGAAACGGCTGTCGCAGGCGCTGGGAACCCAGGCATGGCAGGAATCAGGGCTCGGAGCCCCAGCGGACATCGACGAACTTCAACGAAAGATCACGAGGCTGGAGCAGCACAACGTTGAACTGACTTCCGCGTTGGCCGAAGCCCGATCCGATCTCGATGCCGCGAGGGAGGCCAACCGTGACCTGACCAGAGCGCTGAATCAGCGCGGTTGACAGGTGAGATCGGCCGTGGCGAGCACTCCGTCACAAGACGGTACGCAGATCCACAACCGGCAGCTCGCCAGCAAGTCCCGGAGTCAGGTAGGCGCGGTAGCGGCCCTCGGCGAACAGGTCTCGTAGATACATTCCAGGGAAGTCCAGCACCTCCCGTCGGCTGGCTACGGCGATGCGGACTCGGTAGGTGGTGTCGCCGTCGAGGATGAGCACGTCGCACCAGTCCGGCTCCGGTGCTTCAAGACCGACCACGGTGATGTGGTCGTCTGCCATTTGCTGGACCCACGTGGCCAGGTCTTCCAGAAGCCAGGCCACGTTCATCCACGACGGCGCGGCAAGCCCGGGCTGCCAGTCGTATTCCCGGCGGCCCGCGCGTCCGGGCTGCGGCGGCTCACCATCGGCATAGAGGGGTGCTTGTGAAGGACCATCGGTCTCGGTGAAGGTGATCTGCCGCGACCGGATAGTGAGAGCGGAGATGCGGAAGCGGTCGAGGCCGAGCTCGAAGGCGACTTCCGAGGCGTGCGTGAGGAACTCGCTGTCCGGGGCGGCCACGCGTTCCCTTCCATGGGCTGCGGGCCGCCCTGGAGCCATAGGCCCAGGGCGGCCGTGTACGGGAGAGACTTACTGCAGCTTGGTGTAGGAAGCAACGTAGCGGTACCGGGTACCTGCGGCGGACTCCGGGCGCACACGCGGGAGAGGCTTGTAGCTCGTGGCCCACTGCCCGGATCATGGACTGCTTCGACGTCTTCACGCCTGCCGATCACAGTTCGGCGCCACCCTGCTGAGCGCCCCCCTTTCCCTGGCCATCAGTCGGACGCCTCGCCCGAGACCGGAGTGGCGCCACAGATGTTGCACGCAATATGGTCATTTGAACCGACGCTGAGCTGCGCAAAGTTGTCTCCACTCGCCTCGCGCCACACGGTTACCCCCAGAGAAGCCGGACGTTCCACGCCCTCGTGTGGGAGGCGGCCCTGCATGCTCGGATCTGTCCTCCGTCCGTCCTCGCCGGCCGGCTTGACCGACTCGCGGGCGTCATCGGCATGGACACCGTGGACCTGGGGGTCGTCCCGCTCGGTGCCGAACTCAAGATCCCGACGGCCAACGGCTTCTGGATCCTGGATGACAGGCTCGTGATCGCCGAGGACTGGCATGCGGAGCTGTGGCTGGACGACGCCGACAGCTTGGCCACCTATCTGCGGGTCTGGCACACGCTTCGGGAGTCCGCCGTGTACGGCGTTGATGCACAGAACCTCATCGGTGCCGTACTTCGGACGTTGCGCTCACGCTGAACTCGATGTCCGGGCCCCTCGGGGTGGGACAGGCCCGACCAGGCCGCGCTCGTCGGCCGAGCGAACCACCCCGCGCCGGAGCCCGGAATCACGGGACCCGGTCGGGCGGGCGTCGGGAGTGCGGGCCCTAAAGAAGTAAGAACTCTTGGGAAAGAAACCCTCCAAACCAATCCAAACCCCGTGTTCGTCACTCGCGGGAGTGAACTGTCCCAAGTCGGCTGGCGCGGGGGTGGGTTGGGCGGGCAGGCTCGGTGGAGACCAGACGCAGACATGCGACGGCCCCCGCCGGGACTGGCATCCCAGTGCGAGGGCCTGACCACCGAGGAGAAGTGAAGGCCTTCCCTCATGGCTGAGACCAAGCCTAGTGGCGCCGTGCGCCCGCAGTCCCGTATCCGGCAAAGTGCCACCCGTTCCGGTGTCACCCACGTCAAGGAGTACCAGCCCGACCGGTACACGATCATCGGCAATCACCTCGCCCAGCATCGTGAGCTGTCGCTGACCGCCATCGGGCTCGGAACCCACATCCTGTCGCTGCCCCAGGGGGCCTCCGCCGACATCCGTACCCTCGCCGAGCGGTTCACCGAAGGCCGGGACCGGATCGCCTTCGCCCTGCGGGAGTTGGAGGCGCACGGTTACGTCGACCGGGTGCGGGAGCGGGTCGACGGCGGGCGGGTGGTCACGCGGACGTACGTGTACAACGCTCCGGCACTCACGCGGGCCCGCGGGGTGAGGGGGGAGAGGGAGGGGGCGGCGGCCCCTGTCGCCGCTCGGGTGGACCCCGTGCCCGTACGGCCGGTCGTCGAGGAGGTGACCGTCGAGGACGTGACGGCGGACGGGGAGCCTGTTGAGGGCGATCCCGGCGCCGTTGATTCCGTCGTGGCGCCTGCGGCCGAGGACGTCGACCCCGAGTCGTCGGGACGTGGTGAGCACCACGACAAGGCTGTCGCGCTGCTCGTGCGGCTGCGTCGGACCGATGATCGGTTCACGCTCTCGCAGAAGGATGTGCGCCGTCTCGCTCCGGCCGTCGTCGCCTGGTTCGAGAACGGGGCCAGTGGCGCGGCGGTGCACCACGCCATGACGGCCGATCTTCCCGTGCCGCTCAGGAATCCGGCACGGTTCCTCGCCTACCGGCTGAGTGAGCTGCTGCCACCGCCGTTGCCCGTCCTGCCGGAAGTGTCCGAGGGGCAGGCCCCAGAGGGCGAAACGGAGCCGTGGTACCGGATGGTGGACTGCGCGGGCGGCTGCAACCGGGCCTTCCGCAAGCCCGAGGGGACCTGGTGCCGAGATTGCCGCGCCGAACGGGAGCGTCGTATCGCCGCGGGCGCGGGGCCGGGGCCGGAGGCGGAGGCGGAGGCCAGGGGGACTGCGGGGGACGCGGGGTGGCAGGACCCGAATCCGTCCGACCCGTCCGGCCTGTCCGACCTGTCCGTATCGCCCGTATCGCCAGTACCGCCTGAGCCGGACTCGGGGCGGTTCGATCCACCCGGCTTCCCGAGGAGTGCCGCATGACCGATCACACGATCCACGCCACCTATGTGCAGGTGTACAACACCCTGCGCGATGCGTCGGCCACCCTGGAGTACCTGAAGAAGGAAGGGGTGGCGGAGGGCGTGGAACCTCATGCGGGGGCCGCGATGTGGGGTGTCCGGTTCGCCGCCGCCGTCCTCTACCCGCTGCTGCCCTGCCAGCCGGGGCCGCCCGTCGACTACGACCCGCAGAAGCTGCTGGAGCTGGCCGCGCACTGGCGGGACGCCGCGTTCGATCTCGGTGAGTTCGCGCTGCCGGAGCCCGTGCTGCGGGTCGTCCGGGAGGAAGAAGGGGGCTCCCGCGATCCAGGGCGTGGAGTTCAGGGGGCGTAGGGCGGGTGCGGGGCCGCCGACGAGGTGTTGGCAAAGGGGCCCTCGGGCCGGGCGTAGCGTAGGTGTATGTCGAAGTACGGATCGTTTCCCGGTACGCGGCCCCGCCGGCTTCGTACGACGCCTGTGATGCGGAGGATGGTGGCCGAGACCCGGCTGCATCCCGCGGACTTCATACTCCCCGCGTTCGTGCGGGAAGGGGTCAGTGAGCCGGTGCCGATCGCGGCGATGCCGGGGGTCGTGCAGCACACGCGGGACAGTCTGAAGAAGGCCGCCGTGGAGGCCGTGGAGGCCGGGGTCTCCGGGATCATGCTCTTCGGGGTGCCGGAGGACGAGAAGAAGGACGCGCTCGGGACTCCCGGGACCGACCCCGACGGGATTCTGCAGGTCGCGCTGCGCGACGTGCGGGCCGAGGTCGGGGACGAGTTGCTCGTCATGTCCGACCTGTGTCTCGACGAGACCACCGACCACGGGCACTGCGGAGTCCTCGACGACCAGGGCCGCGTCGACAACGACGCGACCCTGGAGCGGTATGCCGAGATGGCCCAGGTACAGGCCGACGCCGGTGCGCACGTGGTCGGGCCCAGCGGAATGATGGACGGTCAGATCGGGGTCGTCAGGGACGCCCTCGACCAGATCGGGCGTGAGGACGTCGCGATCCTCGCCTACACCGCCAAGTACGCGTCCGCCTTCTACGGCCCCTTCCGGGAGGCCGTCGGTTCCTCGCTGCGGGGGGACCGGAAGACCTACCAGCAGGACCCCGCCAACGCCCGCGAGTCGCTGCGCGAGCTCGCCCTCGATCTGGAGGAGGGCGCCGACCTGGTGATGGTCAAGCCGGCCGGCCCCTACCTCGACATCCTCGCCCGGGTCGCGGACACCGTCGACGTGCCGGTCGTCGCCTACCAGATCTCCGGGGAGTACTCGATGGTCGAGGCCGCCGCCGAGAAGGGCTGGATCGACCGGGACCGGGCCATCCTGGAGACGCTGACCGGGATCAAGCGGGCCGGTGCGCAGAACATCCTGACGTACTGGGCCGTCGAGGCCGCTCGCATGCTGCGCTGACACCTGTGGGGCCCTGTCTTGGCCCCGGTGGCGCTCGGCTCAGTACTGCAGGGCGTCCTCCATGGTCGACTGCCAGTAGGTGACGGCCACGGAGTTGTCGACATAGACGCCCTTGGCCGGGAGCGCGGGGGACGCGGGAGAGCCGGCGTCGCTGCCGGCCTCGGCGCCCTGGAAGTGGATGACGACCTTCTTCTCCGTCGTGCCCTTGCCACCGCTGCCGTCGGCGGCGGAGAGGAGGACGCCGGCGTAGCCGGACTCGCCGGGGGCCAGGGTCACCACGGCCTGCGGCTGCGACTCCTCGATCACGCGCGGCGCCGACTGGGCCTCGCCGAACCGGACCGTCGGGTTGAAGTAGAGGTCGCAGTACTTCGAGCCGGTGTTCTTGACGGTGATCAGCATGTGGTTGAGCGGGCGTGACACCGGCTGCGCGGTGACGGTGGTGTTGGAGCCGTTGCAGGTGACGCGGTTCTCGGGATCGGAGGGGTCCGAGGTCCCGCCCTTGGACGAGGCCTTGTCGGCCGCGGTGCCGCCGGTGGCCGCCGATCCGCCGCCGCTCGTGCTCGTGGAACCCCCAGTGCTGGAGCCGCCGGTGGTCGAGCCGCCGCTCGTGCTGGTGCCGCCCGTGCTCTGGGCGGACGTGGAACCGCCCGCCGCACCCTCGTCCCTCGTGCCCGTGCCGCTGTCGCACGCGGTGAGGGCGAGGGCGGCGAGCGCCGCTCCCGTCACGGCGAGCAGACGGGCGGGGCGGGCGGTACGGGCGGAGCGAGCGGTGCGAAACGTGCGCATGAGAGGTCCCTTTCGGACAAAGCGAGTGGAGAAGGCTGAGAACAAGTGCTCGAAGCCGTGCCGCTCGACCGGTGTGCCGGGAGCGGCGTGCTTGGATGACCCCAGCTTGTGGGGTGATCCGTCCCGGCCGCCACAGCCGACGGACGATCAGGGACGCTGGAACGCTCACGAGGGCTTTGACCTGCGAGAACTCCCCGTCCCTGGAACGCGGAACGGGACGCGCGGGACATGAGGGGACGGAGGAAGACGTGTCGGGGAGCGGTACCGCGGGCGGCCTGGGGGCCGGTTTCGCCGAGCTGCTGCGGGAGTTGAAGGAGCGCTCCGGGCTGAGTTACGGGGTGCTCGCCAAGCGGCTCCACATGAGTACGTCGACGCTGCACCGGTACTGCAACGGGGATGCCGTACCCGCGGACTACGCCCCCGTCGAGCGGCTGGCCCGCCTCTGCAAGGCGTCCCCCGAGGAGTTGGTCGAGCTCCACCGGAGGTGGGTGCTTGCGGACGCGATGCGCCGGCGCAAGGGGGGTGACTCCGTCGGGGCGGCGGCGGAACAAGCCCCGGTGGTCGAGGAGTCCGACGAGACCGAGGAGTCCAACGAGACCGAGGAGACGGAGACCGTGATCGGCGGTGTCGTTTCCGGCGGGGCCGGGGAACGGGGGCCTGCCCGGCGGCGTACCCGGGTCGCTCTGGTCGCCGGGGTGGCCGTGGCCGCCGTGCTCGGGGCGGTGACGCTCGCCCTGAGTCTGCCCTCCGAGGGGAAGGAGGACGGGGCCGGGCGTACGGCCGGCGCCGCGTCCGTCGGCAGCGGCGGTGAGAAGGAGGCCGACGGCGGCTCCGCCTCGCCGAGCGGTGCCTCGCCCTCCGGGTCCGCGAGCGAGCCGGGGGGCAAGAAGGGCAAGGACGCCGGCAAGGGTGCGGGGGCCTCGGCCACCGAGACTCCGACCGGCGGGACGGGCGCGGGCGGGGCGGACGCGTCCCTCCCGGCGCCGCTGAACGTGAAGGTGGAGCCGTACACCTGGGAGGACCCCTGTTCCCAGCGGTATCTGGCCGACCGTACGCCCACGGAGGTGGGGCCGCCGCCGCTGGAGCAGGACGCTCCGGCCTGGGTGTCCGCGGAGGGTGCCGTGGCCTCGGGGCAGCAGTTCCTGACGCTGACCGTGCAGGGCACCGGCGAGGAGACCGTCGTCGTACGGAGTCTCAAGGTCCGGATGACCGACAAGCGGTCGCCCCTCGCCTGGAACGACTACGCCATGGGCTACCCCGGTGTCGGCTGCGGGGCCGGTGTTCCGACCCGCTCCTTCACGATCGCCCTCGACGCCGCGCGTCCCGACGTGAAGCCCAAGGCCGGCAGCAAGAACTTCCCCTACTCGGTCAGCCAGTCCGATCCGGAGGTGTACTACATCACCGCCGACGCCTCCGCGTACTACGTCAGCTGGTACCTGGAGCTGGAGTGGACCGCCGGATCCCGCAGCGGCATCCTGACCCTGAACGACGACGGCCGGCCGTTCCGTACGAGCGGCAACAACGGGCGCCCGGCGTACGAGTATCCGCTCGGCGGCCCGAAGTGGGTCCCGGAGGGGACGACGCTCGGGGAGGGTGAGGACGAGAGCGGTGGGTGAGTGAGGACGAGGGCGGTAACTGATTGACGAGTTCTCATCAATCGGCATAGGTTCTGCGCCTGCCCCCGATTCCGGGGGACCTATGCCGATTTTCGGGGGGAAGCCATGAACTGGTTCGTCGAGGTGCTCAAGAAGTATGCGGTCTTCAGCGGGCGTGCGCGTCGCCAGGAGTACTGGATGTTCACGCTGATCAGCACGCTCATCTATGCCGCGCTGTACGTCCTCGGTCTCCTCCTGGACTCGCAGGCGCCCCAGATCCTCCTCAGTGTCGCCCTCTTCCTGCCGTCCCTCGCGGTCAGCGTCCGGCGGCTGCACGACACCGGCAAGAGCGGCTGGTGGGTCCTCATAGGGCTCGTTCCCTGCGTCGGATTCATCTTCATGATCGTCTTCATGGCCACCGAGGGCCAGCGGGGCGACAACCAGTACGGCCCCGACCCGAAGGCCTATCCGGTGCAAGCCTGAGGCGGCAACTCCCCTGGGGCGTTAGGTTGTTGGTCGTTCAATGACCCGACCCCCCAGGGAGAGCCCGATGGCCGGTGACGCACTCAGCCAGGACCCCGCCGCGTTGCGGAAGAGGATCGACACCACCAAGGCGCACCCGGCGCGGGTCTACGACGTCTTCCTCGGCGGCAAGGACAACTACCCCGTGGACCGGGAGGCGGCCGGCGCGGCGCTGGCCGCCAATCCGCGCGGCTATCTGGACGTCCGGCACAACCGTGACTTCATGCGCCGCGCGGTGACCACGCTCGCCCGGGACGAGGGCATCCGGCAGTTCCTCGACATCGGCACCGGGCTGCCGACCGCAGAGAACGTCCACCAGATCGCCCAGGCGATCGTCCCCGACTCACGGGTCGTGTACGTCGACAACGACCCGGTGGTGCTCGCGCACGCGCGCGCGTTGCTCACGAGCGGGCCCGAGGGGGCCACCAACTACATCGACGCCGACTTCAAGTCGCCGACGAGCATCCTCGAACAGGCCGCGAAGACGCTCGACTTCGACCAGCCGGTCGCGCTGTGCCTGGTGGCGATCCTGCACTTCGTGGAGGACGACCAGGCCTACCCGGTGGTGCGGGAGCTGGTGGAGGCGCTGCCCGCCGGGAGCCGGCTGGTGCTCAGTCATCTGACCGCGGATCTCAACCCCACGAAGATCCGCGCGGTCCAGGAGACCTACACCAAGCGCGGGTTCACCTTCGTGCTGCGTTCCAGGGACGAGGTGGCACGGTTCTTCGAGGAGAGTGGGCTCGTGGTGGACGAGCCCGGGGTGGTGCCGGCGCACCATTGGCGGTTCTCCGACGGTGCGCCGGTGCCTCCGGCGGTGGAGCCGCATGTGCTGGCCGGGATGGACGACATCGAGCGGGTGCGGTACCGGGACATCAACGATGTGACCGACGCGGACATCAATGTGTATGCGGCGGTGGGGCGTAAGGGGTAGGAGGGTCTGGGTTCGTTGTCGGGTGCGGGTGGGTGGGGCTTCTCGCGCAGTTCCCCGCGCCCCTGAAGGACGGGGGCTACGCCCCTGTCCTTCATCCCCCCGTTCCGAACCACGTCTCCGCCAGCGACTCCAGCGTCTTGCTGGGTGGGGTCGGCAGCACGCGCAGGTACCAGTTCAGGTCGCTGTAGACGTGCAGGAGGGTGTAGGTCATCAGTTCGCGCGGGTCGAACGGGGGGTGGCCGTAGGCCTCGTAGAAGAGTTTCAGGAGGGCGGGGTCGGCCCGGGTGAGGTAGAGGCCGACGCTGACGAAGTCGTAGGCGGGGTCGCCGACCATCGCCGGCTCGAAGTCGAAGAGGCCCGTCAGGCGCCAGCCGTCATGGGGGTCGACGGTGAGGTGCTCACGCATGAACTCCGTGTGCAGCAGCACCGGGCGGCGCGCGGCGGTCAGGGGCACCGAGCGCAGGAAGTCCGGGATCTGTTCGAGCCACGGCTCCGTGAGACCGCCGCTCCGGTGCTGCTCGACCGCCCCCGCGCGCTGGGCGGCGATGAACCGGCCCCAGTCCGGCGGCCCGGTGAGCGGGACGACCGGCGAGGCGTCCAGGGCGTGCAGGGCGGCCAGTCCCTCGGCGGCCTCGGCGACGATACGTTCCTGGTCCGGCGGGGGGATCCGGGACCAGACCTCGTTGAGGTCCTCGCCGGGCAGCCGGGACATCAGCACATAGCGCCAGCCGTTCTTGTACTGGTCCGCCGAGTGCAACCTCGGTGTGGGGATGGGGAGTTTGCCCCACAGGATCGACAACAGGCGGGCCTCGCGGACCGCTTGCGCGGCTTCGAAAGCCGGATACAGCTTGAGGACGAGGGAGTCGCCGACGGCGTACACCGGCAGCGAGCCCTCGGGAAAACGTACGATCCTCGCGCCTGCGAGACCGAGCGAGCCGCAGAGATCCTGGGCAGCCGGACGCAGCAGCGCCTCGTCACCGACGACTTCTTGCAACTCGTCGTTCGTGTCCACGCTGGGCAGCATGCGCGCAGCCTAGGGGGTGGCGGGGGCGTCCGCATCGCGAAACTGGTGGATGTAGGGGACATCTACCTGGCTAGGGTGCGGGCAGGGGCGGGACGGTGCCGTCCCGGAGTGGCGAAGGAGCCGTGGGATGGGTGCCGTGGATGCCGAGCGTGCCGCGTATGACGTGGGGTTTGCCGCGAAGACGGGGACCGGGGGCGGTTCGGGGGACGAGAGCGGGGCGGGCGCCGGGGCGGCCGTGCCCGGCTTCGCCCGGCGGGTCGCGGCCGTCGGGGGTTCCCCCGTTCGGGACATCCTCGCCGTCACCTCGCGTCCCGAAGTCGTCAACTTCGCGGGTGGGTTGCCCGCGCCCGAGCTGTTCGACACGGAGGGGATAGCGGCCGCCTACCGCGATGTGCTCGCCGAGTCCGCGGGGCGCGCGCTGCAGTACGCGACGACCGAGGGCGAGCCGGTGCTCCGGGCAGCGCTCGCGGCGCGGTACGGGGCGCGCGGGCTGCCGACCGGCGCGGACGGAGTGCTCGTCACCACGGGGTCGCAGCAGGGGCTGTCGCTGCTCGCCACCGCGCTGCTGGAACCGGGGGACGTCGTCCTGGTCGAGGACCCCTGCTATCTCGCGGCCCTTCAGGCGTTCCGGTTCGCGGGGGCGCAGGTGATGGCCGTGCCGGGCGACGCGCACGGGGTGGATCCGGTGGCGCTGGAGGAGTCGGTGGTACGGCACCGGCCCAAGCTCTTCTACACCGTGCCCACCTTCCAGAACCCCACCGGGCGCACGCTCCCCGCCGAGCGGCGGACGGCCGTCGCCTCCGTCGCCGCCCGGCGGGGACTGTGGATCGTCGAGGACGACCCGTACGGCGAACTGCGCTTCGAGGGCGACCGTGTGCCGTGGATCGCCTCGTACCCGGGCGCCGAGGACCGTACGGCGTTGCTGGGCTCCTTCTCCAAGGTCATGGCCCCCGGGATGCGGCTGGGCTGGCTGCGCGCGCCGGAGGGGCTGCGGCGGGCGTGCGCGGTGGCCAAGCAGGCCGCCGATCTGCACACGCCGACCGTCAACCAGCTCGCGGCGGCGCGGTATCTGGCCGACCGTGATCTGGACGCCCATGTCGCCGGGGTCGCCGACGCGTACCGGGAGCGGCGCGACGCGATGCTCGCGGGTCTCGCCGAAGCGCTCCCGGAGGGCTCCACCTGGAACCGTCCCGAGGGCGGCATGTTCCTGTGGGCCCGCCTCCCCTCCTCCCACGACACCGGCGCGCTGCTCCCGCGGGTCGTCGCGCGGGACGTGGCGTACGTGCCCGGGGCGCCGTTCTACGCCGGTGAGCCCGACCGGTCGACGCTGCGGCTCTGCTTCGTGACGCAGACACCGGAGGAGATCCGAGAGGGGCTGCGGCGGTTGGGGGCGGGGTTGCGGGGGTGAGGAGGAACGGGCCCGGCCCGTCAGGGACGCGGGGCTTTCTCGCCGTGCACGGCTGTGTATTCGGCCGCGAGCCACGGGCCGAGGTCGTCGATGAGCATCCCGAGCGGCGCCGGGTCGGGTGAGGGCGCGCGACCGACGGATGCGGCGACGCGCATCTGCTCGGCGCGCTCGGGGTAGTGGTCGCCGAAGATCTCGGCGGACTGGTCGAGGTCGCTGGTCCAGCCGCCCCATCGGGGCATGACCAGGGTGAAGCCGGTGCGGACGAGGCGGCGGCCGACGAGACGGCCGAGGAGCCGGAGTTCGGCGTCCGTGGTGGCTTCGGCTGCCCTGGCTCGCCAGCGCGGAAGGACGCGGGCGAGGTCACCGTTGGTCTCCCGCGCGAGCAGGGCTGTGGGGCGGTAGCGGGGCAGCTGTGCCGCGAGGTCGGGGCCCAGCAACGGGGTGCAGAGGCAGGCGATGAAGAAGCCGCCGTCGTGACGTTCGAGGTCGCTGAGGAGAACCCGAGTGCTGGTCAGCAGAATCCCCACGCCGTCGATCTGCGGGAACGCGCGGTCGAGGGCGGCCTCGATCGCTGTGGCGTCGACCCGGTTGGCTTCGGTGGGCTCGTCGTGGAGGGCCAGTTGGAGGTCGAGGTCGGAGACGCCGGGGGTGGCGGTGCCGCGGGGGATGCTGCCGTAGAGGTAGGCGCTGTGCAGTCGCCGTCCGCCGAACGTCTCCGTGAGGTGAGCGCGGGCGGCATCGACGACGGGGACGAACGCCGTCGGCACGCGGTCCAGCGCGCCTTCGCGTGCGATCGTTCCGTCGCGGTCCAGCCCTCGCTCATCCATGCTCACCATGGGGCCACTGTGCCTTGTGCGGCCCTTGCGTGGCGGCGTGTCCGTACGGCCTCAGTCCCACCAGAAGGACCAGACGGGCTCGCCGAGGAGGGTGCGGGCGTAGGAGGCGCGGGTGCCGTCGGGTGTGCCCTGCCAGATGCTGTCGGGGCAGAAGGCGAAGTGTTCGGCGGCCACGGCTTCGGCCTCGGCCTCGGTAGTGGGCGGGGTGGCCACGGAGAGGACGAGGTGGTCGTAGGCGAGGGCGACCACGCGTATGCCGAAGCGGTCCTCCCAGGAGCGCAGGACCGCGCAGAGCCTCGCCACGTCGTTCTCGTGGTTCGTCGGGCCGGTCCAGCCGATGGCCGCCGGGATGTCGGCGCTGCGGCGGGCGAAGACGAGGGCGAGGCGCGGGTCCTTCAGCCGGGAGGGGTCCTTGACGAGGGCGTCGGCCGTCTCCACGGCGAGGGCGTCGGGGTCGGGCGCCGTGTCCGGGGCGGAGGCCGGGGGTGCGGCGAGGCCCGACCACTCGGGGTCCTCGACGGTGGCGTACGCGTCCCAGAACTCGGCCAGGATCTCGTCGGCGTCGTGGTCGCCGGGGTAGGACATCTCGCCGGGCAGCAACTCCCAGTCCCGCGGACCGCCCTGGCGGTCGCCGACGTCCAGCAGCACCGGGAGGAGGCCCACCGTGCGGCGGGCGGGCTGGACGGCCGCCCAGGTGCCCGGCGTCGCCGTCTCGTCCGCGCACCACAGCAGTGGCTCGCGCCACGGGCCGTCGTCCGTCGTGTCGATCAACCTCCCCTGCGGGAGCGGGATCTCAAGCCCGAGCACACGCCCGCTCGGGTCGGCCGCCAGCTGGGGCAGCGGGTTGGGAAGTGTCGCCATGGGTGTGACTGTAGGGGCCACCACTGACAGCGGCCCGACCGGTGGTGACCCGATGGGCACTGCCGTCTCCCGGACGGCTGAGCGGTACCACGAACGGAACAGAGAGCGGGCCGCCATGCACCGGCGGTCCGCTCTCTGTTCCGTTCTCGCGCTCTTCCCGGTCGGGGTCAGAGCTTGTCGGGTGTCCTGATGCCCAGCAGGGCCATGCCCCGGTGCAGGGTGCGGGCCGTCAGGTCGACCAGGAACAGACGGTTCTCCACCTGCGCCGGGGTGTCGGCCTTCAGGACCGGGCACTGGTCGTAGAACGCGGTCAGCAGGGTCGCCAGCTTGAAGAGGTACGCGGCCAGCTTGTGCGGCTCGTACGACTCCGCGACCTCGGCCACGGTCTCGCCGAACTGGTCCAGGTGCAGGCCCAGCGCGCGCTCGGCCGGGGCCAGTTCGAGCTCCGGGTGGGCGGCCGGGCGGGCCTGGCCCGCCTTGCGGAGGATCGACTGGATCCGGGCGTACGCGTACTGCAGGTAGACGGACGTGTCGCCGTTCAGCGAGACCATCTGGTCCAGGTCGAACTTGTAGTCCCGGACGGCGGAGGTGGAGAGGTCCGCGTACTTGACGGCGCCGATGCCGACGTAACGGCCGTTCTCGACGATCTCCTGCTCGGTCAGGCCCACCTTCTCGGCCTTCTCCCGGACGACGGTCGTGGCACGGTCGATCGCCTCGTCGAGCAGGTCGACCAGACGGACCGTCTCGCCCTCACGGGTCTTGAACGGCTTGCCGTCCTTGCCGAGAACCGTGCCGAAGGCCAGCTGGAACGCCTTGACGTCCTCGTCGTTGAGCCAGCCCGCCCTGCGCGCGGTCTCGAAGACCATCTTGAAGTGCAGGGACTGGCGGGCGTCGACGACGTACAGCAGGGAGTTCGCCTTCAGGTTGAAGACGCGGTCCCTGATGGCGGACAGGTCGGTGGCCGCGTAGCCGTAGCCGCCGTCGGACTTCTGCACGATCAGCGGGACCGGGTTGCCGTCCGGGCCCTTGATGTCGTCGAAGAAGACGCACAGCGCGCCCTCCGAGCGGACGGCCACGCCCTGCTCCTCCAGGAGGCGGCAGGTCTCCGCGAGCATGTCGTTGTAGCCCGATTCGCCGACGATGTCGGCGTCCCGGATGTCCATGTCGAGCTTCTCGAAGACGGAGAAGAAGTAGATCTTCGACTCGTCGACGAACTTCTGCCACGTGGCGAGGGTGTGCGGGTCGCCGGCCTGGAGGTCGACCACCCTGCGCCGGGCCCGCGTCTTGAACTCCTCGTCGGAGTCGAAGAGCTTCCTGGCCGTCTTGTACAGCCGGTCCAGGTTGGACATCGCGGCCTCGCCGGACGCCTGGAGGTCGCCGTCGGACTCCTTGTGGTCCAGCTCGTGCGGGTGCTCGTCCAGATACTGGATGAGCATGCCGAACTGGGTGCCCCAGTCGCCGATGTGGTGCCTGCGGACCACGTTCTCGCCGGTGAACTCCAGGATCTGCACGACCGCGTCACCGATCACGGCGGACCGGAGGTGACCGACGTGCATCTCCTTCGCCACGTTCGGCTGGGCGTAGTCGATGACCGTGGTGCCGGGGCGCTCCGCCGTGGGGACGCCGAGCCGACCGGTGTCGTCCGCGTACCGCGCGGCGAGGTTCTCGGTGATCGCGCCGTCGGTGAGGGTGATGTTGAGGAAGCCGGGGCCGGAGACCTCGATCTCCTTGATCAGCTCGCCGGACTCCACCTGGGCGACGACCTGGGTCGCCAGCTCCCTGGGGTTGGCCTTGGCCTTCTTGGCGAGCGCGAGGATCCCGTTCGCCTGGTAGTCCGCCCGGTCGCTGCGTCGCAGCAGCGGGTCCGCAGCGGCCTCCGGCAGGGTGGCCGAGAGGGCGGTTGCGAGGCGCTGGTGGACGGAGGCGGTGAGGGACGTGACCGGGGCCATGGGGTGGGTGCCGTTCTCCTCGTGGGGATGGATAGACACGCCAGTATCCCATGGGGGGCAAAGCGATTTTCTCGGGCGGGGTCCGGGGCGCCGAAAGGAAGTGTCGCCCAAGCGGGCACTGGGCATAGCCCGAACAGTCGCATTCGAAGTGTTTTGCTCATTATGGCAAGTTGAGAGATCAGGGCCGGGCGGCTCTTCTACCTTCCCGGTACGCGCTCTCGCGCCTGAGGAGACATCGGGGGAAAGCATGACGGACAACGGAACGACGCCCGACACCCGTACGTCGGCGATGCCGCTGCCGCCGACGCCGCCGGAAGGGGAGCCCGGGAGCCGTACCGCGTCGCGCGGGCGGGCCTCATGGCTGGTACCCGCGCTGCTCGGGGTCGTCGCGACGGTGGGCGCGGCCGTGATCACCGTGCTCTTCGGCAACGCGACCAACACGTTCACCGTGCAGGTCGAGGCCGGTGACGCCAAGCCCGGCGCCACCGTCACCGTCACCGCGAGCCCCTCGGGCCAGCAGCAGGGCCCCGGCGGGGAACCGAGCGCGCAGAACGCCACGTCGGAGGTCCGCCGGGAGCAGAACGGAGTTCCCCTCAACACGAACTACAGCATCGACCTCGACTCGCACGCGGACAACTGGGGAGTGCGGCAGAACCAGGCGGCGGGCAACGATCTGTGGCTGTACAGCGGACTCCGGAACCGGCAGATCGCCGTGGTCACCGGGCAGACACCCGACCCCGGGACCTGTGACCGGCAGACCGCGTTCAGCCAGTTGGTCGACGCCGACCAGCTGAGTGACGGGTTGGAGCTCTGCGTCCAGACCTCCGAGAAACGGTGGTCCTGGGTCACCGTCAGCGACGTGATCAACGGCGGTGCCAGCGTCACCCTCGACATCAGGGTGTGGAACTGACTCGTAGTCGCGGGCCCGGTCGCGAGGCGGCTCCGCATCCTGCGGTTCCACATCCCGCGGTTCCGCATCCCAGCGGTTCCGCATCCGGCGGCGCCCGCTGAGGACAATGCGTTTTCGTGGTTGCGGGGAGAGCTGGGAGAATGGGGCCGGACAGCCGTGCGACCGTACCGGCTGCGGTGGAGCAACCAGAAAAAGAGGACGTGCCGATCGTGGCTCAGAGCACCGAGACCACCGACTGGGTCTCCCGTTTCGCGGATGAGGTCATCGAGGAGTCGGAGCGTCGGGCCCCGGGCAAACCCGTTGTCGTCGCGTCCGGGCTGTCGCCGTCCGGCCCGATCCACCTCGGCAACCTCCGCGAGGTCATGACCCCGCACCTGGTCGCCGATGAGGTGCGCCGTCGCGGGCACCAGGTCCGGCATCTGATCTCCTGGGACGACTACGACCGCTACCGCAAGGTCCCGGCCGGAGTCGAAGGCGTCGACGCGTCCTGGGCCGAGCACATCGGCAAGCCGCTCACCTCCGTGCCCGCCCCCCACGGCTCCGCCCACCCCAACTGGGCCGAGCACTTCAAGGCGGCGATGGTCGACGCGCTCGCCGAGATGGGCGTCGAGTTCGACGGGATCAGCCAGACCGCGCAGTACACCTCCGGGGTCTACCGCGCGCAGATCCTGCACGCCATGAAGCACCGCGGCGACATCGACGCGATCCTCGACCAGTACCGCACCAAGAAGGCCCCGCCCAAGAAGCAGCAGTCCCAGAAGCCGGTCGACGAGGCCGAGCTGGAGGCCGCGGAGGGTTCCGGCGCCGCCGGTGAGGACGACGGCAGCTCCGGCACCGCCGGGTACTTCCCGTACAAGCCCTACTGCGGCGGTTGCGGCAAGGACCTCACCACCGTCACCGCCTACGACGACGACACCACCGAGCTGACCTACACCTGCACCGCCTGCGGCTTCTCCGAGACCGTCGCGCTCAACGAGTTCAACCGCGGCAAGCTCGTCTGGAAGGTCGACTGGCCGATGCGGTGGGCGTACGAGGGCGTCGTCTTCGAGCCGAGCGGCGTCGACCACTCCTCGCCCGGGTCCAGCTTCCAGGTCGGCGGGCAGATCGTCGGGATCTTCGGCGGCGAGCAGCCCATCGGGCCGATGTACGCCTTCGTCGGCATCAGCGGCATGGCCAAGATGTCGTCGTCCAAGGGCGGCGTGCCCACGCCCGCCGACGCGCTGAAGATCATGGAGCCGCAGCTGCTGCGCTGGCTCTACGCCCGCCGCCGGCCCAACCAGTCCTTCAAGATCGCCTTCGACCAGGAGATCCAGCGGCTCTACGACGAGTGGGACAAGCTCGACGCCAAGGTCGCGGACGGTTCCGCCCTGCCGGCCGATGTCGCCGCGCACTCCCGCGCGGTGCGCACGGCCGCCGGTGAGCTGCCCCGCACGCCCCGCCCGATGCCGTACCGGACCCTCGCGTCCGTCGCCGACATCACCGCGGGCGCCGAGGACCAGACCCTGCGCATCCTCAGCGAACTCGACCCCACCGACCCGCTCGCCGGCCTCGACGAGGTGCGGCCCCGGCTCGACAAGGCCGAGGCCTGGATCAACACCCAGGTGCCCGCCGACCAGCGGACCATCGTGCGCGAGGAGGCCGACGCCGAGCTGCTGAAGTCGCTCGACGAGGCGTCCCAGCAGTCGCTGCGGCTGCTGCTCGACGGGCTCGCCGAGCACTGGTCGCTGGACGGGCTGACGCACCTCGTCTACGGCGTGCCCAAGGTGCAGGCCGGGTTCTCGGCGGACGCCACGCCCAAGGAGCTGCCGCCGGAGATCAAGACCGCCCAGCGGTCGTTCTTCGCCCTGCTGTACCACCTGCTCGTCGGGCGGGACACGGGGCCGCGACTGCCCACGCTGCTGATGGCGGTGGGGCAGGAGCGGGTGCGGGCCCTGCTCGGGGGGTAAGGCCGCGCCGCGCACACGCACACGAGGGAGGGGCGCCCGGTGATCATCACCGGGCGCCCCTCCCTCGTGTGCGCGCGTCCGCGTGCGCCGGTTACGCGATGTGTTCGTCGGTCAGTTCCGCGTTGAGGCGGTTGGAGAAGCGGTTCACCATGCGCTTGGCCTCGGCCTCTTCGAGCGTGACGCCGTACGTCGCCTCGATGTCGGACATGAGGGCGCGCGGGGTGGGGGCGCCGTTGCCGCCCTTGGTGTTCTCGCGGAAGACCTGGTAGTAGTCCTCCTCCGTCGGCTCCGGGGCGCCGCCGCCCTCGCCCAGTTCGCGGGTCCGGTTCGGGCCGGACGGGACGGGGAAGCTGCCGGTCTCCTCCGAGGAGGGGCCGGGGGACGGGAGGTCGGGTCCCTGGAAGTCGGGGGTCTGGAGTCCGGGGCCCTGGAGTTCCGGTGCCTCGAACTGCTGCTGCTGGAAGCGGGGGTCCCGGGGGTCGGGCTGGAAGCGGCGGTACTGCTCGTACTGCTCGTACTGCTGCGGGTCCTGCTCCTGTTCCTGCTCCTGTTCCTGCTCCTCGTACCACTCCTCGTACTGTTCCTCCGGCTCGTACGACGGGTCGTAGCCGCCCTGGTAGGGGACCTCCATGGGGTGGCGGGCGTGGAGCCAGGGGCTTTCGTCGACCGGGGGTGCTTGGTCGGCGTAGCTCTGTTCCTGCTGCCCGGTGTTTTCCGGCCGCTGCTGGGTGGGGGTGCTCTCCAGTTGGGGGCGCTGCTCGCTGGGAGGTGCCGCTGCGCCCACCCGTGCCGCCCCAGCGGCACGATTGCCCGCAGCTAGGTCGACCTCGACCTGCCGTGCCGGTGGCAGGACCGCTGGCTCTATGCCTGCCGCGGCCAGGCCCGCCGGGGCCGTTTCCGCCAGGGGGACGCCGTAGCGGGCCAGGCGCAGCGGCATCAGGGATTCGACCGGGGCCTTGCGGCGCCAGGCGCGGCCGTAGCGGGAGCGCAGGCGGGCCTGGTAGACGAGACGTTCCTGCTCCAGCTTGATGACCTGGTCGTAGGAGCGGAGCTCCCACAGCTTCATGCGGCGCCAGAGCAGGAAGGTGGGGCCCGGCGAGAGCAGCCAGCGGGTGAGGCGGACGCCCTCCATGTGCTTGTCGGCGGTGATGTCGGCGATCCGGCCGACCGCGTGCCGGGCCGCCTCGACCGCGACGACGAACAGGATCGGGATCACCGAGTGCATACCGACGCCCAGCGGGTCCGGCCAGGCCGCCGCACCGTTGAACGCGATCGTCGCCGCCGTCAGCAGCCACGCCGTCTGGCGCAGCAGCGGGAAGGGGATGCGGATCCAGGTCAGCAGGAGGTCCAGGGCGAGCAGGACACAGATGCCCGCGTCGATACCGATCGGGAAGACGTAGGAGAAGTTCCCGAAGCCCTTCTGGACCGCCAGTTCCCGGACCGCCGCGTACGAACCAGCGAAGCCGATCCCGGCGATGATGACGGCGCCGAACACGACCACGCCGATGAGAACGCGGTGCATTCGAGTCAGCTGCATTGGCGCGGCCACCCGTACTCCCCTCCCCTTGCGTGTTGTTGCGCGCAACAGAGTGGCACATGTGTACGGCAAACGGGTTGCCGGATGGCAACGAGCCCGGCCCCCGTGGGGGCCGGGCTCCGGCGAACTGCCAGGTGAACGGCGGCTACGACTTGCTCTTCCGGCTGCCGGAGGTGGACGAACCCGAGTCCGAATCGGAATCCGAGCCACCGCCCGCGTCCGAACTGATGTCCGCTCCGGAACCGCCCGACGACGACGCCTTCGTCCCGCCGTCCGACGGTGTCTTGGAAGCGCTCTTCGAAGGCGACGACGACGGCGACGCGTCCGAACCGTCGTTCGCGTCCTCGACCGCCTCCACGACGTCCTCGGCGGCGGACTTCGCGGACTTCAGCAGCGCGGCCGCGTCCGGTGTCTTCTCGCCGGCCAGACCGGCGCCGTTGTAGTCGAGCGTGATGACCACGTTCTCCGTGCGCACCACGATCGTCTGCTGCTTGAAGGTGTCGCCGTCCTTCTTCAGGTCGTACTTGACCACCGTCGCCTGGTCGCCCAGGCCCGTCGCCGGTTCCGTCTTGACGTTCTTCGCCCCGTCCACGGCCTTCGCCGCGGCCACCTTCGACTCCATCGCCTTGGCCGCGCGGTCCTCGCCCGGACCGTTCGCCGCGTCCGAGGCCAGCAGGTGCAGGGAGACGCTCAGCCAGCGGTACTGGGAGCCGTCCACGCCGTTGTTGTCGAGGCTGGTCCAGCGGCAGTCGCCGCTCACGTTCGCCTCGGCCTTGTTGATCGCCTTGCCGGACTTCACGCCCTGCGGCACCACCGACTTCAGCGTCTTGGCGGGGAACACCTCGCACGCGTCCGGCAGCACCGCGTACTTCGCCGCAACGACCTCCGGCGGGGCGCTCTCCTCTACCGACTGGCGCGCGCCCGCCGGTGTCTCGTCACCGGAGGCGCTGTCGGAGCCGGAGTCCGACGAGCAGCCGACCGCCAGCAGCATCACCGGCACGACCGCCGCGCCCGCGAGGACCCGGGCCCGGCCCGGACGCCCACGCCGTCCGACTCGCGTCACCGGCACCGAAGGCGCGACGCGCGGCGACTGATGCTGATCTGACTCTGCGGCTCGTTGCATGGTTCCTTCACAATCGGACACATTCGGACACCTGTGGATTGGTTCTCCGAGAGGCCACCGTACGCGGTGAAGAAGAAGTGCGGTTCTGGTTCGGGTGGTTCACGTGTGGGCCCGAACCACCCCCGAACGCCGCTCAGTCGTCGAACGCCGCCGCCAGCCGTTCCGCCAGATTCCGGGCCCTGTCCTGCAATTCCTCGCTGTCCGGCACCGCCGTCGTGGTCGCCGGCTGCTCCTCGTACTCCACCGTCACGATCACGTTCGACGTGCGGAACACCACAGTCACCGTGCGCTGCCCACTCGTGCCGAGCGCGTCGTCGAGGAAGGCCTCGTCGCCGAGACCGTCCAGCGTGCGCGGCTGGAGGGAGGCGGGGGTCCCGGAGGCGGAGGGAGTGGCGGATCCGGCGGTTCCCGACGAACCCGACGAACCGGATGAACTGGCGGCGTTCGACGTGTTCGAGGAGCCGGAGGAAGGAGACGTCGAGCCGGACGCGGAGGCCGAGGGGTTCGCCGACGCCTCCTCGGTGCCGTCCCCCGTCGTCCCCGTCCCCGCCGGCTCGTCCGTCTCCTCGTCGGCCCCGTCGTCGTCTCCGGCCGGGACGGTCGGGGTCGGCTCGGGCAGGTCGGCCGCCTCGACCTTCCCGCCGTACACATCCTGCGCCTTGCTGTCGTCGCTGACCGCGTTCTGGTACGACCCGATCCGCTCGAAGTCGACGAAGAGATAGTGGGTGGCGTCGGCGGACTCCACCTTCCAGCGGCAGCCGGCCTTGCGGTCCGTGTCGTACGTCTGGGTCGCGTCGCCCTCGTACGCCTGCTCGCGCTGGGCGGCGCCGGGAAGTTGCCCGATGCCGGGCAGGAGGGTGTCGAGGGTGTCCTGGCCGACCGAGCCGCAGGGTTCCGGGAGCGTGTCGTAACGGCCGGGCTGGGCGACGGTGGCCGAGGTGGTGGCCTCGCCCGGGCGGGGGTCGTCGGGGGAGGCGTCGTCGCTCGACCCCGTGCACGCGGCCAGCACTGCCGCGAGGAGCACGGCGACGCCGGGTACGTACGCCTTCCGCTGCACGGTGGGGCTCCTCTCGACGGGGTCCCTCGGGACGCCTGCGCAGTTCTGCCTGTGGTTATTCACTTGCCGCCCGGGGGTGACCCCCGGGCACCATGTGTATCGCACGCACTGCTGTGAACGCCGGTCCGGCATCCCATTCGTAGACCTTGGCGACGGTTTTGCGTTCTGTGAACTTGAATGGTTTTCCGGGGGAATGAGGGCGAAATGTCGTATGTCGAGATACCGGGTGCGAAGGTGCCCATCCGTATGTGGACCGACCCCGCGTCGGTGGAGGAGGGAGCGCTCCAGCAGCTGCGCAACGTCGCCACGCTCCCCTGGATCGAGGGCCTCGCCGTCATGCCGGACGTGCACTACGGCAAGGGCGCGACGGTCGGGTCCGTCATCGCCATGCGGGGGGCCGTGTGTCCGGCGGCGGTGGGGGTCGACATCGGCTGCGGGATGTCGGCGGTGAAGACGTCGCTGACGGCGAACGACCTGCCCGGCGAACTGTCCCGACTGCGGTCGAAGATCGAGCAGGCGATCCCGGTGGGCCGGGGGATGCACGACGACCCCGTCGATCCGGGCGACCTGCACGGCTTCGCCATCGGGGGGTGGGACGGGTTCTGGGGGCGGTTCGGCGGGGTGGCGGAAGCGGTCAAGTTCCGTCATGACCGTGCGGAAAAGCAGATGGGAACGTTGGGCGGGGGCAACCACTTTGTCGAAGTCTGCACGGATTCGACAGGTTCCGTCTGGCTGATGCTGCACTCCGGCTCCCGGAACATCGGCAAGGAGCTGGCGGAGCATCACATCGGCATCGCCCAGAAGCTTCCGCACAACCAGGGTCTGGTCGACCGCGACCTCGCCGTCTTCGTCGCGGACACCCCGCAGATGGCGGCGTACCGCAACGACCTGTTCTGGGCGCAGGAGTACGCGAGGTACAACCGCTCCATCATGATGGCGCTCCTCAAGGACGTCGTCCGCAAGGAGTTCAAGAAGGCGAGGCCGACCTTCGAGCCCGAGATCAGCGCCCACCACAACTACGTGGCCGAGGAGCGCTACGACGGCATGGACCTCCTGGTGACCCGTAAGGGCGCGATCCGCGCGGGCTCCGGCGAGTACGGGATCATCCCGGGCTCGATGGGCACCGGTTCGTACATCGTGAAGGGCCTCGGCAACGAGAAGGCGTTCAACTCTGCCTCGCACGGCGCCGGTCGGCGGATGAGCCGGATGGCGGCGAAGCGGCGCTTCTCGACGAAGGACCTGGAGGAGCAGACGCGGGGCGTGGAGTGCCGCAAGGACTCCGGTGTCGTCGACGAGATCCCGGGCGCCTACAAGCCGATCGAGCAGGTCATCGACCAGCAGCGGGATCTGGTGCGGGTGGTGGCGAAGCTGAAGCAGGTCGTCTGCGTGAAGGGCTGACGCCGACCCGGAGCGCGTCGGAGGAGCGCGGGCGCGGGGGCGCGGCCGTGGTCCGGATCCGCTGAGTGCCTTTGTCGCGCGGGGTGGCGCACGCGCCGTGCGACGCTGGCCGCATGGTCATCGTTCGGTCTGTCGTGCTGTTCGTGCTTGCCGCGTTGTTCGAGATCGGCGGGGCCTGGCTGGTGTGGCAAGGGGTGCGGGAGCACCGGGGGTGGGTGTGGGTCGGGGCCGGGGTCGTGGCGCTGGGGGCGTACGGGTTCGTAGCGACGTTCCAGCCGGACGCGCACTTCGGGCGGATCCTCGCCGCGTACGGGGGGATCTTCGTCGCCGGGTCGATCGCCTGGGGGATGGTCGCGGACGGCTACCGGCCCGACCGCTGGGACGTGACGGGCGCGCTGATCTGCCTCGCGGGCATGGCCGTGATCATGTACGCGCCGCGCGGGGGGTGACGGCGGCTGCCGCCCGGGACGGCTGCCGCCCGGGACGGCTGCCGCCCGGGACGGCTGTCGCCTACGACGGCTGTGCCAATTCCTCCGGTAGCAGGCCGAGTTGGTTCATGAATTCCAGCTGGTCGAAGTAGAGCCGGTAGCTGGTGATCCGGCCGTCCCGGACGGTGGCGAAGTCCACGCCGTGGATCCTGATGTTCCTGTGGGTGGCGGGGATGGACGTACCGTCGGGGAACGCCAGCGGGCCGGTGTTGGTGCCGCTGTAGATGCCCTCGTCGATGGCGGTGTCGCCGACCTCGAAGGAGGAGAGCGACTCGAACCTCGCCTCGGGCACGGCGTCGGTCATCTGCCGCCAGTACTCGGCGATGGCGTCCCGGCCGTGGAGTTCTCCACCGTCGGGTGTGTGGGCGACCGCGTCCTCCGCGAAGAGGTTCCCGATGGTCTTGGGGTCCTGGTGTGTGGTGAGCGCCTCGGTGAGCTGGTCCATCAGCTCGCGCGCCTGTCCCATGATCCACCTCCTGTACCGGGGATCACCTCTCTCATTGTCCCACCGTCCGCCTATCCTGGCCGGGCAGAGACCGACGTTCGATTCGCACCGCCCAGGAGCAGCTCATGGCCACCGCCGTACCGTCCGCCGCCTCCCGCATCGCCGTCGTCACCGGGGCGAGCAGCGGGATCGGCGCCGCCACGGCCCGGCAGCTCGCGGCGGCCGGCTACCGGGTCGTGCTCACCGCGCGGCGCAAGGACCGCATCGAGGCGCTGGCCGAGGAGATCGACCGGGGCGGCGGGCAGGCCACCGCGTACGCCCTGGACGTCACGGACCGCGCGGCGGTGGACGAGTTCGCGACCGCGTTCAAAACGATCGGCGTGCTGGTCAACAACGCGGGTGGCGCGCTCGGCGCCGACCCGGTGGCCACCGGCGATCCGGCCGACTGGCGCACGATGTACGAGACGAACGTCATCGGCACGCTCCATGTCACCCAGGCCCTGCTGCCCGCGCTCACCGCGAGCGGTGACGGCACGGTGGTCGTGGTGTCGTCGACGGCCGGGCACGGGACGTACGAGGGCGGCGCGGGCTATGTCGCCGCCAAGCACGGCGCGCACGTCCTCGCGGAGACGCTGCGGCTGGAGATCGTGGGGACTCCGGTGCGGGTGATCGAGGTCGCGCCCGGCATGGTCAAGACGGACGAGTTCGCGCTGACCCGCTTCGGCGGCGACGAGGCGAAGGCGGCGCGCGTCTACGAGGGCGTCGCCGAGCCCCTGACCGCCGACGACGTCGCCGACACGATCACCTGGGCGGTCACCCGGCCCAGCCATGTCAACGTCGACCTGCTCGTCCTGCGCCCGCGCGCGCAGGCCTCCAACACCAAGGTCCACCGGGAGCTGTGATGGCGATCGAAGGTGCCCCGACTCCCGACGGCGACCTGACGCCCGAGAAGCGCCGGCTCGCAGAGGAGAAGAAGAACGAGCGGTACGTGTGGTGGTACCTCGCGTACTTCCTCTTCGGCATCCACATCGTCGCCTTCGTGATGATCTACGCGGTCCTGCACGCCAAGTAGCGACAGGACCGCCACCGACAGCGCAGGAATAGAGGAGAGAGGGCCCACGTTCACGGGTATAGTTGAATCGTAAACAACCTGGAGGGTGGCAGCGATGATGCAGTTCGGGATCTTCAGCGTCGGTGATGTGACGCCGGACCCCACCACGGGCCGGACGCCGACCGAGCGCGAGCGCATCAAGGCGATGGTCGAGATCGCGCTGAAGGCGGAGGAGGTCGGCCTCGACGTCTTCGCCACCGGTGAGCACCACAACCCGCCGTTCGTGCCGTCCTCGCCGACCACGATGCTCGGCTACGTCGCCGCGCGCACCGAGAAGCTGATCCTCTCCACCTCCACCACCCTCATCACCACCAACGACCCGGTGAAGATCGCCGAGGACTTCGCGATGCTCCAGCACCTGGCCGACGGGCGCGTGGACCTGATGATGGGGCGCGGCAACACCGGCCCGGTCTACCCGTGGTTCGGGCAGGACATCCGGCAGGGCATCAACCTCGCCGTCGAGAACTACGCGCTGCTGCGCCGGCTGTGGCGCGAGGACGTCGTCACCTGGGAGGGCAAGTTCCGCACGCCGCTCCAGGGCTTCACCTCCACACCCCGCCCGCTGGACGACGTACCGCCGTTCGTCTGGCACGGCTCCATCCGCTCGCCCGAGATCGCCGAGCAGGCCGCGTACTACGGCGACGGCTTCTTCCACAACAACATCTTCTGGCCGGCCGACCACACCAAGCGGATGGTCGAGCTGTACCGGCAGCGGTACGCCCACTACGGGCACGGCACGCCCGAGCAGGCGATCGTCGGTCTCGGCGGGCACATCTTCATGCGGAAGAACTCGCAGGACGCGGTACGGGAGTTCCGGCCGTACTTCGACGTCGCGCCGGTCTACGGCAACGGACCCTCCCTGGAGGACTTCGCCGACCAGACGCCGCTCACCGTCGGCTCGCCGCAGCAGGTGATCGAGAAGACGCTGGCGTTCCGCGAGTACGCCGGTGACTACCAGCGGCAGCTGTTCCTGATCGACCACGCGGGGCTGCCCCTGAAGACCGTCCTGGAGCAGCTCGACATGCTCGGCGAGGAGGTCGTGCCGGTGCTGCGGGAGGAGTTCGCGAAGGGGCGGCCGGCGGACGTGCCGGACGCGCCGACCCACGGGTCGCTGCTGGCCGCGGCGGGGAAGCGGGACGCCGACCAGCGGGACGCGGAGAACAAGGACGCGGAGAAGAAGGAGAGTGTGTCGTGAAGCTCGTCGTCGTCTCGGCGGGGCTGAGTGTGCCCTCGTCCACGCGGCTGTTGGGCGACCGGCTCGCCGCCGCCGTGGTCGGGCAGGACGCGTCCGTCGAGGTCCAGGTCGTCGAACTGCGGGACCTCGCGGTCGAGATCGCCCACAACTTCACCAACGGGTTCCCCGGCCGGAAGCTCGCCGCCGCGTCGGACGCGGTGGCGGGGGCCGACGGGCTCGTGGTCGTCACGCCGGTGTTCTCCGCCTCCTACAGCGGGCTGTTCAAGTCCTTCTTCGACGTGCTGGACCGGGACGCGCTGGCCGGGAAGCCGGTGCTGATCGCCGCGACCGGAGGGTCGGCCCGGCATTCGCTGGTGCTGGAGCACGCGTTGCGGCCGCTGTTCGCGTACCTGCGGGCCGTCGTGGTGCCCACGGGGGTGTACGCCGCGTCCGAGGACTGGGGTGCGCAGGGGTTGGCCGGGCGGATCGAGCGGGCGGCGTCCGAGTTGGCCGGGTTGATGGCCGGGCTGTCCCGGCGGGGGGCTCCGCCGGTCGAGCGCGTGACCGGGGCCGGGACCGAGGCCGACCCCGCGACCGGCTCCGCGACCGAGGGGTTCGTTGTCGTGCCCTTCGCGGAGCAGCTGGCGGCGTTGAAGGGCTGAGGATCGCCGTTGGGGTGCGGTCGGAGTCAGGCCGCGCGTTGGCTGTGGTTGCTCGCGCCCGCGCGGCGGAGCCGCATATGTGACAGCCCCGCGCCCCTGAACGGCGCGGGTGTGGCCCTCTTCCATGTACGCACCCTCCGCCGCAGCCAGCCCTTCGCCCTCGTCGACTCCCGTTCCCAGGTGCGCTGGAGCCTTGTTTCGCGCAGTTCTGCGAACAGGTACTCGTACTTGGTGGCGATGGGGGCCGGGTCGTAGCGGTGGGCGCTCGCCAGGGCCGCTCGGCCCATGGCGCGGCGGAGGGACGGGTCCGCGGTGAGGTCGAGGATGGCTTCGGCCAGGGCGTGCGGGTCGTCGACCGGGACGAGGCGGCCGTCGACGCCGTCGGTGATGATCTCGGCGGGGCCCAGCGGGCAGTCGGTGCTGACGACCGGGACCCCGCAGCGCATCGCCTCGACGAGGGTCATGCCGAAGGACTCCGCGTCGGAGGCGCTGACCACGATGGAGGCCCGCGCGAACTCCTCCTCGATGGGGGTGTGCGGGCCCATCAGATGGGCCCGGTCGGTGAGACGGAGCTCCTGGACGAGGCCCTCCAGCCGCTCCTGCTGCTTGCCACCGCCGTAGATGCGCAGCTGCCAGTCCGGTTCCTTCGCGGCGACCCTCGCGAACGCCTCCAGCAGCAGGTCGAAGCGTTTGCCGCGGGCGAGGCGGCCGGCGGCCGCGATGACGGGGGCCGTGACGTCCGACGGGGCGACCTGGGCCTCCGGGACGATGTTGGGCACCGACATCACCCGTACGCCGGGCAGTTTCATCCGGGCGCGGTAGACCGCCGCGTCCGCCCGCGTGGTCGCGACGACCGCGTCCAGGGTGCGGTAGTGCCGGGCGAGGACCTTGCGGAGCTGCTTGGAGTGGGCGTCGTGGCGCAGGTGTTCCTGGGCGATGCGCAGGGCGCGGCGGGGCGCGAAGCGGGAGACGTAGACGTTGATGCCGGGACGGGTGCCGATGACGACGTCCGCGTCGCAGCAGGCCAGATACTCGCGGACCCGGAGGTCGGTGAGGCGGCTGTACTGGCGGTGCCGCTTGTCCTCGGTCGGGAAGTCCGTCGCGGGCTGCGCCTGGGCCGGATCGCGCAGGTCGGGGCTGTAGGGGCGGATGTCCACCAGGGGGACGAGCGTGACCCGCGGATCGACCTCGAAGCGGGGCTCCTCCAGGTGGCGGGCCATCGAGGCGATCTCCACGTCGTGGTGGTCCGCGAGCGCCGACGCCAGGTTCAGCGTCGTACGGACGGTGCCGCCGATGGCGTACGCGTTGTGCAGCAGGAACACGATCTTCATGCGGCGGCTCAAGGCCCTACCTTCCCGACGGCGTGAGCGGTGCGGTGATGCAGTTGTGCGGAGGTGGTGTCATTGTCCGATGTTGTGGTTGATGGTGCCGGTTTGGTCGATCGGGACCCTTTGTACTTCATCTGCTCGCTCTGCCCGGGTTCCCGTGCGGCGGGGTGTCACACGGACAGGCTGCGTCTGAGGAGTAAGCCGGACGCGCGGTCGGGGTGAGAGGCCGGTAAGAAGGGCGGTCCGGTGCTCTGGACGAGGTGGTGGGCGCCCGTGACCTTGGCAGACTGGTGGGGTGCCCCAGAACGTGCTGCTCGCCGAGGACGACCGCGCCATCCGCCATGCCCTGGAACGCGCGCTGACCCTGGAGGGGTACGAGGTCACGGCGGTCGCCGACGGCGTCGAGGCGCTCGCCCAGGCGCACCGCAACCGGCCCGACGTGCTCGTGCTCGATGTGATGATGCCCGGCATAGACGGCCTCCAGGTCTGCCGGGTGCTGCGCGCGGAGGGTGACAGGACGCCGATCCTGATGCTCACCGCGCTCGTGGAGACCGCCGACCGGATCGCCGGCCTCGACGCCGGAGCGGACGACTACGTCGTCAAACCGTTCGACGTCGAAGAGGTGTTCGCGCGGTTGAGGGCGCTGCTGCGGCGGACGGGCGGTTCGGACGGGTTCGCGGCTCCGGCCCCGTCGTCGGCGGCCGCAGCCCAGACCCATGCTGCGGCCCCGGACTCCGGCGGGCTCCTCACGGCCGCCGGCCTGCGCATGGACGTCCAGGCGCGGCGGGCGTGGCGCGGGGCGCGGGAACTGGAGCTGACCCGGACCGAGTTCGACCTGCTCGAACTGCTGGTCCGCAACGCCGGCATCGTCCTCGACCACGCGACCATCTACGACCGGATCTGGGGCTACGACTTCGGTCCCGGCTCGAAGAACCTCGCCGTCTACGTCGGTTATCTGCGCCGCAAGCTCGACGAGCCCGGGGCACCGGCGCTGATCCACACCGTGCGCGGTGTGGGGTATGCGCTGCGGGAAGACTGAGGGCTGCGCGCGATGCCGCCGCTCCGTGGCGTCCGGGTGTCCCGGCTGCTCTCCCGGCTGCGTCCGGTCCCCTCGCTGCGGGCCACGTTCACCGTGTCGTTCGTGGCGGTGGCGTGTGTCGTCACCGTCCTCGTCGGGATCCTCAGCTACAGCGCGGCGGCGCGGCTGGTGCGGGTCGACGAGCAGACCGTGTTCGCCGAGGTCGTGCGTGATCTGCGGGAGTTGGTGGAGCAGGACCCGCTGACGCCGGAGGACTTCGCGTCGGGCGACACCGGCGGTCCGCGCGACGACCTGATCCGCTCCGGCCGGACGGACGTCCAGGTGCTCGGCCCGCACGGGGAGATCCTCGACAAGGGCGCCCCCGGCCTGCCCGTCCGTGACGCCGACCGCCGTACGGCCGACGCGGCGCCGGCGGGGGTGACGGTGGAGCACGGCGAGGTCGAGGTCGGCAACGACCGCTACCGGGTGGTGACCGTCGCGCTCGGCGGCGGCCGGGGCGCGGTGCAGGTCGCGCAGGAGTTCAGCGACACGGAGGACCTGCTGCGGGAGCTGCAGCAACGGACCCTGTTGTTCGTCTCCGGTGTCGTCATCTCGGCCGGGCTGTTCGGGTGGTGGCTGGCGCGGCGGCAGACCCGGCGGCTGGTGCAGCTGGCGGGGGCGGCGGAGGACGTGGCCCGGACCGGGCATCTCGGCATCCAGGTGCCGGTCGCGGGCCGGGACGAGGTGGGGCGGCTGGGCCGCTCCTTCGACCGCATGCTGGTTCGGCTCGCGCAGTCGGAGGAGGACCAACGGCGCCTGGTCCAGGACGCGGGACACGAACTGCGCACGCCCCTCACGTCCCTGCGTACCAACATCTCCCTGCTCCGGCGCATCGACGAGCTGCCGCCGCGGGTACGGGAGGAACTCGTCGACGACCTCTCCCAGGAGGCCCTGGAACTGACCGACCTGGTGAACGAGTTGGTCGACCTCGCGGCCGGGCAGTCGAGCACCGAGCCGGTGCAGCGGGTGCAGTTGGCCGACCTCGCGGAGGAGGTCGCCGGGACCGCGCGGCGGCGCACCGGGCGCGAGATCGTCGTCCGGGTGGCCGGGGACACGACCGTCGAGGGGAGGGCCGGGGCGCTGCAGCGGGCCATCTCCAACCTGGTGGAGAACGCGGCCAAGTTCGACCGCGGCGGCTCGGGGGCGATCGAGGTCGTGGTGGCCCGGGGGCCGGCGGGGGCCCTCGGTGAGCTGGGCGGTCTGGGTGAGCTGGGGGACCGCGGCGACCTGGGCGGGCTCGCCGTTCCGGGCGGACCCGGCCACGACTCGGACGTGGTCCGCGTCGAGGTCCTCGACCGGGGCCCCGGCGTCCCCGACTGCGACCTCGAACGCATCTTCGACCGCTTCTATCGGGCCCCCGACGCCCGCAGTCTGCCCGGTTCGGGCCTCGGCCTCTCGATCGTCCGAGCCGTCTCCTCCGCCCACGAGGGTGCCCCGTTCGCCTTCCGCCGCGAGGGCGGGGGCCTGGTGACCGGCTTCACGGTACGGGGGGTCGCCGACGGCGGAGGGAGCGTCGGCGGCGCCGGGTGACGGGGCGGGACGGTACGTGCCGATGTGCGAGGGCTGACGAGGTGGGCGGGGCGCGAGCGGCTCGGGCGGAGTGGGTGGTTCAGGGCCTCGGGCGGGTCGCTCCCGCGCTCCAACGGCCGAGGACCGGTTCGCTCAGGGTGCGGGCCGTCCAGCACAGGGTCTGGCCGTGGCGGGTGAAGAGTTCGTCGCGGTCGTCGAAGCGGCCGAGGTCGGCGACGACCCGGGCGGAGAGATCGCAGGCGGGGCCGGATCCGGTGCCGGCCTCGGTGCCGCAGGCGTCCCAGCGGACCCCCGTACGGGCCACCGCGTCGAAGAGGGTCTCGCCGCCCTTGTTGGCGAAGCCCTCGCCGTCGCCGCCGGGGGCGGGGGAGTCGAAGAGTTCGCCGATGGGGACCCAGGCGCCGCTGATCCTGAACTCCGGCCAGGCCAGCAGGACCTGCTCCGGCACGAACGGCTTCAGCCGAGGGAACCGCGGATACCAGAAGGCCCCGTCCACCAGCAGCCCGCGCACCCGCGTCCGCACCCGGACCGCCCGTGCGACCGCCTCCAGTGCCGCCATCCGCTGACTGCACGAGCCGCGCCGCAGCCGCAGCGTCCGCGACACCCGCCGGCGGTCCTCCACCGAGTACACGGGCCGTACGTCCCGGGCGATGATCCGGTGCGCGGTCCGCAGCGCGTCACGCGGTGTGGCCTCGTTCAGCACCCGGCGCGCGACCGCCCCGACCAGCGGGTCGTCATGGTCCAGGATCTGCGTGGCCCGGGTGGAGCCGAGCACGCCCGAGGGTTCCCGCACATTCACCGCGGCCCGTTTGACCTGCGCGTTGTACGACATGAGCAGCCGACTGGTCATGACGGTTCCGTCCCCGTACCCGTTGTGTCCGCGCTCCCGGCGGAGCGCCGCCCGCCCCCTGCGGGCACCCTCCCGCCCATCATCACACGACCCTCCGACCGGCTCGCGAACCACTCGGGGTGAGGGTCGGGCCGGGGCTCCAGGCCCCGCGGCCCGGGCGTGATCCAGACGACAGGGCCTAGGGCGACGCGCTTTCGTAGTACTTCCACCGACCCCATTGCGGCGGCGCGAACGGGCCGACTACGGTCATTCCTGCGCTCACGGAGAGTGCTCGAACGATTACTAACCTGCACCGCAAGGCTACTCATCTGTGCGCCAGTCGTCAGCGCACCCCCGGCCGTCGACACCCGAGGAGGAGCCACGGACGCGGTAGGGAGGCGAGCAATCCCTTCTCGTCGCAATGGAGTTGATCACCCGTGACCGAAACCGCCCGTAGTCTCCGCGCCCCGTTCCCCGGTGCCGCCCCCTGGCTCTCGCCCGCGGCGACGACGTACACCCTGTTCTGTCCGTCCCTCGACACCTCCCCGCTCATCGCCCGTGACTTCGTCGCCACCGTCCTGCGCGCCCTCGGGCTCGACACCCTCGTCGACGCGGCCGCCCTGTGCACGTCCGAGCTGGTCACGAACGCCTGTGTGCACGCCAAGGGCGGAGGATCGGTTCTCTGGCTGTCGGTGGAGACCTGGCGCGTGCGCGTGATCGTCTTCGACGGGGACGAGAGCCCGCCGGTCATGCGGGAGTTGACGCCGGGCGGCTGGGAGGAGGGTGGACGCGGGCTCTACCTCGTGGACGCCCTCACCGAAGGGCACTGGGGCACCGCCGCGGCCCTCCCGGCCGGCGGCAACCTCGTCCACCCCGACGGCAAGGCGGTCTGGTTCGACCTGGCGGCACCGAGCGCGTCCCTGACCAGGTGAGGGCCCGCACGGGCCCAAATCCGTTT
The DNA here is from genome assembly GCF_032598905.1 of Streptomyces sp. 11x1. Classification (NCBI taxonomy): domain Bacteria; kingdom Bacillati; phylum Actinomycetota; class Actinomycetes; order Kitasatosporales; family Streptomycetaceae; genus Streptomyces; species Streptomyces sp. 11x1. Next base: position 4,306,706 of record NZ_CP122458.1, on the reverse strand, counting down.
GTGACCGGTCCCGTTCGCGTATTACATGCCGTGGGTCGAACGAAGGGTGGCCGCATGCGGAGCAGGGCCGGGTTCATAGCGGATGCGTACGGACTGGGAGGCGGGGCCTGGGAGATGGCGCCCGTCGCCCGTGGGGCCCTGGGGCAGATCTGGCGGTTGTCCGGGGGCGACGGGGTGTGGGCGGTCAAGGAGTTGCTGTTCGGGTGTGACGAGGAGCAGGTCGCTCGGGAGGCCGGGCTGCGGAACGCGGCGGAGGGGCTGGGGATCTCGGCGCCACGCTTCCTCGCGGACCGGCACGGGGCGTATGTGTCACGGCTCCCGGAGTCGATGGGCGGGGCGTACGTGAAGGTGTACGGCTGGGTGGACGGGAGCGAGGCGGACCCCCGTGACCCGGAGCTGCTCACCTGGTGCGGGCGGACCCTCGCGCTGCTGCACCGGGCCGGGGAGGGGACCGGGGAGACGCCGAACGACTGGTACGAGCGGTGTCCTGGGCCGGCGGAGTGGGCTCGGGTGTGCGAGGCGGTACGGCGGGCCGGGGTGCCGTGGGCGGCGGCGCTGGAGCGGTTCGCGGTCACTCGGGCGGTGGAGTTGGCGGCGTACGTCACCCCGTCCGGGGGGGGCGACACCGTGACCTCGCATCTCGACATGCGGCCGCAGAACGTGCTGGTGGGGCCGGTCGGACCCGCCCTCCTCGACTGGGACAACGCCGGGCCCGTCTCGGCGGAGCGGGAACTCGCCCGGGCCGTCCATGTGTGGGCCGGCGGGAACGGCTTCCGCGCCGCGTCCGCCCGGCGGCTGGTGCGTGGCTACGTGGCGGCCGGAGGGCCCGGGCGTATCAAGGGCGTGGAGTCGTTCTCCATGCTCTTCGCGACCGAGCTGAACTATGTGCGGGTGCAGGCCGAGTGCGCGATCGATCCGGAAGTCACCGCGGCACAGCGGGAGTTCGCGGACGGGCAGATCGTGGAGCTGCTGGCCAAGGCCAGGCTGCCGGACCCCGCGGCCGTCGACCGGCTGGTGGCCGCCCTCGCCCCCGAGTGGTGACCGGCCCTCGGTGACGGAGGGACGGCGCTCATGTCCGGTCGATGTGGACGTTCGTGGACTTCACCCGGGCCGTGGCCTCCATGCCGACCTCCAGGCCCAGTTCCTCCACGGCCTCCCGGGTGAGCAGGGAGACCAGGCGGTGCGGACCCGCCTGGATCTCGACCTGGGCCGCCACGTCACCGAGCTTCACGGCGGTGACGATGCCGGAGAAGGCGTTGCGCGCCGACGTGTACGGAACCTCGGCCTCGTCGGCGGCGTCCCGGGCGAGGCGTACGGAGAAGGCCGCGAGGTCCTTCCCGTCGATGAGCCGACGCCCGCTCTCGTCGCGTCGCGTCGCCATCCGGCCCGCGTCCGCCCAGCGCCGCGCGGTGTCGGGGCTGACCCCGAGCAGCCGCGCGGCCTGCCCGATCGTGTAGGACTGCATGGGCGCCAAGATATGCGGGCCGGCGAGAATACGCTCAGCGCGCCCCGGCGCCGCCCGCGACCGGTGCCGTACGCCGTCGGCCCGCCCGGCCGACGAACACCGCCACCACGGCCAGCAGCAGCCCGACCGCCGCCGCACCGCCCCCGATCGTCACCAGCTCCGAGTCCAACTCGGGGTGCTTGGTCTTCGACGTGCCGTCCGGGGTGGCCAGGTGCTCCTCGCCCTTGTACGCCACCGGCGCGGTGCGGTCCTCCGGCGGCTTCCCCGCGGCCTCGACCGCGGCGGGCGCGTCGACGATGCCGTACCCGTCCAGCGGGCTGTGCCCCTGGGCGGCGTGCCCGGCGGTCGTGGTCAGGATCGTCCTGACCTGGGCCGGGGTCAGCTTGTCGTTGCGGGAGAGCATCAGGGCGACGACACCGGAGGCGAGCGCCGTCGCGGGCGAGGTGCCGTCGATCGTCGCGTAGCCGCCGCCGTCGCTCGCGCTCATGATGTCCACGCCGGGTGCCGCGACCGCGTTGTACGTCCGCACGGTGGAGAACGCGGCCCGGGTGCCGTCCTGCTGGAGCGCGGCGACCGCGATCACACCCGGGTAACCCGCCGGGTACTGGGCGTCGTTGAAGAGGTCGCCGTTGTTGCCCGCCGAGGCGAGGACCGGGACGCCCGCCAGGGCGGCGCGGCCCAGGGCGTCGGTCTCGTCCTCGTCGTAGCTGTTGCCGAGCATCTGGTCGCCGATCGACATGGAGATCACGTCCGCGCCGTGCTCGATCGCGTAGTCGATCCCCTGCGCGATGGGGTTGCCGCCCTTGCTGTACCCCGGCTCGCCGCTCCCGTCGGTCACCCGCAGCGAGAGGATCTTCGCCTTCGGGGCGACCTTGAGGACGTCCGAGGCCATCGCCGTACCGTGCCGGCCCTCGTTGTCCGCCTCCTCGGAGTCCGAGCCCTCCCCGATGTAGTCGGGGCCCGTGGTCACCTTCCCCTTCAGAGCGGGATGGTCGGCGTCCACGCCGGTGTCGAGGACCGCGACGGTGACGCCCTCGCCCTGGGCGACCTGCTGTGCCGCGCCCAGCTTCAGCGCCTGGTACTCCCAGGACCGGGGGGTCGTCTCGGCCGCGCTCGCCGTGCCCGTGGCCGCCGTGGCGAGCAGCAGCGCCGCCGTGGACGCGAGGACGCCGGTCCGCCGCATGGTCGTGCCGCTCATGAGGTCTCCAGCAACAGGTCACCGAGGTGGTAACTGACGTCTTCGCACAGGGCCTTCGCCGCGCCCCGCCACGCGGCGCGGTCGTCGCCCGCGTCCCAGTTGTGGCTGCCGTACTCGCCCGGCAGATGGCCCGCCTCACGGCCGTCGACCGCGCCGGTGGAGGCCACGACGACATACGGCAACGACGATTCCGGAACGGTGACCCCCGCCCCGCCGTTGCTGCGCGCGTCGCTCCACTTCGCCGCGATGGTGCCGGGCACGGTGAACGCCTTCACCCCGACCTCGGGGTCGAGCTTGTCCTCGTCCTTCTCGAAGAACGCGGTCATCTCCGCCTTCGCGGACTCCCCGGTGGGCAGCACGATCAGCGCGACCGTGCCGACGGTGTTCCCCGTGGGGTCCACGTACGTGGCGCGCAGCACCGCCTCGCAGTCGAGCTTCGCGACGGCGGCCGAGGTGACCTTGTTCAGGCCCTTCGTGCAGTCGGTGTCCTCGGATATGCCGATCCGGTGCCAGGTGGCCCGCGAGCCGTCCGGCTTCGTGGTCGTCGCTCTCACCCGGGGGGCCAGGGCGTCGGGGAAGAGCTGGTCCGCCGGCTCGTTCCGCCACATGGTCGGGCCGTAGCCGTCGCGGTTGGGAATGTCCTGGGCGGCGTTCGAGTACGCGTGCCCGACCAGGAGGCCGCCGCCGAGCATGCCGAGCAGCCCGAAGAACCCGAGGGCGCCGGCGAGACACCCACGGGCCGCGCCGCCCTTGGCCGGGGGAGGGGTCGGGACCGGGGCGGGGTGGGGCGGTGTGGGACCTGGGTACTGCGGCGCCTGGCCCGGGTGGGGCGCCTGCGCCGGGGGCTGCTGTGGCCAGGCCGCCTGCTGGGGCGGTTGGCCGTACGGTTGGGGCGGTTGCCCGTGCTGCCCGTAGGGGTTGGGCGGTTGTCCATGGCCTGCGGCAGGGCCGGGCCGCTGGGGCGGTGTCGGATAGGACATGGCCCCTCTCCTCGTCGTCGGTGTCATCGGAAGGACGCGCGACGCACGGGGGGAGTGGGCGGCGCCGACGCCGCGACGCGGAGCGAACGCGGCAACGCGTGGCGAACACGCCGAAGTTGCACCCGCACATGCCCCCGTACATGCGAACGCCGATCATATAGAGCCATGGTGACGGGTAGTCGACCACCGTCGAGAATTGACGTCGGCCGCCACAGGGAAGCGACCCCGGCCTCCCCCCACGTCGGGAAGTGGAACTCCGAGCAGGCCCGTCACCACCGGTCAGACCGTGTTCCAGCCATGCCAGGGGCCGTGCCTCATCGCAGCGTCGTCATGAACTTCCCCAACCGGGCGATCCCCTCCCGCAGTTCGTCCGTCGAGGCCGCGTAGGAGAGGCGGACGTGGGTGTCGGCGGTGTGGGTGCCGAAGTCCCGGCCGGGCGTCAGGGCCACGTGCGCCTCCCGCAGGGCCCGTTCGCAGAACTCCCAGGAGGTCAGGCCGGTCCCGCTGACGTCGAAGTAGACGTAGAACGCCCCGTCGGGCGGCACCGGGACCGGCAGCCCGATCCGTGCCAGCCCGTCCAGGACCAGCGCGCGCCGCTCGCCGAACTCCACCCGGCGCGCCTCGCACACCGCGAGGGACTCTGGGGTGAAACAGGCGAGGGCGGCGTGCTGGGCCGGGGCGGAGGCGCAGAGGAAATAGTTCTGCGCCATCCGCTCCAGGGCCGGTACGAGAGGCTCCGGGACGACGCACCAGCCGAGCCGCCAGCCGGTCATCCCGAAGTACTTCGAGAAGCTGTTGATCACGACGGCACCGGGGTCGTACGACAACGCGCTGCGCGGCGGCCGGCCTCGCTCGTCGTGGTCGCCGAGGTCGAGGTAGATCTCGTCGACGAGACGCCATGCGTCCCGCTCACGGGCCAGTTCGCAGAGCGCGGCGAGCTCGTCGGCCGGGACGGAGGTGCCGGTCGGGTTGGACGGGGTGGCGACCATGAGCCCGCGCGTACGGTCCGTCCAGTGTGCCCGCACCGCCGCCGTGTCCAGCTGGAACCGGCTCGCGGCAGTGGTGGGCACCAGCGTGACGTCGGCGCCGAAGCTCTCCACGATCTGCCGGTTGCACGGGTAGGACGGGTCGCCGATGAGCACCTCGTCACCGGGGTCGACGAGCGCGGCGGTGGCCAGCACGAGCGCGGCCGAGGCGCCGGCCGTGACGACGACCCGGCCCGGGTCGACCTCGACGCCGTGCCGGTCGCCGTAGAACCCGGCGATGGCCTCCCGCAGGGCGGGCAGTCCGAGTGCCGCCGTGTACGTCATCGGCCGCCCGTCCATCACCTCCCGCATCGCCTCCACGACGGCCGGGGGTGCGCCGAAGTCCGGTTCCCCGAGGCTGAGTTTGACGACGTCATGGCCCTGGGCGGTCAGCGCGGCGGCCTGCTTGGCGAACTCCATGGCGTAGAAGGGAGCGACGGCCCGGGCCCGCCGCGAGACCCGCATGCCGCTGTCGCCGTTCACGTCGTTCACATTGCTCATGCCGCTCATGCTGCGGCCTGGAGGGGGCCGGAGGCCAGCGGCGACCGGGGTGCGGACAGGTGGGTGGAGCGGGGCCGGGGCGAGGGGGGACCACCACTGGTTCGCCCCTACCCCCGGGCCCTCCTCTCCTCCAGCCCGTTCCGCGTGCCGTTAGGCCGTGAGCGCCCCCGCCACCAGGCCCGCCGCCCTGGCCACCAGCGGGTTGTCCGTGGGGCCCGCCGGGTCGAGTTTCGTCGAAAGGACGGACAGGACGAGGGGCGGGCGGCCGGGGGGCCAGACAACGCCGACGTCGTTGGCGACACCGTACGCCGCCCCGCCGCCGGTCTTGTCCGCGAGCGTCCAGTCGGCGGGCAGGCCGGCCCGGAACCGCTGGACGTTCGTCGAGTTGGCGATCAGCCAGTCCGTCAGCAGCTCCCGGTCCGCGTCCCGCAGGGCTCGGCCGAGGAGGAGCCGCGCGTACGTCCCGCCGATGGCCGAAGGCGTGGTGGTGTCCGTCGTCCGCCATGGCTCCGCCGTGTTCAACTCCGGCTCCCAGCGGTCGAGTCGGGTCGTCCGGTCGCCCAGCGAGCGGCAGAAGCGGGTGATCGCGCTCGGCCCGCCGAGCTCGCGCAGCAGCAGGTTCCCCGCCCCGTTGTCGCTGTGCGAGACCGTCGCGGAGCACAGCTCCCCGACCGTCATACCGGCCTCGACGTTCGCCGCCGTGCCCGTGATCGGGCTGTAGCCCGCCGCCTCGACGTACTCCTTCGTGTAGTGGATCCGCCGGGCGAGGTACTCGCCGTCGCGGTCGAGGTCCCGTAACACCGCCCCGGCGGCGAGCGTCTTGAACACCGAGCAGAGGGGGAACCGCTCGTCCGCGCGGTACGCCACCGTGCGCCCCGTCGCCGTGTCATGGGCGTAGACCCCGAGCCGCGCGGAGTACTCCCGCTCCAGCTCCGCCAGCTGGCGGGAGAGCCCCGCACCGGCACCGCCCGAGGCGTATGCCGTCCCGGCACCGAGCGTGCCGAGCGCGCCGACGGTGCCCAGAGCCGCCAGCCCACCGAGGCCGAGCGCCGTCCGACGGCGGGGGAGGGGACGTGAGTGCGCTCTCGTGGTTGCCAAGGTCGTCTCCGTACAGGTCGTCGTGATCGAGTCGTCGTAGTCTCTGACCGATATGACGAGGGCGGGGTTCCGGGAACCCCGCCCGCAGTTCGTAGGCCGTGCCGGGCGGCGCTGTTCCGCGGGGCTCGCATTCGACCGGCCGGACTCATGGCTGGATCCGTTTCAGAAGCCTGGAGGGGACAGCGCGGGCGGCGCCGGAGACGCTGATCCACTACGCGGCATGGCGAGGCCGAAGAGTGAACGACAAGTTCACAGGTCAGCGCAGGTCGACGACCACATCGTCGGAGTCACGGCTGTGGCCACCAGAACTCTGGGTCCGTTGCTGCGGACCTCTCGCGAGAACGTGGACGAACAGGATCGCCATGACTGCTGCGCCTGCCCACATGGCATGCTGCCAGCCGTCGACGAAGGACTCCTGGGCGGCTCGGGTGAGCGCCTGCGCCTGGGGGCCGGCCCCGTCGGCGGCCGCGAGGGCGTTGGCGACGCCCTCGCGGGCGGCGTCGGCGGCGTCGCCCGGAACTCCGTCGAGCCGGGAGTCGATGGCGCTGCGGTAGCCGGCGGTCAGGACCGCTCCGAGCAGCGCGACACCGAGCGCGGTGCCGAACTCCCGGGTGACGTCGTTGAGCGCGGACGCGACACCTTGACGCTCACGCGGCAAGGCGGTGGTGATGGCCTCGGTGGAGGGTGTCATCGTCAACCCCATACCGAGTCCCATGGCGAGCATGCCGGGGAGAATCGAGAGGTAGCCGCCGTCGACGGAGACGAAGGCGGCCATGAGGACCAGTCCCGTGCCGCCCGGGAATATCCCTGAGGCCATCGTCGAGCGGGTGCCGATGCGCGCGGCTGCCCGCGGGGCGAGGCCGGAGGCGAACATCATCAGCAGCGCCATCGGCATGAGCGCCAGGGTGGAGCGAAGGCCGGACCAGCCGAGCACCGTCTGGAAGTACGGGAAGAGGACCACGAAGATCCCTGCCTGCACGCCGAAGACCGTCAGGAGCGACACCGAACCGCTCGCGAGACCTCGCCGGCGGAACAGGCGGACGTCGAGGAGTGGAGCCTGCCGTCGCAGCTCCCATGCCACGAAATCCGACGGTGGCGATGACGCCGACGAGGAGGCTCAGCAGCGTCGCGGGCGCGGCCCAGCCTCGTTGGGGGCCCTCATGGAGAAAGAAGACAAGCCCGACGGCGGCGATCACCGACGACAGCGAACCGACGGCGTCGAACCCGTGCCCCGACACTTCGCGCGAGTCCGGGATGGATCGCGGAGCCATGACGGTGGCCACGACGACGAGCACGACCGGCAGGACGAAGAGCCACCGCCAGCTCGCCAGGTCGACCAGGACGGCCGACAGGTACATCCCCAAGATGCCTCCACCGCCGGCGACGCCGGTCCACACGCCGATCGCCTTGGAACGCTCCTCGTCCGGGAAGGTCGAGGTGATGACGGCGAGGGTGACCGGCATGATCATGGCTGCGCCTACGCCGCTCAGGAAACGTGCGGCGAGCATGATCTCGGATGACGTGGTAAGGTCGGCCGCCGCACTCGCTGTTCCGAAGACGAGCAGGCCTGCGAGCAGCACCGGCCCGCGGCCCCACCGGTCACCCGTTGCGCCGAGCGGCAGCAGCAACGCGGCCAGACTGATGGTGTAGATGTTGATGAACCACAAGACCTCGGCTTGCGAGGCGTCGAACGCGACGGTGAGCTCCGGCTGGGCGACGTTCAGCCCGGACACCGAAGCGATGACCGCCATGAGCGCGATGCAGACCCCGACCAGGATGGTCCGTCGTTGTCGTGGGTCTTGGCTGGGCCCTGCCGCCTGGCAGGGCACGCCGCCGAAAGCGGCGGACTGGTGCCTCAGCGCATCTGCCCCGGCGTGCAGCGCCTGCTCGACCGCCTGACCGACACCCCGATCGCCGTCTTCGACGCGGCCTGGACCCTCATCTAGCACAACGATCCGTGGGCCGCGCTGACCGGAGACGACTGGCGCGGCCGCGGTGGCCGGTCGGCGAACATCGTGTGGCGAGCCTTCCACGACGACAAGCCGTGATCGACTGGGCGCTGGGCCGGCCGATGCCGAAGCCGGTCGGCCGGGAACTGGACGCGGCGGTGCAGCGGCGCTCGCCTCACACCGAGCTGGTGGACCGGCCCGAGTAGGCACTCAGGTGGTCAGGGTGGCCGGTCGAGGTTGCCGCAGCCCCTGGAGGAGCAGTTCGATCAGGCGGCGGGGGTCGTAGCGGGGGTCGTCGTCGCGCCCGATGCAGAGGTTGCCGATGCCGCGCATCAGTTCGTAGGGCTGGATGCCGGGCCGGATGTCGCCCGCCTCGACCGCGGCGTCGAGGAGTTGGGCGCTCACGGGCTCCAGGCGGTCGACGAGGTAGGTGTGCAGCGTGGCGAAGCGGTCGCTGTCGGACTGCAGCGCGTCGGCGAGTCCGTGCTTGGTGGCCAGAAAGTCGACGAAGAGGTCGATCCACTGACGCAGTGCGTCGAACGGGGATTCCGAACTGGCCAGCAGCTTCGGTCCGGCCTCGACGCATGCCTCGATCTGATGGCGGTAGACGGCGGTGACGAGGTCCGCCCGGGTCGGGAAGTGGCGGTAGATCGTGGCCATTCCGACGCCCGCCCGTTCGGCGATCTGGCGAATCGGCGCGTCGACTCCGGAGGTGACGAACACCTCGGCGGCGGCGGTGAGCACGGTTTGCTGGTTGCGCACCGCGTCGGTCCGCTTGCTCCGGGTCGGTACCTTCCCCTTGGGGCTCTCGCTGGGCATCACGCTCTTCCTTCCGGCACCACTTGACGAAACGGAGCACTGTTCCGGATATTAAGTGGTGCGACGCTCCACTTCAGGTTAGCTGAAAGCCGGGCGCCTCCACCTCCCTTGTCCTACCGCTTCCGAACCGGACCGGTGGCCGACAAGGCCCGCAGATAAGGAAGCCGCGCATCATGAGCACATCCACCACCACCGCCGACACCCTGAGCTCGTCGGCCCCGGTCCTGTCCTACAGCCCGGTGGTGCTGTCCATACCCGGACGTCCCGTGGACCTCCAGGTACGGGTCACCGCGCCCGAGACCGGCACGGACCTTCCCGTCATCCTTCTCTCCCACGGCCAGGGACCCTCGAACAACCTGTCCTCGCTCAACGGCTACGCGCCGCTCGCCAACTTCTGGGCGGCCCACGGCTTCGTCGTCATCCAGCCCACCCACCTCACCTCCAGGACACTGAGCGACCATGTCGCCGACGCCCCCGGAGCCCCCTTCTTCTGGCGCTCGCGCTCCGAGGACATGAGCCACATCCTCGACCGGCTCGACGAGATCGAGAAGGCCGTACCGCTGCTCGCCGGACGGATCGACCACACCAAGATCGCCGTCGCCGGACACTCCTTCGGCGGCTTCACCTCCAGCCTCCTGCTCGGCGCCCGCGTCACGGACGACGGCGAGGAAGTGAGCCTGCTCGAACCCCGGATCAAGGCGGGCGTGCTGCTCGCCGCGCCTGGCAGGGGTGACGTCCTCAACGGGCCCATGGCCGACATGCTGCCGGTCTTCCGAACCATCGACTTCTCCACGATGACCACACCCGTGCTGGTCGTCGCCGGCGACGAGGACGACTCCCGGCACTTCACGGACATGGGACCCGACTGGCACGCCGACCCCTACACCCTCGCCCCGGGCCCCAAGGTCCTGCTCACCCTGTTCGGCGCGGGGCACGCACTCGGCGGAATCCCCGGATACGACGTCGCCGAGACCACGGACGAGAGCCCCGAACGGGTCGCTGCCGTCGGCCGCCTCACCTCCGCCTACCTCCGCAGCCAGCTCCACCCCGGCGACAACGCCTGGCAGACCGCACGCGAGGCCCTGTCGTCCGGCCCCGACCCGGTTGGACGAGTCGAAGCCAAGTAGACCGTCCGCGAGCCTCATGGTCATGGTCACTCCCGCCGACCTGCATGATGCCGTGGGGCTCGCGGGCTATCAGCGTTCCCATACTCCGAGGGCCTCACGCACCCACCACGTCCGCCGTGGCGGGATACTCATCCCAGGTCCGCCCATCGAGCAGGCGGCCTGCAGCCTTCGGGGTCAGCCCGCCGACCTGCTTGAAGAACAGAGCCACCTGAAGATCGACACACCGATCGCGAATGTCACGGACCCAGGCCAAGTCCAGCGGCCGGTGAGCCGGGCCACTCTCACCACCGACGATCACCCAGTCGATCCGCGACAGTTCCAGGGACGGCACTGGCCCAAGCAGCGGCTCCAGCGACAGAAACCGGACAGCCGCAGGGATGCCCCGCAGCTCATCAGCCCGCCAGCAGTACTCATCCGACTCGATCGACGTGCCGATCCAGACATTGGGAAGCGACCGGTTCGCGGGGCGGGGTCAGGAGTGCGGTGGGCGGAGTCATGATCCGTAACCTCCAAGCTGGCAGTAGAGCTCTCGTCGGTCCCCCGCCTCCTGGTAGAGCCTGGCCAGCGGCCGGCACGTGCGACAGGTGCCGACCTTCGTGCAGCCGGAGCATCCACCGGTGCGGAGCTGTAGGGACTTGGCGACCGCGCCGAGCCGGGGGAGGGCTTCGACGCCCTCGGTGATGAGGTTCACGCTCGGGTCGCGGCCGACTTTGCAGATCGACGCGATGCCGTGCGGGTTGACGTGGAAGAACGTGTGGCCGGCGGTGCAGCCGGTGAAGACGCTGCGGGCCTTGAGATGACCCAGTGCCTGCGTCGCCAGGGGGTTCGCCTCGCCGTCGATCGTGGGCGGCATGTTCGTGAAGACCTGGTGCGGGAAGCCGTACGAATTCGCGAGGCACACCATCGCGGCTGTCTCGTGCGCGTTGCCGTCCGAGACGATCACGTTCAGGCGGACCGGCAGCCTGTCCTCGCGGGCGGCGTCCAGGCCCTTCAGGAACCGGCCGAACGCCCCGCGGTTCCGCGTCACCTTGTCGTACGTCTCGGCGGTGGCGCCGTAGACGCTCAGCGTCAGTCGGTACGGCCGGCGGTGGGCGAACAGGCCTCGGATCGGCTGCTTCCGCAGCGAGGAGCCGTTGGACGAGACCTGGACCATCATCCCGAGCTGGTGGGCGTACTCGTACGCGGCGCCGAACTCGCGGTCGATCAGCGCCTCACCGCCGGTGATCTGCAACCACAAGACACCGGCGTCCCTCAGTGTCTGCAGCAGTGCCTCCTTACCGGCCCAGTCCAGGCCCTCGAACCGCTCGCCAGTACTACGCACCGCAGCCGCCACTGGCCCGCGGTGCGTGAAGTCCTGGACGCGGTCCTCGATCAGTTCGAGGGCGCCTCCCGGCACATGATGAGGGTGGAGCCCTTAAGGCTCCACCCAATGCCCAAGAACCCCAGGTCAGGGCCACACCAGGCAATAAGGCTGATGCCCCGCCTCGTGCAGCCGATGCGAGAAGTCCTGCCACTCGTGCAGCAGTTGGTAGACGTTGAACGCGTCACGCGGGCCGCCGCGGTCCGGGACCGTCGACCAGATGAACGCGGCAGCGCCGACCGCCTCCTCGCCGATGCCGCGCAGCGGGTCGACGACGGTCATGGGGAGCTTCACGACCGCGTAGTCGGGGTGCAGGACGACCAGTTCGAGCGGGGGCACCTTGTGGAGGGGGACGCCTTCGATGCCGGTCAGCACCATCGCGGCCATCGTCTCCGGCTTGATCTTGGTGAACATGCCGTTCATGCCGAGTTCGTCGCCGCCGAGTTCCTCGGGGCGCATCGAGATCGGGACACGGGCCGCGGTCGCGCCGTCGGGCGCGCCGAAGTATTTGTAGGTCACCCCCACCCGGCCACCATTCCCGCTCCCCGCCCGGAGCCGGCCCACCACGTGGTCCAGGCCGTCCACCCGGTCCGTGCGGTCCGCGCTCTCGATGCGGTCCATACGGTCCTTGCGGTCCGCGCGGCTCCTGCGTTCCGCACGCGTCCTGCGATCCACCAGGTCAGGCCGGTCCATCCGGTCCGTCTGATCCATTCCGTCCACACGATTGACACGATCCACATGATCGGCGCGATCCATACGGTCCATACCGTCCATACGGCTGCGCCGCCCGATCCGCTCAGCGCCACCGCCCTGGATCCGGTCGGAAGTGCCCTCGGCACGGCCGAGTCCGCCTGTGGACCGGTCGGGTCCCTGCGCGGAGCGGTCGGTTCCACCCTCGCCCCGGTCGGAACCGGTCGGAATCCCCCCGGTGCCGGTCTGCCCGGTGCCGGCCTGGGAACGGTCGGTATCGCCCTGCGCACCGCGTCGGCGACGCGAGCGCGGCGAAGCCGGCGGAGCCTCCGGCCGCTGGTCCTGCCGCTGGTCCTGCAAACCGCGTGCGTCACGCGCGGCGCGCGGATCGAGTGGGTCGTGTGTGCCGTGTGCACCCTGCGGACCGTACACGCCCGGCTGCCCCTGCGGTGTGTACGGGGGCTGTGACCCCGGCGACCCCACGGGCGGCGGCGGTACCGAGGGAAGGGGCGGCACGGGCGGCGTCGGCGGTCCCACCGGCCGGGCCGGCGGACCGCTCTGCGGCCCCGGCGACGACGACTGCGGGCCCGGCCCGGCCGCCCCGCTCACCTCGCCCGGCGCGCTGCGGTCGGTCGACCCGCCCCGCTCCTGCCGTGTCTCCGCGGCCTCCTCCGCCTCGCGCCGGTGCCTGCCCCGCCGGGCACGACGAGGACCGAGGTCACCGGTCCCCTCGCCCAGTCCGCCACCGCGATGCATATCTCCACCCGAACGCATTTCTGGGCCGCGTGACCCCCGCCGCGCAACCCGATCATCGTGTCAGTGACCTCCCCCGCGACCGCTCGCCGAAACGTGCGCGCAAACACCAGTCGGCAGGATCTTCGGAGCCTCTGACACCATGGCCTGTGTGAGCTATCCGTACGAAGCCCCAGTTTCGCAGACTCTCTTCGAGCGCGCGGCGGCCGTCACGCCCGGCGGCGTGAACTCTCCCGTGCGCGCCTTCCGCGCCGTGGGCGGTACGCCCCGGTTCATGGTGTCCGGTACCGGTCCCTATCTCACCGACGCCGACGGTCGGGAGTATGTAGATCTTGTGTGCTCGTGGGGTCCGATGATCCTCGGGCACTCCCGGCCCGAGGTCGTCGCCGCCGTCCAGGAGGCCGTCGCGCGCGGCACCTCCTTCGGTACGCCTGGCGAGGGCGAGGTCGCGCTGGCCGAGGAGATGGTCGACCGGGTCGGGCCGCTGGAGCAGGTGCGGCTGGTGTCCAGCGGTACCGAGGCCACCATGTCGGCGATCCGGCTCGCCCGCGGTTTCACCGGCCGCGCCAAGGTGGTGAAGTTCGCCGGGTGTTACCACGGTCACGTCGACTCGCTGCTCGCCGCCGCCGGGTCCGGCCTCGCCACCTTCGCGCTCCCCGACACCCCGGGCGTCACCGGTGCCCAGGCCGGCGACACGATCGTGCTGCCCTACAACGACCTCGACGCCGTGCGCGCCGCCTTCGCCGCCCACCCCGGTGAGATCGCCTGTGTGATCACCGAGGCCTCTCCGGGCAACATGGGCGTCGTCCCGCCGCTGCCGGGCTTCAACCAGGGCCTCAAGGACGTCTGCGCGGAGAACGGCGCGCTGTACGTGTCCGACGAGGTGATGACCGGCTTCCGGACCAGCCGGGCCGGGTGGTTCGGCATCGACGGGGTCGTCCCGGACCTGATGACCTTCGGCAAGGTGATGGGCGGCGGCTTCCCCGCCGCGGCCTTCGGCGGTCGCGCCGACGTGATGGCCCGCCTCGCGCCCGCCGGGCCCGTCTATCAGGCCGGCACGCTCTCCGGGAACCCGGTCGCGACGGCCGCCGGGCTCGCGCAGCTGCGGCTGCTGGACGAGGCGGCGTACGACGTCGTCGACGCCGTGTCCCGGCAGATCCAGGGGCTCGTCACGGACGCGCTCAGCAAGGAGGGCGTCGCGCACACGCTGCAGAACGCCTCCAACATGTTCTCCGTGTTCTTCACGGAGACGCCCGTGCGGAACTACGAGGAGGCCAAGGCGCAGGAGTCGTACCGCTTCAACGCCTTCTTCCACTCGATGCTGTCGCAGGGCGTCTACTTGCCGCCGTCGTCGTTCGAGTCGTGGTTCGTGTCGACCGCGCACGACGAGCGGGCGGTTCAGCGGATCGCCGACGCCCTTCCGGCGGCGGCGCGGGCAGCAGCGGAGGCTTCGGCAGCATGAGTGACATCACGGTCGTCCACCTGATGCGGCACGGCGAGGTCGCCAACCCGGAGGGGATCCTTTACGGGCGCCTGGACGGGTACCACCTCTCCGACCTCGGGCGGCGCATGGCCGACCGGGTCGCCGAGCACCTGGCGCCCCGGGACGTCACGCACGTCGTCGCCTCCCCGCTGGAGCGGGCGCAGGAGACGGCGACGCCGATCGCCAAGGCGCACGGGCTCGACCTCGCCACCGACGGGCGGCTCATCGAGGCGGACAACGTCTTCCAGGGCAAGACCTTCGGGGTCGGCGACGGCGCGCTGAAGCGGCCGGAGAACTGGAAGCACCTGGTTAACCCGTTCAAGCCGTCGTGGGGCGAGCCGTACGTCGACCAGGTCGTGCGGATGATGGGGGCGCTCGACGCGGCGAAGGACGCGGCGCGCGGGCACGAGGCCGTGCTGGTCTCGCACCAGCTGCCGATCTGGATCGTGCGGTCGTACGTCGAGAAGCGGCGGCTGTGGCACGATCCGCGCCGGCGGCAGTGCACGCTCGCGTCGCTGACCACGTTCACGTACCAGGGCGACAGGATCGTTTCCGTGGGGTACAGCGAGCCCGCGCGGGATCTGGTGCCGCCGCATCTGCTGGCGGGCGCGAAGCCGGTCAAGGGAAAAGACAAGGCCTTTGGCGCGTGAGCGCTCCGCCGAACAGCCGTGTTTGAGGTTGTCGGGGAACTGCGGGTCCGTCGTGGTTGCTCGCGCAGTTCCCCGCGCCCCTAAAGGCGTCTGAGTTTCCCGGAGATCAAAAGGAACCGCCGCGTCCTCTCCGCCCTCTCAGACGGTGTGCTTCACGTGAACTGGTGCGTGAACTGGCCAAGGGGGATGCAATGCGCGAGATGTCGCGGAGGGGGATGCTCGGTGTCGGCGCGGGAGCGGTCGCCGGACTGGGTCTGACGGGGTGCGGTACGGGGTTCGGGGGCAAGCCGAGCGAGGCCGGCGGGGCCGGTGACGGCGGCAAGGGCTCGGGGAAGAAGAAGCCGGGGAAGACGGCGAAGCCGCTGGGTGACGGGTCGACCTCGTACACCGGCAAGCAGCCGAACCAGCCGGGGAAGCCGCGGCCGCTGGCGCCCGGCGAGACGCCGCCGCAGTTCGTGGTGTTCTCCTGGGACGGGGCCGGCGACGTCGGGAACGGGCTTTTCGAGCGGTTCCTGAAAGCCGGGCGGGACCACGACGCCCATATGACGTTCTTCCTCTCCGGGATCTATCTCCTGCCGGAATCGAAGAAGCGTGTCTACCTTCCGCCGAACAACGCGCCCGGCGCCTCCGACATCGGTTATCTGACGGACGAGCACATCAAGTCGACGCTGGGACACCTGCGTACGGCGTGGCTCGACGGGCACGAGATAGGCACCCATTTCAACGGCCATTTCTGCGGCGGCAGCGGCTCGGTCGGCAACTGGACGCCGAAGCAGTGGCGCAGCGAGATCGAGCAGGCGAAGTCCTTCGTCAAGGAGTGGCGGACCAACAGCGGCTGGACGGACGTCGAGCCCCTGCCGTTCGACTACGACAAGGAGCTGGTCGGCGGCCGGACGCCGTGTCTGCTGGGGCAGGAGAACCTGCTGCCCACCGCGCGCGAGCTGGGCTGGCGCTACGACTCCTCCTCGCCCGGCGGCCTCCAGGTCTGGCCGAAGAAGAAGCAGGGGCTGTGGGACCTGCCCCTGCAGTCCGTGCCGTTCCCCGGGCGGAGCTTCGAGGTGCTCTCCATGGACTACAACATCATGTACAACCAGTCCCAGAACTCCACCCAGGCCCCACCCGCCAACTACCCGGCCTACCGCACCCAGGCCACCGGCGCGTACGTCGCCGGGTTCCAGCGGGCGTACGAGACGAACCGGGCGCCGCTGTTCATAGGGAACCACTTCGAGGAGTGGAACGGCGGGGTCTACATGGACGCCGTCGAGGAGGCCCTCAAGCACATCGCGCGGGCCAAGGAGAAGGCCAAGGACGGCGAGATACGGATCGTGTCCTTCCGGCAGTTCGTGGACTGGATGGACGCGCAGACCCCGGACGTCCTCGCCAAGCTCCAGACCCTCGGCGTGGGGCAGGAGCCGACCGGTGGGTGGAAGGAGTTCCTGGGAGCCGGTTCGACAGCCTGACCTGCGGAGAAAGGGGCCGCCGACCCCGCGGTAAGCCCCCGAAACGGGCATGCGAAACTTTTCACATGAGTGTCCGTACGAGCCGCAGTCGTGCCGCTTTGCTCTCAGCCGGGGCCGCCGCCCTGGCGCTGACGCTGTCCGCCTGCGCGGGCGGGGGCATCGAGGGCGGTGGCGGTCAGACCGGCTTCATCACCGGAACCGACGGGATCGCCACGGTGAAGAAGGGGGACCGGGACACCGCGCCCGACCTCTCCGGGAAGACCATCGACGGCAAGCAGCTCGACCTCTCCGCCTACCAGGGCAAGATCATTGTCCTGAACGTATGGGGCTCCTGGTGCGCGCCCTGCCGCGCCGAGGCCCCCAACCTGGCCAAGGTCTCCGAGGACCTCGCGGACCGGGGCGTGCAGTTCGTCGGCATCAACACCCGCGACACCAGCACCCGGCCCGCGATCGCCTTCGAGAAGCAGTACAAGGTCGAGTACCCGAGCCTGTACGACCCCACGGGCAAGCTGCTGCTGCGCTTCGAGAAGGGCTCGCTCAACCCGCAGCTGATCCCCTCCACCCTGGTCGTCGACCGGGAGGGGAAGCTCGCGGCGCGCACCCAGCAGGCGCTGAGCGAGGAGAAGCTGCGCAAGATGCTCGACCCGATCCTCGCGGAGAAGTGACGTGATGGTGTCGGGAACGGCCGTGCTCACCACGACCGCCGCCGAGCTGAACGAGACCGTCTTCAACGGGGCCCTGCTGCTGGCCCTGCCGATCGCCGTCCTCGGCGGACTCGTCTCCTTCTTCTCCCCCTGCGTCCTGCCGCTGGTGCCCGGCTATCTGTCGTACGTCACCGGAGTCGGCGGCACCGACCTGGTCGACGCCCGCCGCGGCCGGATGGTGGCCGGTGCCGGGCTGTTCGTGCTCGGGTTCACCATCGTGTTCGTCTCCAGCGGCGCGCTCTTCGGCTACTTCGGCCGAACCCTGCTGGAGCACCAGGACGTGCTCACCAAGGTGCTCGGCGCGCTGATGATCGCCATGGGCCTGTTCTTCATGGGGCTGATGCCCTGGTTCACCCAGCGCGAGTTCCGCTTCCACACCAAGCCGGCCACCGGGCTCGTGGGCGCCCCGATACTGGGCGCGCTCTTCGGCATCGGCTGGGTGCCCTGCATCGGCCCGACCCTCGCCTCGGTCAACGCGCTCGCCCTCGAACAGGCCAGCGCCGGGCGGGGAGCGCTGCTGATGGTGGCGTACTGTCTGGGGCTGGGCCTGCCCTTCGTGCTCGCCGCGGTGGCCTTCCGCAAGGCGCTCGGCGCCTTCGCCTGGGTCAAGCGGCACTACGCGTGGGTGCTGCGCATCGGCGGCGGCATGATGATCACGATCGGACTGCTCATGCTGACCGGCGCCTGGGACCGCATCATTCAGGAGATGCAGGTCTGGTCCTCCGGCTTCACCCCTGGGATCTGAGCCAATGACGACGACCGACTCCGGCCGCGAGACCTCCAGCGAGCGGAAGAACAGCACCGGGCGCACCGGCGACGGCGAGGCCAGCCCGGCCGACGCGGCGCGGTCCACGGACCGGGCCCGGCCGTCCCGGGAAGACGGATCCACCGCCGCCGACCGGCCCGTCGCTTCGGCCCCCGCCGCCGATCGCGCCTCCGCGTCCCTCGACGACAACGACCTCGGTGCCGCCGGCTCGCAGCTGTCCACTGCTCCGCAGGAGGACGCGCCGAACCTGCCCGCGCTGGGGGCGATCGGGTGGGCCCGCTGGTTCTGGCGGCAGCTGACGTCGATGCGGGTCGCGCTGATCCTGCTGTTCATGCTGTCGCTCGCGGCGATCCCCGGCTCGCTGATCCCGCAGTCGGGACAGGACGCGACCCGGGTCGCCGACTTCATGGAGCGGCACGACACCCTGGGGCCGGTCTACGAGAAGCTCGGCCTGTTCCACGTCTACAGCTCGGTGTGGTTCTCGGCGATCTACATCCTGCTGTTCATCTCGCTCATCGGCTGCATCGTGCCCCGCACCTGGCAGTTCGTGGGCCAGCTGCGCGGCCGCCCGCCGGGCGCCCCCAAGAGGCTGACCCGGCTGCCCGCCTACGCGACCTGGCGCACGCGGGCCGAGCCGGAGCAGGTGCGCGAGGTGGCGCTGAAGGTGCTGCGCAAGCGCCGGTTCCGCGCGCACCTCGTCGGCGACGCGGTCGCCGCCGAGAAGGGCTATCTGCGGGAGGCGGGCAACCTCGCCTTCCACATCGCCCTGATCGTGATGCTCGTCGCCTTCGCCTGGGGCCAGCTCTACCGCTCCGAGGGCAACAAGCTGATCGTCGAGGGCGACGGCTTCGCCAACACGCTCACGCAGTACGACGACTTCAAGTCCGGCAGCCTCTTCACCGCCGAGGACCTCAACCCCTTCAGCTTCGACCTCAAGGACTTCCGGGGCACCTACGAGGTGAGCGGGCCGAACAAGGGCACCCCCCGGATCTACGAGGCGTACATCGACTACGCGGTCGGCGCGGACGGCAAGGAGAAGTCGACCAAGATCGAGGTCAACAAGCCGCTGGAGATCGGCGACTCCAAGGTCTACCTGGTCAGCCATGGATACGCCCCCGTGATCACCGTGCGGGACGGCAAGGGCCAGGTCGTCTTCAGCGACGCCGCGCCGCTGCTGCCGCTGGACTCCAACGTGACCTCCTCCGGCGCGATCAAGGTCATGGACGGCTACACCAACGCCCAGGGCAAGCGGGAACAGCTCGGCTTCCAGGCGTTCTTCCTGCCGACGTACGGCGGCGAGAACACGGCCGTGCTCTCGCAGTTCCCCGCGCTGCTGAACCCCGTGCTCAACCTGGAGCCCTACCACGGTGACCTCGGGGTCGACTCGGGTGTGCCGCAGAGCGTGTACCGCCTGGAGAAGCGGAAGCTCAAGGCGTACGAGGACGACAAGGGCGCGCAGGTGCGGGAGAACCTGAAGGTCGGCGAGACGATGACGCTGCCCGGGGGGAACGGCACGGTCACCTTCGACGGGGTGAAGGAGTGGGCCGGCTTCCAGGTCACCCAGCAGCCCGGCAGCGGGTGGGCGCTCGCCGGAGCGATCGCCGCCATCCTCGGCCTCGCCGCGTCCCTCTTCGTCCAGCGCCGCCGGGTGTGGGTGCGGGCGGTGACCGGCCCCGACGGCGTCACCGTCGTGGAGATGGCGGGCCTCGGGCGCAGTGAGTCGGCGAAGGTGCCGGAGGAGTTGGGTGACTTGGCCGCGGTCGTCCATGACGAGGCTCCGACTGTCGCTGAGCCTGGTTCCGACGGTGAGCCGCCCGCCGGTGCCGAGGACGCTGACCGGCGCTTGCCGGGTGCCGCGGCGCCCACCCGTGCCGCCCCAGCGGCACGACTGCCCGCAGAGAGTGCGGGCCCGAAGTCCCCCTCCCCCCAACCTCCAGCCGTACCCTCCGAAGGGGCCGAGCAGTGATTCTCGCCGCCGCCACCAACGAAAACCTCGCGAGCATCAGCAACACGCTGATCTACTCCGCGATGGCCGTGTACACCCTGGCCTTCTTCGCCTACATCGCCGAATGGCTCTTCGGCAGCCGCAGCAAGGTGGGCCGTACGGCCGCCGCGCTGACCGCCGAGGGCGGTGCCGCCGCGAAGAAGGCGGACGCGCCCGCGGTGACGGTGAAGACGACCGGCGGGACCTCCGTGCTGGAGCGGCCGAAGGTGGTCGTGCGGGCCGCCACCGGCTCCCGGGACGTGCCGGACGGGCCCGGCGCCCACGGCGGGGACGAGCAGGGCGACCTCTACGGCCGTATCGCCGTGTCCCTCACGGTGGTGGCCTTCCTCGTGGAGTTCGGCGGGGTGCTCACGCGGGCCCTCTCGGTGCAGCGGGCGCCGTGGGGCAACATGTACGAGTTCAACATCACCTTCTCCACGGTGGCCGTCGGGGTGTACCTCTCGCTGCTCGCGCTGAAGAAGAACGTCCGCTGGCTCGGGCTGCCGCTCATCACGACCGTCCTCCTCGATCTCGGTCTCGCCGTCACTGTCTTGTACACCGCCAGCGACCAGTTGGTTCCCGCCCTGCACTCGTACTGGCTGTACATCCACGTCTCGACGGCGATCTTCTGCGGCGCCGTGTTCTACGTCGGGGCGGTCGGCACGATCCTGTACCTGTTCAAGGACTCCTACGAGAGCAAGCTCGCGAGCGGCGGCCGGCCGGGCCGGTTCGCGACCTCGGTCATGGAGCGGCTGCCGGCCTCGGCCTCGCTCGACAAGTTCTCGTACCGCGTCAACGCGGCCGTCTTCCCGCTGTGGACGTTCACGATCATCGCGGGCGCCATCTGGGCGGGCGACGCGTGGGGCCGCTACTGGGGCTGGGACCCCAAGGAGACCTGGTCGTTCATCACCTGGGTCTTCTACGCCACCTACCTGCACGCCCGCGCCACCGCCGGCTGGAAGGGCCGCAAGGCCGCGTACATCGCGCTCGCGGCCTTCGCCTGCTGGCTGTTCAACTACTACGGCGTCAACATCTTCGTCAGCGGCAAGCACTCCTACGCGGACGTCGGCCTGGCGGTGCTGCACTCCGTCCGTTCCTGACGCGCATCCTCCGGGCGTTCGTGGACCGGCCCGGCTCGGTCAAGGACCTCGCTGACCTGTCAGGAGATGGCCGCAGTGTTCGGCGCGCACCCGTCTCGTGAACAGGGTCGGCAACGCGGCGGACGGGCCGGACCGCGTGCGGTGTGACGGGTCCCGCCCTCACAGACGGGTCCGCCCTCACAAAGGAGGAGGCACGGATCCGCGACCTGACCTGGTAACGGTGATCCTGGGAAGGCCGTGTGGACGCGAAGCTCCGCCGCGATCACCCGCTCGTCCGTTCGGATTCCCGGCGAACGCTGCGGCGGGGCTGCCACGATCCCGCCGGCGGCGCGGGGTGATGCAGGCGAGACCGTGCGCGCACCGTTGCCGGTCACCGAGAGGACGCTGGGGCCCGGCACCGTGTGCTCGGCGGAGGTGGGCGAGATGCTCGGCCCCGATCCCGCCTCGGCCTTCGACGCGGCCTCGGTCATCGGTGGACTGCCTCCGGCCTGTGCGGAGTGGCGCGCCCGGCGAGGCCGTCCACATGCGCGGGCGTTCAGCGCTCGCACCTCCCCCTTACCGGGTGGCCAGGGCGGCGCGCCGGTCGCAGCCGTGAGACCACGGCCCCGGCGTCTGCGGACGGGGGTGTGGGCGCGGGTGTAGTGAAGGTGGACGTGGCTGCGCGTGCGGGCAGGTGGGACAGGGGGTGGAGCGCCCGAGGCGTGCGTCGAGCGCGTCCACCACGCTGATACATCAGGAATCCTGAGAAACAATGACGCCTGTCGCGCGGCCCCGTCAAGGCCGCTGGGGCAACCTCTCCCCCTCCGGGGCGCCGGGGCGTGGAGCCCCGAAGGGTGGTTCCGACACGTCTCGGCAACACCCTTGTCATCCGGCGTCGGCGTGTGCATCATCGTGGTCATCATCAGGGTTCCTGATATCGGGCTCGTCGCCCGGCCCTACCGGGACGCGAAGGAACTCGCCACCGCTCTCTGTTGTGGGCTTCCCCCCGGCGGCTTCAGTCGCCCGTTCCGTCTTCCCTGGCAGCTTCACCACCCTCACTTCCGCTCCCTCGACGTGCCCGGAGGCATTCATGAGCGCACCCATGAGCACACCCGCGAACGGCAATTTGTCCCGAAGATCCGTTCTCCGGGGAACAGCCGGTGCCGCGGGGCTGTTCACCGCAGGCGGTCTGCTGACCGCCTGCGGTGGCATCAAGGAGTCCTCGGCGCAGACCGACGCGGTGCTCCGGATCGGCTATGTCTCACCCAGCACGGGACCGGCCGCGGGCTTCGGCGAGCCGAACGCGTATCTGCTGAAGAAGATGCGGGCCACCTTCGAGGGAGGACTGAAGATCGGTGGCAAGAAGTACTCGGTCGAGATCGTCGACCGCGACAGTCAGTCGAATCCGCAGACCGCCGCACAGGTCGCGACCGACCTGATCAACAGCGAGAAGATCGACCTGATGCTCGTCACCTCCACGCCGGAGACGGTCAACCCCGTCGCCGACGCGTGCGAGGCGGCCAAGGTCCCGTGTCTGTCGACCGCCGTGCCGTGGGAGGCATGGTATTTCGGCCGCGGCGCCACCCCCGAGAAGCCGTTCACGTACACCTACCACTTCTTCATAGGCGTCGCGGAGATCCATGCCGCGTACGTCTCCCTGTGGACGAAGGGCGGGGTGGAGACCAACCGGCGGGTCGGCGTCATGTGGCCCAACGACCCCGACGGCAAGGCGATCCGGGAGGGGCTCGGGCCCCAGCTGAAGAAGAGCGGGTTCAGGATCGTCGACCCCGGGGCGTACGAGGACGGGACGAACGACTACTCGGCGCAGATCGCCGCGTTCAAGAAGGCGGACGCGGAGATCTTCAACACCTTCCCGCTGCCGCCCGACTTCGCCACCTTCTGGAAGCAGGCCCGGCAGCAGGGCTACCGGCCGCGCATCGCGTCCATCGCCAAGACCGGTCTCCTCCCCTCCCAGATCGAGGCACTCGGCTCGCTCGGGCACGGCCTCACCGCCGGCTTCTGGTGGTCGCCGAAGTTCCCGTTCACCTCCACCCTCACCGACCAGACCGCCGGGCAACTGGCCGACGACTACGAGAAGTCGACGGGGAAGCAGTGGAACCAGGTCATCGGGTCCAACATGGCGCTCTTCGAGATCGCGGTGCACGCGCTGAAGGCGACCTCCGACCCCAAGGACCGGAAGGAGCTGGCGGCCGCCCTCGGCAACGCCAGGCTCACGACCGTCGCCGGGCCGCTGGACTTCACATCCGGGCCGGTGAAGAACGTGTCCACGGAGCCGCTGGTCATGGCGCAGTGGCGCAAGGCCACGGGGGGCAGCAAGTTCGCCGTCGAGCCGGTCATCGTCGACAACGGCGCCTTCCGCGACATCCCGCTCGGAGGCGAACTTGAGCCCCTCCGCTGAGCCGGTGACCGACACCGTGGGGACGGGGGAGGCCGCCTCGGCGGCCGCCCCGGCCGCGCCGGTGCTCGCCGCGAACGGCATTCACCGACGCTTCGGCAACCTGGTCGTCCTCGAAGGCATCGACATCACCCTCGCCCCCGGCGAGGCCCTGGGCATCGTCGGCCCGAACGGCGCCGGAAAGACGACCCTGCTCGACATCCTCTCCGGGGCCCAGTCCCCCTCCGAGGGCCGCGTCACTTTCCAGGGGCAGGACGTGACCCGCTGGAAGGTCGACCGCCGCTGTCGCAGCGGCATCGGGCGCTCCCATCAGGTGCCGCGCCCCTTCACCGGCATGACGGCCTACGAGAACGTGCTGGTCGCGTCGGTGCAGGGTGGCTCGCACCGGCGCCGGGCCGCAGAGCGGCACGCGTTCGGCGTACTCGAGCGCTGCGGCATGCTCGGCCAGGCCAACCGGCCCGCGGCCGCGCTCACCCTGCTGGAGCGCAAGCGGCTGGAGATGGCACGGGCGCTGGCGACCGATCCGCAGGTGCTGCTGCTGGACGAGATCGCGGGCGGTCTCACCGACGCCGAGACGGACGAACTGATCGCCACCATCGTGCAGTTGCGCGCCGACGGCATCGCCATCGTCTGGATCGAGCACGTCATCCATGCGCTGCTGAGGGTGATCGACCGGCTGGTCTGTCTGGCGCAGGGCCGGGTCCTGGCCGAGGGTGAACCGGGCGCCGTCATGTCCGATCCCCGGGTCGTCGAGGCCTATCTCGGGAGCGCGGCATGAGTCTGCTGTCTGTCGAGAATCTGGAAGTACGGCACGGTCTGTTGCGTGCCGTCCGCGACGTCTCCTTCGCCGTGGAGGAGGGCGAGGTCGTGGCGGTGGTCGGGGCCAACGGTGCCGGAAAGTCCACCCTGATGCGGGCCGTCGCCGGAGCACACCGGCCGGCTGAGGGCCGTATCGGCCTGGCGGGTGAGGACGTGACGGCCCGGCGGGCCCACGACCGTGTCGCGGCCGGGATCGCGCTGGTCCCGGAGGGGCGGCGGCTCTTCGCCGACCTCACCGTGGAGGAGAACCTGCTGGTCGCGTCCCGGGTGCGGCGCCCCGGACCGTGGGACCTGACAGCCGTCGTGGCCGCCTTTCCGCTGCTCGACGGGCTGCTGAAGCGGCGCGCCGGCAACCTGTCGGGCGGCGAGCAGCAGGCCGTGGCCATCGGCAGGGCGCTGATGACCAACCCCCGGCTGCTGATGCTCGACGAGGTCTCCCTCGGCCTCGCGCCCATCGTGGTCGACACCCTCTACGACTCGCTCGGCGAGATCCTGTCCGGCGGTACGACGGTACTGCTGGTGGAGCAGGACCTCGGCCGCGCCCTGGGGGTGGCCCGGCGCGTGCTGTGCATGCTCGAAGGCCGCGTCGTCCTGGACGAACCCGCCGACGACGTCACCCGCGACCAGGTGGTCGAGGCGTACTTCGGACTCGGCCGGGCGGCGGCCCCGGACCGCACCATGTCCGCAACCGCGCAGGAGGAGCCGGCATGAACTGGATCAACGCCATCGTGCAGGGCGTCATGCTCGGCGGCGTCTACGCGCTCTTCGCCTGCGGCCTCTCCCTGATGTTCGGCGTGATGCGGACCGTCAACCTGAGCCACGGCGACCTCGCGGTCCTCGGCGCGTTCCTCGTCGCGGTGCTGGCCGCCGCCGTCGGCATCAGCCCGTTCTTCGCGGTCCTGCTGGTCCTGCCCGTGATGGGCCTGGTCGGAGTGGCGTTGCAGCGGGGCATCCTCAGCAAGGCGGTGCGCACCGGCGAGATGTCGTCGATGCTGGCCACCTTCGGTCTCGCCATCGTGCTGCAGAACGTGCTGCTGGAGATCTTCAGCGCCGACTCCCGCTCCCTGGACGTCGGTTCGCTGTCCACGTCCGGTCTCCAGCTCGGGCCGTCGGTGAGCATCCCGTACCTCGGTGTGCTGACTGTGGCGGTGGCGGTCGCGCTGCTCGGCGGGCTGCAGCTGCTGCTCGCCCGTACGGGCATCGGCCGGGCGATCCGCGCCACCGCCGCCGACGCGGACACCGCCGAGTTGGTCGGGATCGACAGCCGCCGGGTGTACGCCTGGGCCGCCGCGATCGCCGTCGCCACCGCGGGTCTGGCGGGGGCGTTCTTCGCGATGCGGTCGTCCTTCAGCCCGGCCATGGGGCCGACCCAGCTGCTGTTCGCCTTCGAGGTCGTCGTGATCGGAGGGCTCGGTTCGCTGTGGGGGACGCTCGTGGGGGGCATGGTCCTCGGCGTCGCCCAGACCGTCGGAGCGCAGGTGGATCCGCGCTTCTCCATCGTGGCCGGACACGTGGTGTTCCTCGCGGTCCTGGCCTTCCGTCCGCAGGGACTGCTCGGCATGAGAAGGAGCCGTACATGACCACCGCACCACCGGTGCCCACCGCCACCGCCACCATCCACCGGTGGACCCCCGTCTCCCGTACGGCGTCCGGTGCCCTGTCCGCCCTGCTGCTCGCGCTGGCGTTCGCCCCCTTCGTCTTCACGCCCGAGGCGACCGCGAAGCTGACGACCCTGTTCGTCCTCGTCATCGTCGCGGCCATGTGGAACGCGCTGGCGGGCTACGCCGGCCTGGTCTCCGTCGGCCAGCAGGGCTTCATCGGCCTCGGCGCGTACGGAGTCTTCCTCTTCGTCGACCGAGGCGTCAGCCCCTTCCTCGCGGTCGTCCTGTCGGCCCTGCTCGCGGGTGCCGTCGCCGTGCCCACCTCGCTGCTCGCGTTCCGGCTCACCGGCGGGCAGTTCGCCATCGGCATGTGGGCGATCGCGGAGTTCTTCCGGCTGGTCGTGGTGAACACGCCTTCGCTGGGCGGCGGTTCCGGGCGCTCGCTCACCGATCTGTCGGCCACCGATCCGGCGGTGCGGCAGGCCCAGGTGTACTGGCTCGCCCTGGCTCTGATGAGTGTGCTGCTGCTGGCCGTGTTCGTGCTGCTGCGCAGCAGGCTGGGAGCTTCGCTGGAGGCGATCCGCGACGACCCGGTGGGCGCGGCCTCCGTCGGGGTACGGGTCACCTCGGCGAAACGGCTGGTCTTCGTCCTGGCGGCAGTGGGCGGCGCGGCAGCCGGCGGACTCACCCTCGCCAACACCCTGCGGGTGCAGCCGGACTCCATCTTCGGGGTCCACTGGTCCGCGTACATGATCTTCATGGTGGTCATCGGCGGCCTCGGTACCTTCGAGGGACCGATCATCGGGGCGATCGTGTTCTTCCTGGTGCAGGACTGGTTCGGCGACACCGGAGGCACCTGGTACCTGATCGGGCTCGGTGCCCTGGCCATCGGGATGACGCTGTGGATGCCCCATGGGCTGTGGGGTACCGTGGCTCGCCGACATGACCTTGAACTCCTACCTGTCGGCTATCGGGTGAAGACACCGGCCGTCTGACCTGGGCGACGGTCTCGCCCGACCTCCCCGACGACAGACCGTGAGGTGCGAACGATGGCGGAGGCAGCCGATCGGGACCCGGCGTCGGCTCCGGGGCCGGATACGGATCCCGCTCCGGACTCCGGAGGCCACAAGGGCCCGCTGACGATCTATCTCGTCAAGCAACTCGAACTGGCCATCCGCTCGTTCATGGACGAGGCCCTGCGGCCGTACGGGCTCACCACGTTCCAGTACACGGCCCTGACCGTGCTGCGGCACCGAGGCGGGCTCTCCTCCGCCCAGTTGGCCCGCCGCTCCTTCGTCAGGCCCCAGACGATGCACGAGATGGTGCGCGCGCTGGAGGAGCGCGGGCTGATCGAGCGTGCCCATGCCCCGGGAAACCGGCGGATCATGGAGGCCCGGCTGACCTGGGAGGGGGAGGAACTGCTGAGGGCGTGCGCGCCGGCGGTGCAGAAGCTGGAGGACCAGCTGCTTCTCGACATGCCGGAGACGCGGCGGTCCGCGTTCCGTCAGGGCCTGGAGGACGGGCTCGCCTCCTTGACGGGGTGGCACCACGGCTGACGGCCGGAGGACCAGCGGGCTACCGCCCGGCCCGGCCCGCTTCCCGTTCCTGCCGGGGCACGGCCTGCGCTGGAGGTCAGACGCTCCTTCCGTCCGGAGGGGCTGAGGAATACGTCCGGCTCGTGCGGCGAGGCGTCGGTGACAGAGAGGAGGCCGAGGCCGTCGGCATCGACCTCCGCCCGGGAAAGCGACGGCGCAATGGCCGGAACCCCTCCGGCCGCCGGAAGGCGGCAGCACAGGCCAGACCGGTGCTGCCGCCGTCCGGTGCGTCCCGGTGCCTGCGGGAAGCCGACCGCATCCGCATCGCCGACCGGATCCGATCACAGGGGGCGACGATCCCCGGAAACCGCCGGTGGACGGGGTGCGGGCCCTTCTCGACGGGCGCCTCACCTCGCCCAGGGGTGTGAGGCGCCGGGGCCGAGGCGGCCCAGGTCCCTTTGGAGACGGGCGGTCACCTCGGGGGCCGGTGGGGTCAGGGGGTCCGCCTCGTACCAGGTCGCGTGGAGTGCGCGGCGTACACAGAGGTGGAGGCCCGGGTCCGTGCCCGGTGGTGGGCGGTGGGACGCGTCCGTGCGGCCGACGGCGATGGCCGCGCGGTGGTCGTCGGAGGAGTGGTGCGGGGCCGACGTGATGAAGGTCAGAGCCGCGAGCCACTCGCGGAGGTCCAGCGCGGGGAGGGTCTCCCGGAGATGGGACACCGCGAAGTCCGCGTTGCCGAGGGCGAGTTCGTGGTGCGCGCGGTGCAGGGGGTGGGCGCCGCCGTAGTGGGCCGCCAGGGCGCGGTGGGCCTCCCGCCAGGCCGGGCGGCCCGAGCCGGCGGTGTGTCCGTGGCGCAGGTGCAGCAGGAGCAGGGCCCGGAGGAAGGGGTCGCTCACGAAGTGGTCCGGGGCGGGGGCGTGACCCTGCGCCGCCAACCGGCTCGACAGGGCCCGTACGCCCGACTCGCCGAAGCCGACCGGCAGTTGGGACTCGGCCAGGACGACCGCCGAGGCGTGGTCGTGGGCGAGGGAGAGGACGGCCAGCTCGTCGAGGTGGTCCTCGTCCGGGAGGAGACGGTCCAACACGGTCTCGTAGGCGCGGCGTCCGGTGTCCTCCGCCAGCAGCAGATCGGCCGGTGTGCCGAGCCCCCGGGCGAGGTTCCGGCCGGCCGACGCGGCGAGCAGTGCCGTGCCGAGGGGATTGCCGCCGGTCAGCCGGTGGACGGCGAAGGGGAGAGCGGGCGGGACCGACTGCCCGGGACAGGCCGCCTCCACTGCCTGCCGGGTGTCGTCGGGGGAGAACGGCGGCAGCGACACCAGCAGCGCGTGCGACGACGGCGTACCACCCGGCGTCCAGTCGGTCCCCCGGGTGGCCTCCGCGAGCGTGCGGCGGGCCGCGTTCCGCAGGGCGGGGTGGCCCTGCCCCCGCAGCCCCGCGAAGAACGCCACCTGGTCCGCCCGGCCGTCCGCCCGCGCCCGCAGCACGGATTCCATCAGCCGCCGCCCCGCCGCCTCCTGCACGTTGTCCAGCAGCACCACCGGCCGCCCGCCTCGCTGCGGGCGCGGTACGACCCCCGCGACCCCCGCGTACGCGTCGTCGAGGTCCGCCAGCAGCGCCCGTACGAGATGGTGCTCGGCGTGGGTCCGGGCGTCGCCGCCCGCGTGGAAGTGCCGGGAGAGCAGGACCATGCCCAGCTTGGGGTTCCCGGCCGCGTGCGGATGGTCGCGGTACCAGACGGCCCCCCGGCGCAGCCGCCGGTGCGAGGACGACATCCCCTCGCTGAACGCCTCCAGCGCGGTCTCGACGATCGCCTCGACCACCGGACCCTGGTCCGACAGCGACGACACCAGCCGGGCCACGGTCCTCCCCACCCACCGCCCCGCCAGCCAGCCACCCGTGTCGCTCAGCAGCAGGACCCGCTCCGCCTCCGCGCAGACCCGCGACAGCCCGCGATCCCCCCACCCCCCGGCCGCGACGGCGAGCAGCCCGCACGCCAGCCGGGGGAACGTGATCCGCCCCGCCCCGCCCAGCGGCTCCGCCAGCTGCTCGGCGACCACGGTCAGCGCCTCGTACGCCGGTGACCACGACGCCGGGGGCCGGCCCGGGGGAGGTCGGTCGAACCGGGTCTCCTCCCCGTCGATCAACGCGACGGGGCTGCGTCCCCGGTAGGCCGCGCACAGCTCCCGCAGCACCGTGCTCCTGCCGAGCCCACGGGCTCCCGCCAGCACCACGAACGGGGGGCCCTCCGGGGGGCGGAACGCCTTGGGTATGTCGAGGAGGGCGTGGGGCTGGATGGTTGCCGTAGTCATAGCTGCTGGTGTTATCAACAGCTGTGGGGAGAGGGGCAGTTGCTTCGGAGTACGACGATCCCTGCCCGTTCGCTTACGACTCCGACCGAACGGCGGCTATGAAGGAGAGCCAGGCGGGACGGTTGATGACCAGGATGGGGCCGTCGGGGTTCTTGCTGTCACGAACGGGGACGACGGCGGGGATATCGGGGGCGATTTCGATGCAGTTGCCGCCGTCCTCGCCGCTGTGGCTGCTCTTGATCCAGGTCGCCACTTCGACACAGTCGCCGCCGTTGTCGTCGCTGTAGCTGCTCTTGGTCCAGGTCGCCGTGTTCAGCTGGTACTTGTCCATGATCCCCGTACCCCTCCATCACATCGCTGATCAGCGCGACGGACTCGCGAGCTGACGGAGCGTCGGCCCTGAGCACATCATAGGTCTGGCTATGTCGTACGAAGACGGCCGGATCGTCGCTGAAGTAGCCGCGATCCAGGGTCTCTGAGTAGACCCACTTGTGCCCGTCCGGCAGCGTGATCAGCGACATCGAGCCGCTGGGGCGGATGAGCCCGGGAAGGGCGGCCGGGGCGACCTGGATGTGGATGTTGGCCCGCTCGGCGACGCTCAGCAGATGCGCGCACTGGCCCCGCATGACCGATGGGCTGCCGACGAGGTTGCGCAGACAGCTCTCGTCGAGCACCACGGCGTAAAACGGGCCGTCGGGCTCCAGGAAGCGTTGCTGTCGACTCAGCCGCGCTCGTACTCGCTCCTCCACCTCCTCGGCACTCCTGCGGCGGCGGCTGAACAGCGCCTCCATGTAGTCCACGGTCTGCAACAGGCCCGGGACGACTCGCTCGTGGTAGGCCCGCAGATCAACGACCTGAGTGTCCATCTCGGCCCGGCGCTTGAACCAATCCGGGTGCTCCACCTGCGGATACCAGTCCACCTTGGCCCACATCCGGGCCAACACCCCACCCGTGCACAGCACGTCGTCGCACCGCTTCGCGAACTGGTCGCTCGGGACCCTCGTGCCCGCCTCGATCTTCGCCACCTGGGAGCGGTCGCACGGGATCTGCCGCGCCAGCGCCTCCTGGGTCAGCAGCGCGCCCTCGCGGTAGTGCCGCAGCACCTCGCCGAACAGCACCGAACTCCCGGCCCCGACGGCCCCGTCCGCGTTCCGCCTCGTCATGCCGCCCCCTCGTACCGCGTGTGGCAATGGTCCAGTGCCACACGTCCCGCGTTGATATCGACCGTTCCCGTGGGCGACGCTGGATACACCCAGAGTGACGAACAGGGCTGTGGAGTGTGCGTGGAACCAGAGGGGCAGCTTGTCTACGATCCGCGGACGCGGCGCGTGGGGGAGTACCGGGACAGGGTCGGGCCGTACGCGATGCTGCGTCCGGTGGGCGGCGGCCGGGAGTGGGAGGCGGATCCGGCGACGCTGCGGCCGGCGACACCGGCGGAGCGGCTCGGGGCGCAGGTCAGGGCCGCCAACCGCCGTACGAAGAGGAGGGTGTGACGTTGCGTCAACTTGAGCCCTTGGGTCCGCCCCCCGTTCCGGTGAACGGATGTGCGGCGTGCGCGGAGCTGGCCGTGCGGCGGGACGAGGCGCGGGCCCGGTACGACCGGAGCGCGGAGACGGACGCGAACGTGCTGCTCCGTCACCATCAGCGACGGGAGCACGCCGCTGCCCCCCGCCCCCGTAGCCGCCGTGTCTTCCGCTACGTGCCCTACGTCATCGCACAGGACACGACGGCGGAACCGGAGTACGAGGCGCGGTGTGTGTCGGGCGACGAGACGGAGTGCGGCGCGGAGTCGGGCGTGCGCGGTGACCCGGCGGACGTGGAGGAGTGGCAGCGCAGGCACACGCAGGAGACGCGGCACCTGCGCTATCGCCGGAGCTTCGGCGACTACTCGGTGCTGGAGCCGCTGGAGGAGGTGCCCTCGTGAGGGTGGCCGTATCGGCCCTTGCCCTCGATTCGACCGGATCGACAGAATGATCGCGTGGCGAACGACGAGGTTGGCGAGGGTTCTGGGAGTGGCTCGGGCGACGGGACGCCGTCCATCGCTGTCGGGCTTACCGTGGGCGCGTTGTTCGGCATCGCCGTCGGGATCGCGCTGGGAGTGGCGGTCTTCGACAACCTGGCGATGGGGGTGGCGCTCGGCAGCGGCGTGGGCGGAGTCCTCGGCGTCACCTTCAGGAGAGCACGGCTCTAGTCAGGGCCGGTCCGGGCCCAGGGCCTCGCGGACGGCGGTCAGGATGGCTTCGGTGTCGGCGCCCAGGGCGCGGGCGGAGGCGGTGAAGTCGCGGGCCAGGGTGGCGAGTTGGTGGGCGTGCGGGCGGGTCGGTCCGGTCCGGGGCGCCGCCACGCGGGTGCCCGCGCCACGGCGGGTGCGGATCAGCTCGGCGGCCTCCAGCTCGCGGTAGGCGCGGGCTACGGTGCCCGGCGCCAGACCGAGATCCGTGGCCAACTGGCGCACGGTCGGCAGCCGTTCGCCCTCGGCCAGGCGGCCGGTGACGATCAGCGCGGCGAGCTGCGCCCGGATCTGCTCGTACGGCGGGACCTGGCTGGTGGTGTCGACGCGGACGGCGGGGTCACTCATCGTCGGGTGCCCCGTCCTCGGCGTGCTCGTTCTCGACCGCGCGGGGCGCGACCACGGTGACCAGGGACCAGACGACGGTGAAGAGGTTCAGCAGGGCCAGGGGGTAGAAGACCCAGAAGGTGATCGCGCCCAGCGTGCCGGCGCAGCCGGTCTCCGTCAGCGCGACGGAGATCATCAGGACGGCGTACAGCTGCTGGCTCGACACCAGCAGGCCCCAGGCCCCGGTGACCGCCCACGCGCGGTCGAGGCGCTGCTGTTCCTCGCCCGGCCCGTGCGCGATGTGACGCAAGGCCCAGACGCAGGTGGGGGTGGCTATGGCGAGCGCGCCGAACATCGGGAGGCTGTAGTACAGGCCGGGCCACGGGCCGAGGGTGGCGCGCATCCCGTTGCAGGTGATGTCGACGACCTTGCCGGTGATGAGCATCCGGTCGCCGTCCTTGGACGCCGTGGCGGCCGTGATCATGAGCAGGACGACGAGGGAGACGCCCTGGAGGGCGATCAGCGGACCCATGCGCGGTGGCACATGGTCTCTGACCAGGCGCGGGGCGAGACTCGCGGTGCGTACGGCCTCCTGGGGGCGCAGGGTCAGGGCGTCGGCGAGGAGGACACCGGCCACCGCGCACAGGCCGAAGGCCGTGAGGCAGAACACCACGCGCTGCTCGAACTCGATGTGCCCGAGTGTGGACAGCGCCTGCGCGACGACCAGGCCGACGGCCAGGCCGGACCAGCGGGCGTAGTGGTCGGCGTGGTCGAGGAGCCGGTCCTGGAGCGGGGCGGTGTCGAGCATGGAGAGATCCCCCCGGATCATCTTGTATCAAGCGGTGAGTACAAGATGCCGTGGGTGGGATCTTGTGTCAAACACTCGATACAAGGTGACGCGGGGGAAGACGGGATGCGGGGCGTACGGGTTCCCCAGGGGCGGTCAGTCGACGGTGATCGAGTCCAGTTGCGCCCGCAGGTACACGTGCGAGTCCACCGGCGGATACGCCACCCGTCCGACCGGCGCCGGTACGGACTCCACGATCGTGCCGGGCGTGCACTCACCGAAGTAGACCAGCGACATCAGCTCCTCGGACGGCTCGTCGGCCGGGGGCGGCAGGACGCGGTGGCGCCCGGAACGCCAGCGGTCACCGGTCCAACGGGCCATCAGATCACCGATGTTGATGGTGAGGGCGTCCGGGTCGTACGGGGCGTCCTCCCAGCCGCCCTCGTCCGTGTACACCTGGAGCCCGCCCTTGCCGGCCTGCCGGTCGAGGATGGTCACCGTGCCGAAGTCGGTGTGCGGGCCGATCCGGAACTGGCCCGGCACGGGGTCGCCGATGACGTCCGTGCCCGGGTACCAGTTGATGTTGAAGCCGTAGGTGGGGTGGCTCATGTGGCGGGAGAAGAAGTCCGGCTCCAGCCCGAGCGCCTCCCCGAGGAGCGAGAGCAGCAGGTTCTCCAACTCGCCCATCCGCGCCAGGTACTCCTCGCAGAGCGCCCGC
Organism: Streptomyces sp. 11x1; assembly: GCF_032598905.1. NCBI lineage: Bacteria > Bacillati > Actinomycetota > Actinomycetes > Kitasatosporales > Streptomycetaceae > Streptomyces > Streptomyces sp. 11x1. The sequence goes on along the minus strand of NZ_CP122458.1, from coordinate 4,272,873 downwards.
AGCTCCGGCACCTCCGCCGGCCACACGTTCGGCGCGTACCACTCCGCGTTCACGGCCGGGTCGTCGAACGGCTCGTGCGTCGCGAACGTCAGCGACTCCTTGAGGTCCGGCGGGGTCTCCGTACCCTCGGCGTACCCGTTCGCCTCGGCGCCGGGCCCCAGCCAGCCGCGCCCGCCGACCTTCACCTCGTACGCCTGCTTGGCCTCGACGGGCAGGACGAAGAATCTCCGGGCGGCCTCCCGGACACGCGTCCGGAGCGCCGGGTCGACCCCGTGGCCGGTGACGAGCAGGAAACCGGCGCTCTGGAGCGCCTCGTCCACGGTCCGGGCGATCCTGGCGCGGTCCTCGGGGCCGCCGCCGAGCCAGGGGTGCAGATCGATGGTGGGGACCCGGGGTGGCCTAACGCCCGGCGTCACTGATGTCTCCGGCTTCGATGATGTCTTTGGCGTCACTCGCGTCACCGATGTCCTCGTTCCATAGAGCCGGGTGGTGCTCGATGAAGTCCCGCATCAGGGCCACGCACTCCGGGTCGTCCAGCACCAGGACCTCCACGCCGTGCTCGGCGAGCCAGTCGTGGCCGCCATGGAAGGTGGTGGCCTCGCCGACCACCACCCGCGAGATCCCGAACTGCCGCACCAGGCCGGAGCAGTACCAGCAGGGCGAGAGCGTCGTCACCATCGTCGTACCGCGGTACGTCCTCTGCCGCCCCGCCGCGCGGAACGCCGCCGTCTCGGCGTGCGTGGACGGATCGCCGTCCTGGACGCGGCGGTTGTGCCCGCGCCCGAGCAGGCGGCCGTCCGGTCCGTAGAGCGCGGCCCCGATCGGGATGCCACCCTCGGCCAGCCCAGCCCGCGCCTCCTCGACGGCGGTGGCGAGCCACGCGCGTACCTGGCCTTGACCTTGGTCCCGGTCCTTGTCCTGGTCCATGAACTCACTCTGCCCGCGTCGCGCCGCGGTCACGTGCGCGACGCGACGCGGGATCGGGGGAGCGGGAGGGGCGGGGGAGGAGGAGGGTGCCCAGGTGGGGGCCGAGGCCGGGGTTGAGGTCGTCGAAGCTGAGGTCGTAGCGGTCGCAGAGTTCCGTCGTGGGAACCGGACTCGCGAGCGCGCCCGAGTGACTGGGGGAGAGCTGTTCGATCGCGCTCCGCATGGCCTCGGGTACGGAGGCCCGCTCCTCGGCGGACGCCCGCCGCGAGGAGGAGCGGCGCTTCTCCGACTCCCGGCCGTTCGCAATCGTCGCTTTCTTACCCTTTGTCCATCATCAAGCCTGGATGAGGTATACGCCACCACGGGTGATGCTCATGGGCGCGCGGGGTGGCGCTCAGAGGTCGCGCGGCGGGCGCTCCGGGGCCGCCGCGGGCGGCTCGGCGGCGGGCGGGCACAGGTACGTGTGCAGGTGGCCGGCGCCCTCCAGCATGGCCGCCGTGCGGGCGGTCAGCTCGGCGCCGCGGGTGGTGATCGCGGTGCGGAGGGCCTCCGTGCCGCCCTCCGCGCGGAGGTCTTCGAGGATGGGCCGGATGTCGTCGAGGAGGTAGTGGCTGCGGCGGAGGGCGAGGATGAAACGGGCGTCGCGTACCTCGTCGGGGGCGTAGTGGCGGTAGCCGGTGCCCCGGTCCCGCACGGGGGAGAGCAGGCCGGCGGCCTCCCAGACCCGCAGCGTCGACGTCCGCACGCCGAGCAGCGCCGCGACCTCGCCGATCAGCAGGTCGGCCGCGGGCACGTCGTCCTCGGGCGGCTCCCCGGCCAGCGCCCGGAGCGCCTCCCCGGTCGTGCGCAACGACACCCGCTCCGCGTGCAGCGCCGCGTGCGCCTCGTCCACCAGCGCCAGCGCCCCCGGTACGTCCCCCTCGTGCACGGTCCGCATGATCCGCGTGGCCACGACCGCCCCGTACCCCTTCGACAGCGCCCGGTACGTCAGCAGCGCCCGCCGGTGCGCGTCGCCGAAGATCCGGTACCCCGAGTCCGTACGCGGCACCGGCGGCAGCACCCCCGCCTCCTCGTAGTTGCGGATCTGCTGCGTGGAGACACCGGAGAGCCGGGCGAGGTCGACGGGACGGAGGCGGACGGGGGTGGAGACGGGGGCGGGGGCGGGGGCACTGGGAGGTGGTCCGGGTTCAGGCATCGAGTGGAAGGCTAAGGCTATTCGGCGTGCGGGTGTGGCGAGGGAACGAGGCGGATTCCTGAGTGACCGGGGGCTCAGGGTGAGTGCTGCGGAACATGACGAACTGGCACGGCTGTTGCCGAGTCCGGGCGACCCGCGCCTCTCCGACGACCGGCTGACACGGCTGGAGGACCACCTCATGCAGGAGCTGACCGGCGAGGTCACCGTCCGGATCACCGGCACGCGTGAGCCGACGGCCCGCACGCGCACGCGCCGCCGCTTCGCCGCCGTCACGCTCCCGCTCGGCGTGGCCACCGTCCTCGCCACCGCGGTCGCGACCGGGTTGGTCGACCGGGGACCCGCCGACGACGAGGACGTGGCCGGGCTGCTCCAGCGCGTCGCCGGGGCCGCGACGGAGGGCGAACCCACGCCCGTACGCGACGACCAGTTCCTGTGCATCAGGACCCAGGGCGTGTCGAAGGTCTCCGTGGAGGTCGGCGTCGTGGACAAGAAGGGGCACGAGCCGACCGACTGACCATCGGGCGCGGGGAACTGCGCGACCAGCCCCCACTCGGCGACAGCTGACCTCCGACCGCTGTCCGCCCCCGCGCTACGCCTCCTCGCCGTCCTTCCTGTCCCGCTTCTCGCCGGTCTCGCCCTTCTCACCCTTCGCGCCGCCCTCCGGCTCCTTCCGCTCCCCCCGCTTCAGTTCCTCCTCGCGGCGGCGCAGGTCGGCCTCCCAGCTCTTGAGCAGCGAATCGTCCTTCTTGTTGTCCTCGGCGAGCGACTTCAGGAACTCGGGGTTGTCGTCGGGCGCGACGTACTGCGTGCGGTGGTTGCGGTGCCATTCGGAGGGCGTGCGGCCGCCGGCCGGCACGTTGCGGAGCTTGCCCGCGGCGAGCCAGGCGATCGGGCCGACGATCCAGAAGAGCAGGATGATGAAGACCCATGCGATCTTCGGCAGGTGCTTCGCCTCGTCCTCGGGGGTGTTGAGGCAGTCGATGAACGCGTAGATGGTCAGCGCCCACGGCACGAGGTACATCAACAGCCTGAGCATGGAACGGCCCCCTGGAAGCGGTGGAAGTGACATCGGGGCCGTGCTCGGGGCCCCGTGACGGGGCCAGGGTAGCCCCTCGGGGATACTGGACCCCATGGCTTACGACGATCTTCGCTCCCTGCTCCGCGCACTGGAGCGCGAGGGCGATCTCAAGCGCATCAAGGCCGAAGTCGACCCCTACCTGGAGGTCGGGGAGATCGTCGACCGGGTCAACAAGGCCGGCGGCCCCGCCCTGCTCTTCGAGAACGTGAAGGGCTCCTCGATGCCCCTCGCGATGAACGTCTTCGGCACCGACCGCCGCCTGCTGAAGGCCCTCGGCCTGAAGTCGTACGGCGAGATCAGCGAGAAGATCGGCGGCCTGCTCAAGCCCGAACTGCCCCAGGGCTTCGTGGGCGTGCGTGAGGCGTTCGGCAAGCTCGGCGCGATGGCGCACGTCCCGCCGAAGAAGGTGAAGGCGGACAGCGCGCCCGTGCAGGAGGTGGTCCTCCAGGGCGACGACGTGGACCTGGACCTGCTCCCGGCCCTCTTCACCTGGCCCAAGGACGGCGGCTCCTTCTTCAACCTGGGGCTCACCCACACCAAGCACCCCGAGACCGGCGTACGCAACCTCGGCCTCTACCGCCTCCAGCGCCACGACAAGCGCACCATCGGCATGCACTGGCAGATCCACAAGGACAGCCGCAACCACTACCAGGTGGCCGCCAAGCGCGGCGAACGCCTGCCGGTCGCCATCGCCTTCGGCTGCCCGCCCGCCGTGACCTACGCCTCCACCGCCCCGCTCCCCGGAGACATCGACGAGTACCTGTTCGCCGGGTTCGTCGCGGGCAAGCGGATCGAGATGGTCGACTGCAAGACGGTGCCGCTGCAGGTGCCGGCGAACGCCGAGGTCGTGATCGAGGGCTGGCTGGAGCCCGGCGAGATGCTCCCCGAGGGCCCGTTCGGCGACCACACCGGCTTCTACACCCCGCAGGAACCGTTCCCCGCGCTGAAGATCGACTGTGTGACGATGCGGAAGCGGCCGTTGCTCCAGTCGATCGTGGTCGGTCGGCCGCCGACCGAGGACGGACCGCTGGGACGGGCGACGGAACGCTTCTTCCTCCCCCTCCTCAAAATCATCGTGCCGGACATCGTGGACTACCACCTCCCCGAGGCGGGCGGCTTCCACAACTGCGCGATCATCTCGATCGACAAGAAGTACCCCAAGCACGCGCAGAAGGTCATGCACGCGATCTGGGGCGCCCACATGATGTCCCTGACCAAGCTGATCGTGGTGGTCGACTCCGACTGTGACGTGCACGACCTGCACGAGGTGGCCTGGCGGGCGCTGGGCAACACGGACTACTCCCGCGACCTGTCGATCGTCGAGGGCCCGGTGGACCATCTGGACCACGCTTCCTACCAGCAGTTCTGGGGCGGCAAGGCCGGCATCGACGCCACCAGGAAGTGGATCGAGGAGGGCTACACCCGGGACGGCGGCTGGCCCGACATGGTCGAGTCCGACCCGGCCACGGCGGCGCTCGTCGACCGCCGCTGGAAGGAGTACGGCCTGTGACCAGCGCGTCGGCGGCCCTTCCGCAGCAACCGGGCCGCACCAAGGCCTTCCTCCGCCTCGTGATGATCGAACACTCGATCTTCGCGCTGCCCTTCGCGTACATCGCCGCGCTCACGGCCATGTTCCGGCTGGACGGCAACATCCACTGGGTCCGGCTGCTCCTGGTCACCGTCTGCATGGTGGGCCTGCGCACGTTCGCGATGGCGGTCAACCGGATCATCGACCGCGAGATCGACGCGCGGAACCCGCGCACGGCGCACCGCGAGCTGGTGACCGGCGCGATGTCGGTCAAGCACGCGTGGACCGGCGCCCTGATCGCGGTCGTGATCTTCCTCGGCTCGGCGGCGCTGCTGAATCCGCTCTGCCTCGCGCTGGCCCCCGTCGCCGTGATCCCGATGGTGGTCTACCCGTACGGCAAACGCTTCACGAACTACCCGCAGGCCATCCTCGGTCTCGCCCAGGCCATGGGCCCGGTCGGCGGCTGGCTCGCCATCACGGGGGAGTGGTCCTGGGAGGCGGTCGTCCTCGGCCTGGCCGTCGGCGTCTGGATCGGCGGCTTCGACCTCATCTACGCCTGCCAGGACGTCGACTCCGACCGCGAGTCCGGCGTGCTGTCGGTCCCGGCCCGCTTCGGCATCCCGGCGGCGGTCTGGGCGGCCCGGGTCTGCCACACGCTGACCACGGCCCTCTTCGTCTGGTACGCGATCCTCACCGACGCGGGCGCGTTCCTGTGGCTGGGGCTGGCGATCGTCGCGGGCGCGTTCGTGTACGAGCACACGATCGTGCGCCCGCACGACCTGTCCCGCCTGAACCGCGCGTTCTTCTCCGTCAACGGGTTCATCGGCATTGCCCTGTTCGTGTGTGCGCTGCTGGACCTTCTGGTTCGGGGTCTGACCTTCTGAATATGGTGCGGCCTACCATCGAGTGCAGAGAGAGGGAGGCTGACGTGACCATCTCGGACAGTGACCGCCTGCACTCGCAGCTCGCCCGGTACGAGGACATGTTCCGCGGATACCGGATGGAGATTGTCGAGGGCAACATCGTGATGAGTCCGCTGAGGCCGTTCCACAACGAGACCATCGTGCGGCTCTGGACACAGATGGAAGCCCAGCTGGGCCCGGAGTGGGGATTCATCAGCGATGTGGCCATTCCCTTCAGCGACGACTTCGAGTTCTGCCCCGATCTCGCGCTCATCCCAGCAGCCGAGAAGAACCGGAATCTGACCTTCTATGCACCCGACCTCATTGAGCTCGCCATCGAGGTGGTCTCCCCGAGCAGCATCCGCAACGACTACGAGGTCAAGAACAGGCAGTACGCCTCTCGGGGCATCCCCAACTACCTGATCTTCGACCCGCAGAAGGCTCATCTCGTCACGCTCTGGAACCCCGGCCCCGACGGCTACCGCGGACGAGACACGCTTGCGTACGGCGGCAAGCTCGCCGTGGAGACCAAGATCGGCCGCCTTACGGTCGATACGAGCCGTCTTCCTGTGGACCCCGCGTCGCCCGGCGCGCCCTGAGCGCGGCCCCGTCCGCCCGGCGGCGGAACAAGAACGCCGCCACCACGCCCGTCACCAGCCCGATCAGATGGCCCTGCCAGCTGATCCCGGTCGCGTTCGGGGCGATGCCGCCGAGGATCGCGCCGCCCCAGACGGCCGCGACCAGGACACCTACCGCGACCCCCAGCAGCCGGCGCTCGACGAAGCCGGTGACGACGAGGAACCCGAAGAGCCCGAAGACGACGCCGGAGGCACCGGCGGTGTTGGTGTTGTCCGGGGATATCAGCCAGACCCCCAGCCCGTCCGCGACGATGATCAGCGCGCAGACGGCGGCGAAGCGGCGCAGTCCGCCCAGCGCCGCGAGGAAGCCCAGCACCAGCAGCGGCACGCTGTTCGCCGCGACATGGCCGAAGCCGAAGTGGATGAAGGAAGCGGGCACGACGTCGACCAGTTCGGGCACCGAGCGCGGCACTATCCCGAAGTCGTCCAGCGCGTGGCCGGTCGCCACGTCGACGACCTCCAGGATCCACAGCAGCGCGACCCAGCCCACCATCAGCTTGGCCGCCGCCTTCGCACGGTCCCCGCGCGACCACTGCCGCTCGGGACCCAGCGTCCCGCGCATTCCACCCGCCATGTCGAACCCCCGTCCCGACCTCACCCGTCCTTCGTGGAAACGGCCGGGCCCCCTTGGCCGGTTCCCACCGCGCGGCGCCGGATAGGCTCGGTGTCGTGAACCCAGTCAAGCCAGGGAAGACGCCGCGTACGCCTTGGATCGTAGGGGTGTCCGGCGCATCCGGCACCCCATACGCCGCGGCCGTGCTGCGCGCGCTCCTCGCCGCGGGCGAGAGTGTCGACCTCGTGGTGTCCCGGGCCTCGCGGCTGACCCTGCTCGACGAGACGGGCATCGCCTTCCGGGACGCACACTGGCGTGACGACCTGCGGGAATGGCTGTCCCGTGGCGCGGACGGCAAGCCCGGCACGTTCGCCGTGGACCTCGACGGCGACCACGGCGACCGGGTCCGGTACTGGAACCCCGGCGACCTGGCAGCCGGACCGTCCTCGGGCTCGTACCCCGTCAAGGGGATGCTGATCGTCCCCGCATCGACGGCGTGCGTCGCGGGCGTGGCCCTCGGACTCTCCAAGGACCTGCTGCAACGGGCGGCGAGCGTCACCCTCAAGGAAAGTCGCCGGCTCGTGGTCGTCGTCCGCGAGACCCCTTTGAACGGGCAGACTCTGCGGCACCTGGTGACCCTGGACGAGGCGGGCGCGACCGTACTGCCCGCGTCGCCGGCGTTCTACGCGGGGGCCACGCACATCCAGGACCTGGTGGACTTCGTCGCCGGACGGGCGCTGGACGCGGCGGGCGTCCCGCACACCCTGTACCGGCGCTGGGAGGGCGAGGTCGGCCGGGCGCGCGAGTCCCACAGGTGACCTCACCCGCACCGCTCTCGTCTCGTCGTACATGACCGGGCATCACCGAACACCCATCACCCACAACGCAATTCTTAGTCGGAAGGCAACCGATCGCATGGACGCGGTGGACAGGCAGCTCATCCAGGCCCTGAGGGAGAACGGCCGGGCCTCCTACGCGGAGCTGGGACGCCTCGTCGGACTGTCGGGACCCAGTGTCACCGACCGCATCAACCGGCTGGAGGCGGCCGGCGTCATCACCGGCTATCGCGCCACCGTGAACGCGGCCTCCCTCGGCCTCGGTGTGACCGCGCTCATCGGCATCTCGCTCTCCGACGCCGCCGACCACGAGGACGTGGCGGACCGGCTGCGGGAACTGGCCGAGATCGAGGACTGCTGGTTCATCGCGGGCGACGACTCGTACATGCTCAAGGTGCGCGCCCCCGACGTCGACGGTCTGGAGAAGACCATCCGCCGGCTCTCCGGCACCAAGGGCGTCTCCCGCACCCGTACGACGATCATCCTCTCCACGAAGTGGGAGAACCGGGTGGGAGAGCTGCCGGAGGAGGAGTAGGGCGATGGGCGTACGGTGGGTGAGGTCGTAGAGGCGGTTGATCGGTGAAGGGTGTGGGCATGGACGTCGGGCTCAAGCGCGAGCTGGAGGAGAAGGTCCGCTCCGGTGAGCGGCTGACCCGCGAGGACGGCATCGCGCTGTACGAGTCGGACGACCTGGCCTGGCTGGGCGGTCTGGCGCACGAGGTGCGGACACGGAAGAACGGCGACGTCGTCCACTTCAACGTCAACCGCCACCTCAACATGACCAACGTGTGCACCGCTTCCTGCGCGTACTGCTCCTTCCAGCGCAAGCCGGGGGAGAAGGACGCGTACACGATGCGCATCGAGGAGGCGGTGAAGCTCGCCAAGGCGATGGAGGGCGAGAACCTCACCGAGCTGCACATCGTCAACGGCCTGCACCCGAACCTCCCGTGGCGCTACTACCCGCGCTCCCTGAAGGAGCTGAAGGCCGCCCTCCCGAACGTCTCGCTGAAGGCCTTCACGGCCACGGAGATCCACCACTTCGAGACGATCAGCGGTCTGACGGCGTCGGAGATCCTGGACGAACTGATCGACGCGGGCCTGGAGTCGTTGACGGGCGGCGGCGCGGAGATCTTCGACTGGGAGGTCCGCCGGCACATCGTGGACCACCGCACCCACTGGGAGGACTGGTCGCGGATCCACCGCCTGGCGCACGAGAAGGGGCTCAAGACCCCGTGCACCATGCTGTACGGCCACATCGAGGAGCCCCGCCACCGGGTCGACCACGTCCTGCGCCTGCGTGAACTCCAGGACGAGACGAACGGCTTCCAGGTCTTCATCCCGCTGCGCTACCAGCACGACTTCGTGGACGTGAAGGACGGCAAGGTCCGCAACAGGCTGCAGGCCCGTACCCAGATGGCGACCGGCGCGGAGGCGCTGAAGACCTTCGCGGTCTCCCGCCTGCTCTTCGACAACGTCCCCCACGTCAAGGTCTTCTGGGTCATGCACGGCGTCCAGACAGCGCAACTGGCGCTCCAGCACGGCGCGGACGACATGGACGGCTCGGTCGTCGAGTACAAGATCACCCACGACGCGGACAACTACGGCACGCCGAACAAGCTGACCCGCGAGGACCTGCTGGACCTCATCCGCGACGCGGGCTTCCGCCCCGTGGAACGCAACACGAGGTACGAGATCATCCGCGAGTACGAGGGCCCGGACCCGGCGCGCAGGGAGTCCCCGCAGCCGATGCGGGTCTGAGGGGGCAGGTTGTTCGGGTGCGGGTGAGTGGGGTGAGTGGGGCTTCTCGCGCAGTTCCCCGCGCCCCTGAAAAGCGTGGGGCGCAGCCCCCGCTTTTCAGGGGCGCGGGGAACTGCGCGACCAGCCCCCACCGGACGGACGCCTGGGGGTCGAAGGGGCGCAGCCCCTGAAAGATGGGACGGGTAGGGGCGGCGGGGGCGAGAACCCTCTTGAGGCGAGTCCCACGTAATGACTACGGTCCCCCCATGCCCCTTACGTTCCACCTGGACCCACCCCTCACCCCCACCCTCCACGACGGCATCCTCACCCTCTGGACAGCCGTCACCAACACCGGCGGAGCCGTCGGTTTCGTCCCCCCGACCACCCGCGAAGCGATCCGCCCGGAACTCCTCAGGCACCTCACCGCCATGGCGGAGGGCAGACACCGCCTCCTCCTCGGCCTCGACGACACCGGCACCCCCGCCGCCACCGCCTTCTTCAGCTTCAACACCCACCGCCTGATGGCCCACTGGGTCTGGCTCTACACGGTGATGGTCCACCCCTCCCACCAGGGCAAGGGCTACGGCCGCGACCTCATGAGGGCGGCTGAGACCGCGGCCCGCGACTTCGACGGCATAGACGCCATCCGCCTCACCTGCCGAGGCGGCCTCGGCCTGGAGCACTTCTACGCCTCCTGCGGCTACAAGGAGGTCGGCCGGGTCCCCGGCGCCATACGGGTCGCCCCCGACGACCACCGCGACGACATCACGATGCTGCTGCCCCTGACGTGAGCCGGGCCAACACCCCCGTGCAAGATCGCCCCCCGATCGTGCTTCACTGGACGACGGTCTTCGAAAACGTCCGGAACGGAAACGGAAGAGTGGATTGAGATGCTCCGCTACACACTGATGCGCCTCGGTATCTTCGTGGGCTGCTTCGTGGTCGTCTGGGCCCTCGTCTACTCCGGCGTCGCCCCGCGCGGCCTCGGCGCGTCCAACGGCATGTGGATGGTCGTCCTCGCGCTCCTGGTCTCCGCGCCGATCAGCTTCGTCGCCCTCCGCAAGGAGCGCGACCGCGCCTCCGAGCAGATCGCCCCCCGCCTCGACCGCTCCATCGGCCGCGTCAAGTCCAACCTCGCGGCCAACCGCAGCCAGGAGGACGAGGCCGACGACGCGGCCCGGACCCCGAGCGCGGAGGCCTCCGCCGAGACCACGGCCGAGGCCGACACGGCTGCCGGGGCCGACGAGGCTCGCGAGGCCGATGACACGGCCGCCGTCCAGTCGGGCTCCGGCAAGGCCTCGTAGCGGCTTCGTAGAGGCTACGCAGGCCGTACGCGGACCGTCCGGCGGGAGCGTTCGCCGGTCCGCCAAAAGGGATCAACCGCCTGACGCCCAGGTCCCTCCACGGCGTCGGAACCGTACGCTTGCCCGCATGGGTGCGGTGAAGAGCAAACGGATGCCTCGTGCGGTGCGGGAACAGCAAATGCTGGACGCGGCGGTGCGGACGTTCGGGCAGCGGGGGTACAGGGCGGCCTCGATGGACGAGATCGCCGAACTGGCGGGCGTGTCCAAGCCGTTGGTGTACCTGTACCTGAACTCCAAGGAAGACCTCTTCACGGCCTGCATCCGCCGCGAGGCCAAGGCGCTCACCACGGCCGTACGGGCGGGTGTGGACCCCGAACTGCCGGCCGACCGCCAACTCTGGGACGGGCTGGGCGCGTTCTTCACGCACACCGCGCGCAACCCCGACGCCTGGGCCGTGCTGCACCTCCAGGCCCGTACGCACGGGGAGCCGTTCGCCGCCGAAGTGGCGGCGATGCGGGAGGAGATGGTCGCGTTCGTGACCGGGCTGATCCTGGTCGCGGCGCGGGAGGCACGTCGGGACCCGTCCCTGCCGGAACGGGAGGTCGCCGGTCTCGCCGAGGGCCTCGTCGGCGCCGCCGAGGCGCTTGCCGCCTGGGCCAACGCCACGCCCGGCATCACCGCACGCCAGGCCGCCACGACGCTGATGAACTTCGCGTGGGCGGGCCTGGGAGACCTGATGGAGGGGCGTCCGTGGACACCGCCGGCTGTGGTGTGAGAGGGGGAGGTGCGGGGGTGGTTGGGGCGCGTTTTCGGGTGCGAGAAGCCCCACTCAGCCGCACCCGGCAACGCACCCTCGCCCACCCCCACCCACCCGCTCAGCCCACCAGCGGATACACCTGCCCCCTCACGTGAACCCGCCCTCCATCCATACCCCCCGACCCATCTGATCCGGGGGTCTCGGCCGACCCAGGGGCACTGCCCCCGCGCAGCTCGAACCCACCCCACGCCTGCCCGTCCGCCGTGTACGTCACCGTGCCCGGCAACGGCACCGGCGCCCGGAACTCCGCGCGGACAAGGGCCGCCGGAGGCGCACCGTGCTCGGCGAGGCAGCGGGCCACGGTCCACATGCCGTGCGCGATGGCCCGGGGGAAGCCGAACAGCCGGGCGCCGAGCGGATGCAGATGGATCGGGTTCCGGTCACCGGACACCGCCCCGTACCGCCGCCCCACATCCCCACCCAACCGCCACTCGACGACAGCAGGCACATCCGGCCGCCCACTCCCCGCCGACCCACTCCCGCCGCCCTCACCGTCCCGTACGCCACGGCTCCCGCCGCCCCCGTCCCGCTGGCTCCCACCCCCGTCGGCCCGCGCTCCCCTCTCGCCCGCCACCGCACCTCCGGCCCCCTGCTCACCCGGCTCCCCCCGCTCACGCCGGTGCCTGGCGAGGTACGTGCTGCGGGACTCCCACGCGATCCCGGTCCTGCCTTCCGTCTCCGCCCCGTCCCGCAGCTCCGTGACGACCGTCGCCTCGGTGCCGCGTCGGTGGGGCGTCAACTCGGCGACGTACACGGTGATCTCGTACACCCCGGTGGCGGGCAGCCGTCGACGTCGGGTGATCTCGATCGATGTGTGCACGAGCCCGAGCAGGGGCAACGGGAAGCCCCGCCCGGCCATGATCCGCATGGCCGCCGGAAACCCGAGGACATGCGGATACGTCAGCGGAACGGCGTCCTCCCCGGTCGGGAACCCGCAGACCCGCTCGTACGCGGCGAGCCGCGCGAGGTCGATCCGGACGCCGGGGAGGACCAGTCGGGGGAGTCGGGAGGGGGAGACGAACCCGGAGGCCGACGCGCGCGGGAGCCTGCGGCTTCTGCCCGGTGAGAGGAGCGCGCCCCTGGCGAGCAGCGGGCCGAGGGAGGGCGGTCGTACGAGGGTGACGGTGTGCATCGGACGGTCTCCCCTTCCCCGCGCCGGGCTCTGCTCCCGCGCCGGATTCCGCTTCCTTGCTCCACATTCTTACTCCGCAGTCAGGTTACCCGAGGTAAGGGCGGGTCGAGCCTCCCGTGCACCCCGGGAGCTGAATGACCCTCAGGTAACTTGGCGCGCCCTTGACCTGCGGCGGAGTCACGACCGGGCGGTCTGCGACACTGCACATCCCCGGCCCCGTTCCATCTCCGGACCATCGCCACACTCACACGAACCTCACACACCAACCCCGTACGATCCGGACACACCGAACGCCCAGGAGCCGCCCGTGTCCAACCTCGAAAGCACCGAACCCGCCCTGGTGGAAACCGAGTTGAAGCGGCTGGACGGCATCGTGCGGGAGGCGTACGTCCCCGCGCTCGCCGCGCCCGTGACCTACGGCTCGCTCGCGGACATCCCGTTCGACAACGCGACCCACGCCCCCGACTCGGTCGTCCTCAGCCGGAAGCACGGCGGGACGGACGGAGAGGGCGACGGCCGGTGGCGGGACGTCACGGCCGCCGCCTTCGCCGCCGAGGTGCTCGCGCTGGCGAAGGGCCTGATCGCCGAGGGCCTCATGCCGGGCGACCGGATCGCGATCATGGCGCGGACGACGTACGAGTGGACCCTCCTGGACTTCGCGGCCTGGGCGGCGGGCCTGGTCACGGTCCCCGTCTACCCCACCTCCTCCGTCTTCCAGACCCGCTGGATCCTCCAGGACTCGGGCGCGGTGGCCCTCGCCGTCGAGACCGCCGCCCAGGCCGCCGCCCTCGGCCCCGAACTCGACCGCATCCCCGACCTGCGCCATATGTGGGTCTTCGAGAAGAAGCACCTGGACCGGCTCGCCGAGCTGGGCCGTGATGTGTCGGACCAGGAAGTGGCCGTACGGCGTGGGGTGTTGGGCCCCGACACCCTCGCGACCCTGATCTACACCTCGGGCACGACCGGCCGCCCCAAAGGCTGCGCGCTCACCCACGGCAACTTCTACGCCGAGGTCGACAACGCGATCAACCTGCTCTACCCCATCTTCCGCGCGAAGACGGACGAGGAGGCCTCCACCCTCCTCTTCCTCCCGCTCGCCCATGTGTTCGGCCGCATGGTCGCGATCGGCTGTATGCGGGCGAGGGTGCGCCTCGGCCATTCGCCGAGCTTCCGCACGGAGGACCTCCTCGCCGACCTCAAGTCCTTCCGCCCGACGTTCCTGCTGGTCATCCCCTATGTGCTGGAGAAGGTCTTCAACACGGCCCGGGCCTCCGCCGAACGCATGGGCCGCGCCTCCTCGTACGACCGAGCCTCGGCCGTGGCCCGCCGCTACGGCGAGGCCCTGGAAGCCGAGCAGCACGGCACCGGGCCCGGCCCGTCCGCCTTCCTGAAGGCGGCCCGCACCTTCTACGACCCGCTGGTCTACAGGCGCATCCGCAAGGCGCTGGGCGGCCGGGTCCGTTACGTCATCTCCGGCGGCAGCCCGCTCGGCCGTCGGCTGGCCGCCTTCTACGCGGGCGCGGGCATCGACGTCTTCGAGGGCTACGGCATGACGGAGACGACCGCCGCCGTCACCGTGACCCCGCCGGACCGGCCCCGTCTGGGCACGGTCGGCCGCCCCCTCCCCGGCACCCGGGTCCGGATAGCCGCCGACGGAGAGATCCTGCTGCACGGCGGTCAGATCTTCCGCGGCTACTGGGACCCGCAGGCCGGCGGTGTAGTCCCCGCAGGGCCCGACGGCTGGTTCGCCACCGGCGACATCGGTCACCTGGACGACGGGGGCTACCTCACGATCACCGGCCGCAAGAAGGAGATCCTGGTCACCGACAGCGGCAAGAACGTGGCCCCGGCGCCGCTGGAGAACTGGCTGCGCTCCCACCCCCTCATCGCCCACGCCATGGTGATCGGCGACCGCCGCCCGTACGTCACCGCGCTGCTGACCCTGGACCCCGAGGGCATCAGCCACTGGTCCCAGATGAACGCCAAGCAGGACACCCCCGTCGACCGCCTGGCCGAGGACCCGGATCTGCGGGCCGTCCTGCAACGCGCGGTGGACGAGGCCAACCGCCTGGTCTCGCGCCCCGAGTCCATCCGCCGGTTCACGATCGTCCCCGACGGTTTCAGCGAGGAGGCGGGCCACCTCACGCCGTCGATGAAGCTACGGCGGGAGGTCGTGGAGAAGGCCTTCGCGACGGAGATCGAGGGGCTGTACGAGAAGTAGGCCCGCCGGCCCGCGGCGACGGACCCTCCTCCGCCCTACATCCCCGCGGCCGGGTCGCCCTCTCCCAGTCCGACCCACCAGTACCCGTCGTCCTTGACCAGCAGCAACTCCTGCTCCTGGCCGGTCCGGTCGTACGTCAGCCGGACGGGGTTGAAGTAGTCGACGTCTCCCTCCAGCACGGTGACCTCGACAGGCCCGCGCGCGCCCTCGCCGAACTCCCGCACCTGCTCGTAGGCGGCACCCCGGGTGCCGTCGTACGCGGGCCCGGCCAGCTCCATCAGCCCTTCCACGTCACCGGCCTTGAGCCGTTGGACATAGACCCGCACCAGGGTGTCGACGTCCTCGGCGGTCACCCGCACATCCGGGTACTCGGACTTCGCGGCCCGCACGGTCACGTCGACCCGGGGCGAGTCGGCGAGCGCGTACGGCGCCCGGAACCAGCCCCACCACACGCCCACACCCACCCCGAGCAGGACCACCAGCCCGCCCCAGCCCAGCAGAACGCCCCGCTTCGTCATCGTCCCCCGCCTTTCCCGCACAACCGAGGCCGATACTGTACGACCGCATGATCCGAAGACGCGTCGCGCACCTGCACTCCTCGCCGTGGGGCAGGCTCTACACCGCCTGCACGCTCCTGACCGTCGTCGTGGGGGCTGGTCCATGGTGCGGACCTTCACCTCGGCGGGTCGGGACGACCACCTCACCGGTCCCCTCTTCACCGCCTCGGTGGCCATGGGCCTCATCGGCTTCCTGTTCCTCGGCCTCCACGACCTGCATCTGAGGGCGCGCCGAGGAGAGGCGGAACCCCTTGATGTACGACGGGTGGCGGCCGACCTCCGTTCCCTTCCCGCCTCGGCCAACGGGAAGGTCGCCCTGGCCTTCGCCGCCCTCGGGGTGGCCGGATGGGCGTACGCGTGGGTGTGCGTGCGGTGGCTGGGCTGGGACCTGCCGGGGGTGCCGGACGCCGACGGCGGAGAACTCTTCGTCCGGGCCGGAACACTCAGCTGCGTGATCGGGGCCCTCTTCGTCGGTGTGCATTTCAAGGAACGCCGCTGAATCCGCAGTCGCCCCTCGGCGGCACGTTTCTGCGATCTTTGGCGGAACTTCGGGTTCTTGGCGCGATGCCGTCGGGGTGATCCGTGTCGAAAGGGCCATCGAAGGGCGGCGCCGGAAAAGCGGGGGCGGAGCCTTCGTCGTCTCGTGCTCAGGACGGCCACATTCAGTCCGTGAATTCTCCGCCTCGGGTTCGTCATCTCTCCCTTCCGCCCCTGGCGGAACTCCGGCCCCGGTGAGAAGAGGCGAGCAAGTCGAATTCCGTCAAGAGAGGTGATCGGTGTTTTCCAGACTTTGCTCGTGCGGCAGGAACAGGAAATGGCTGATCTCAACGTCCTGATCGCGTTCGACGCGGCCACATCGTCGGCACGTCGGGGGCCGAACTGAATCTCCGTGCCGAACCCGGGGACACCATCAGGTGGCGGGAGACGACACTGTCGCTCGGCAGCGACTACAAGGCGTTACTGTGCAAATACGTGCCAGGAGGGTCGGCGAGGTCGCGACGTAGGCCCCGCCGTCGGGGAACCGCGCCTCCGCGGTGCCGTCGCCCACCGGGGGCGGTGCCGCCTACGTCAATCCACCAGGTCCGCCGCCGTCAGCAGGCGCGTCAGGTCTGTCCGGGAGCGGACGTGCAACTTGCGGTAGATCCGGGTGAGATGGGCCTCCACCGTCTTCCGGGAGACGAACAACGAGGCCGCCGCCTCCGTGTTGTTGAGGCCACGGGCGATCGCCCGCGACACCTGGAACTCCTGAGGGGTCAGCTGGTTCAGGGCGCCGCCCATGCCGCCGGTGCCGCTGCCGGCGGACCGGGCGGTGCCGAGGACGCCGCCCGCCGCCGCGAGTTCACCGGCGGCCCGCCGGGCCCACGGCACCGCGCCCAGCCGTTCGAAGCAGGCCAGGGCGGAGGCCAGCGGGGCGCGCGCGGCCCCCGGGCGGCGGTAACGTCGCAGGACCTCCGCCTCGCACAGCAGGGTCCGCGCCCAGTCGAACGGCCCCGTCGTCCGCTGGTGGGCCTTCAGCGCGACCCCGAAGAACGCCTCGGCCTCCTCCGGCGTCCCCGCGAGCAGCCCCCGGACCCGGGCGGCCGCCGCCTCCGCCGACGCCAGGCCCGTCTCCCGGGCCCGCTCCTCCAGCCAGGACACGACCTCGGCGGCACGCGTCGCGTTCCCCGCCCGTACGTGCGCCTCGGCCAGGTCCGCCGCGAAGGGCACCACCTCGGGGTTCCCGATGCCCTGCTCGACCGCCAGTGACAACGTTTGCTCCAGCTGGTCGACGGCCGCGTCGTGGTCACCGTGGGCCAGGGCCGACAGCCCGAGCACCGCCGTCATGTGGAACTCCTGGCAGCCGATGCCGTACGTCCCGCACTCCCGCCGGGCCCGCGCCACATGTTCCTCGCACTCGACCCGCTCACCGCGCAGGGCTTCGAGCCGGGCGAGGCAGTACAGCGTGTAGCTCACGCACGTCAGCTGGCCCAGTTCCTCCGCCCAGCGCAGGGACTCCGTCAAGTCGCCCCGCGCGGACGCCCATTGGCCGATCCGGGTCTCCAGCTCCCCGCGTACGGCGAGGGTGAAGCCCAGCACGCCCACCGCGCTGTGCCGCCTGGCGGACTCCACGGCCGTGTTGAGGAGCCGGCGCCCCCGGACGAACTCCTCCGCCCGGCTCCAGGCCTGCCCCGCGATCGCGTACACCTGCTGGTCGCGGACGGGGTCACCGCCGCCGTGCCGGTCGGCGGCCTCCAGCATCTCGCGCCCCCGCGCCGTACGGCCGGACATGATCAGGGCCCCGCCCAGCATCGACAGGCTGTACCAGCGTTCGGGCCCGGACTCGGAGGCGAGGGCGAGGGACTCCTCCGCGACACGGACCGCCGCCGGGACATGGCCGTCCAGGCGCGCGGCGGCCGTCGCCTCCGCCAGCAGCAGACAGGCCCGGGTACGGTCCGAGCCGCGCACGGCGTCGGCGGCGTTCATGAGCAGGGCGTACGCCTGGGCCGTCTCGCCCTTCCAGGTGTACATACGGCCCAACAGGCCCTGGATGGCGGCGCGTACGGCCGGGTCGGGGGTGATGCGCAGGGCCTCCTCGCACCACTGCGGGCCCGCCGGGGAACCGCTGAGCAGGGCGTCGGAGGCGGCGTGGTGGAGGCGGTCCGCGCGCGGCGCGGGGTCCGGGGTGAGCTCGGCGGCGCGCCGCCAGGCCAGCGCCGACTCGCCGAAGGCGCTGCGCCGACGGGCCTCCCGCGCGGCGTCGGCGAGCGCCGCCGCGGCCTCCTCGTCGGGGCCGGGGGTCGCGGACGCCCGGTACCAGGCGTGCAGCGAGCCGGTGCTCACCTCGGCCAGCGCCTGGAACGCGGCGTACCGGTGCGCGAGAGGGGCGCGGCCCAGCACCAGCGCGCGCAGCACCGGGTGGTGGAAGTCCAGCCCGTCCGCCGTGGCCGTGATCAGGCCGTCCTCCTCGGCGGGGGAGAGCGCGTCGAGGGAGAGCCCGGCCACCTCCAGGGCCTTGCGCAACGGACCCGCCGCCGTGGAGCGACTGGCGGCCAGCACGACCAGGGCCCGGCGGGCGGTGTCCGGCAGTCCGTCGATCCGGGCCGCCCAGGCACGCTCCAGATGACTGCCGAGGGACGGCGGATCGAGCAACGGCCGCTCCCCGCGCGCCTGTTCGTCCGTCAGCGCGCCCGCGATCTCCCGCAGGGCGAGCGGATTGCCTCCGCTGACGCGTACGAGGTCGGCGAGCACGTCGGGGGTCACGCGGCCCTCCAGCAGGGCGGCGCACTCCTCCGGGGCCAGCCCGCCCACCTGCACGGCGGGGATGCTGCGGCGCGGCCCCGACTCGCCGTGGTCCTCGCGGGAGCCCAGGGCCAGGGCGACACGTTCGCTGGAGAGGCGGCGGGCGACGAACAACAGGACGCGCTGGGAGGAGGGGTCCACCCAGTGCAGGTCGTCGACGAGGACCACGACCGGGCGCTCGTCGCCGAGCGCCGCGAGCACGTTGAGGGCGCCCATGCAGGCGGCGTAGGGGTTGCCCGGCGGGTCCGCCGGGTCGCCGCTCAGGGCCAGACAGGACTCCAGGGCGGCGCGCTGGGCGCCGGGGAGTTCCCTGAAAAGGGACGAATGGGGCATCAGTAGGTCGCCGAGGGTGGCGAAGGGGAGCACGGTCTCGGTCTCGATGCCCCGGGCGCGCAGGACCGTGGCCGGGGCCGCGCCGGAGCCGCCGGCCGCCGCCCGCTCCGCCGCGTAGTCGAGCAGGGCGGTCTTCCCGATACCGGGTTCGCCCCACAACAGCAGTGCCGCCCCACCCGCCCCACCCGCCACGAGCAGGTCGTCCATCAGTCGGCGTTCCCGCTCCCGACCGACGAGTCCCCGTAACAATGCGCCACCCCCTGGTGCCCGCCGTGCCCGGCCCCGCCCGTCCATCATCCCCCAGGGGGAGTTGTCAGGGGAGATGTAGGGACTTCCCCGAAGCGACGGGGGTCGCCCCGGCTCTTCAATGGAGAACGTAGGAAAGCAGGAACCGAAGGAAACAGCAGGAACCAAAGAATCACAAGAAACAGAAGAACCAAGGGAAACAGGGGAAATGAACCAGGTCGCGGAACTAGGGGGACGGCCCATGCCGGCATCCGTGGGACGCGGGGATCTCGCCTCGGGATCCGACCGGCTCGACTCGGTCGAGATCAAGGTGACGTTCTCGGGTGCGGGCGCGGCCGCCGCGACTGGGGCGCTGGCGCCGGACACCGGGGGAGCCCGGCGCCGCGTCTACTTCTGTGAGGCCCTCGCCCGCTCCACGGCGCCAGGACACCTGCCGCTTCTGGATGCGGGGCTGATCCTGCGCCTACGGGCGGGGAGCGGGCGGGGAGGGGCCGCGACCGCGGAACTGCGGCCCTGTCGCCGGTCCCGGCTCTCGGAACGTTGGCTGCGCTTCCGTGAGCAGGGACCGGATTCCTTCCACCTGGCGGCCGTCTGGTCGGGCGACCGCCGGGTGCTTTCCGCCGCTCTCGTCTCCGACTGCGGAGGTACGGCCGTGGAGGCCGCCGCGCTCGGCGCCAAGCCCCTGGACCTCGTCTTCTCCGACCGTCAGCGTGCCTTCCTCGCCGACTGTGCCGACATCGACGTCGGTCTCGGCTCGCTCGACGTCCTCGGTCCCGTCCACACGGTCCGCTGGCGCGGAGTGCGTCTGGACCACCATGAAGTGACCGTGGAGCACTGCACGGTGGGAGCGGACCAGCCTCTGGAGTGGTTGGAGGTCTCCAAGCGGGTCGCTCCCGAGGGCGCGGAGGTCGTCCAGGCGTCCTTGACCGCGCTGCTGAGGGGGAAGGGACTCGAACCGGACCTGGGGCGGGGCGTCCGACTGCGGCGGGTCATGGAGTCGCTGGCCGCGGAGGGGGCCGCCTGAGGGCGGGCCGGGGGAGGGCCGGGAGGGGAGGGGGGGCTTAAGGGTTGGTTTCCGGCCGTCGGTTCGTCGTGGCTGGTCGCGCAGTTCCCCGCGCCCTTTTCGGGCGCGCTGTCGCCGGGCCCCGGCCGTGATGGCTACCCGATCCCCAGTGCCCGCAGCCCCGCCGTGGTCGCCGCCGCGCCCAGGACCACCACCGCGAACGGGGCTTTCCGCCACGCCAGCACCCCGCCCGCCAGCACCCCGGCGGGCCGTGCCCACCCCGCGAAAGCGCCGCCCTCCGTCAGGGCGCCCGTGGCCAGCAGTGCCACCAGCAGCACCACGGCGGCCCCGGCCAGCAACTCCCGCACCCGTACGGGGATCTCCACCCGCCCGTGCAGCGCGGGCCCGGTGAGCCGCAAGGCGTACGTCCCCACGGCGAGCGCGAGCATCGCGCCGACGACCCTGCCGCTCACGACGTCCTCCCGTCCGCCGCGCCTTTCCCTTCCGGCGACGCCCGCCAGACCAGCAGCCCGGCCAGCGCCAGCAGCACGGGAACACCTGTCGGCGTGACCGTGGTCGCCGCCAGCGCGACGAGCGCCCCGAGCAGCGCGGCCCGCCGTACGGGCGGCCGCTCCCGCAGGGCCGGCAGGACCAGCGCGGCGAGCACCGCCGGGAAGGCGGCATCGAGGCCGTACGTGGCGGTGTCGCCCAGCGCGGTGCCGGCCAGGGCCCCGGCCAGGACGCACACGTTCCAGACGGTGAAGAGGCCGAGCCCCGAGACCCAGAACGCGACCCGCCGCCGTACCGGATCGCTCTGCGCCAGGGCGAAGGCCACCGTCTCGTCGGTGACGAGATGCGCGCCCACGAACCGGGCGGTCCTCCCCGGCCCCAGGAGGTCGGCGACCGCCAGGCTGAACGCGGCGTTGCGGGTGTTGAGCAGCAGGCCGGTGGCCGCCGCCGCGAACGGGCCACCCCCGGCCAACAGGATCCCGACCGCGCTGAACTGCGCCGCCCCCGCGTACACGATCAGAGACATCACCACCGGCACCCACACGGGCAGCCCGCCCGCCACCGAGATCGCCCCGAAGGAGACACCGACGACACCCCCGGCGGCGCAGACGAGGGAGACGTCCCGGAACAGGGCGGGATCACGGACCTGAGGTGTTCGGAGCAGCGAACGCATGTTCTCTACAATGAACATGAGCCCTCATGTTCGTCAAGGCGAACGATCGTACTTCTGGAGCGAACGACATGTCCGACGCAGCACCCTCGGAAGCGAAGCCCCCGTCCCGGCTCCCGCTCGACTGGATCGCCGCCGCCCTCCGCCGGGAGCGCACCCGCGCCGGTCTCTCCCTCTCCGAGCTGGCCAAGCGCGCCGGGATCGCGAAGTCGACGCTGTCCCAGCTGGAGGCGGCGAGCGGCAATCCGAGCATGGAGACGCTGTGGGCGCTGGGCGTGGCGCTCGGGGTGCCGTTCAGCGTGCTGATCGAGCCGCCGATGCCGGCGGTGCAGGTGGTCCGGGCGGGGGAGGGGCCCACCGTCCACTCGGAGCACTCCAGCTACACGGCGGTCCTGCTGTCCGCCAGTCCGCCGGGCGCGCGCCGCGACATCTACCGGACCCGGCTCGAACCGGGGTCGGTGCGGGAGTCGGAGCCGCACATCCTGGGAACGGTCGAGCACCTCACCGTGAGCACGGGCCGGGTGAAGGCGGGCCCGAGGGGCGAGGAGGTCGAACTCGGCCCCGGTGACTACATGGCGTTCCGCGGCGACGTGCCGCACTCGTACGAGGCGCTGGCTCCGGGGACGACGTTCGTCCTGGTGATGCAGCACATGTAGGAGCGGGCGGGGGGCGGGGAAAGGGCGGCGAAAAGGCAGGAGCCCCTGCGCCGAAAGGCGAGGGGCTCCTTGGGTGGTGCTCTCAGACGTCGTCAGAGGGGCATCCCTCGGATCGAACGGATCAGACGGGGGTGACGTTCTCCGCCTGCGGACCCTTCGGGCCCTGCGTCACGTCGAAGGAGACCTGCTGGTTCTCCTCCAGCGAACGGAAACCGCTCGCGTTGATGGCGGAGTAGTGGACGAAGACGTCCGGGCCGCCACCCTCCTGGGCGATGAAGCCAAAGCCCTTTTCGGCGTTGAACCACTTCACGGTTCCGGTAGCCATAAGCCCTCCTTGGGCCCAAAGGGTTGCCCTGCTCCAGAACCCTGCAAGTGTGAAAACAAGATGCCGCACAACTGCATACGTCTGAAAAGACGAGAGCCCGCGGTCACATGCTCCGCAGGCTCTGTACTGCAAGGGAAACCAAACTGCAACTTGCGGCGAGCCTAGCACGCAGGCAGGGGAATGCAATAGAGGGCAAGATCACGTCACCCGGATGTTTGAACCGCTCGGGTTCCGGCTTGACGGACCGCCTCTACTTCCTCTTCTGTCCCACCGACGACACGCCGTCGACAGTGTTGACACGGGGTGTACGTCCGGTTTCGGGGGCACCTCCCGGCCCCCGGAGCCCGCACCGTACCCCATGAGGGCTAGCCTCGCGATGTGGACAATTCTCGCAACCGGCCGCGCGTCGGCCACATCCAGTTCCTGAACTGCCTGCCCCTCTACTGGGGGCTCGCGAGAACGGGCACACTCCTCGACTTCGAGCTCACCAAGGACACCCCCGAGAAGCTCAGCGAGCAGCTGGTGCGCGGGGACCTCGACATCGGGCCCATCACCCTGGTCGAGTTCCTGCGCAACGCGGACGACCTGGTCGCCTTCCCTGACATCGCCGTCGGCTGCGACGGCCCGGTGATGTCGTGCGTGATCGTCTCCCAGGTGCCACTCGAACGCCTGGACGGCGCACGCGTCGCCCTGGGTTCGACCTCGCGCACCTCCGTACGCCTCGCGCAGCTGCTGCTGGCCGAGAGCGTCGGCGTACAACCGTCGTACTACACCTGCCCGCCCGATCTCTCGCTGATGATGCAGGAGGCGGAGGCGGCCGTGCTCATCGGTGACGCGGCGCTGCGCGCGAACCTGCTCGACGGGCCGAGCTTCGGCCTGGAGGTGCACGACCTGGGTGCCATGTGGAAGGCGTGGACGGGGCTGCCGTTCGTCTTCGCGGTGTGGGCGGCGCGGCGTGACTACCTGGAGCGGGAGCCCGAGGTCACCCGCAAGGTACACGAGGCGTTCCTCGCCTCCCGGGACCTGTCCCTGACCGAGGTGGCCAAGGTCGCCGAACAGGCGGCCCGCTGGGAGGCATTCGACGAGCGGGTCCTGGAGCGGTACTTCACGACCCTGGACTTCCGCTTCGGCGGTCCGCAGCTGTCCGCGGTCGCCGAGTTCGCGCGGCGGGTCGGCCCCACCACCGGATTTCCGGCGGACGTGAAGGTCGACCTGCTTTCCTGAGCCCCTTTCCGGCGAAGTCCCGGTGAACTTCCCGGAATTCCGGTTGACGAATTCGCTGTTCTGTGGGATCGGTTGCGGATCCGTCGCCGACGCTCACATTTCCTTTCGGGCGTACGGCACTACGCTGGAAGCGCGGGGAGTACGGGGGAGGGACGGGGGAGGTGTCGTCCATGCGACCGCTCGATGTCGGCGAACCCACGGTCGTGGGGCCCTACCGGCTGCTCGGCCGGCTCGGGGCGGGCGGGATGGGCCGCGTCTATCTGGGGCGGAGCGCGGGCGGCCGTACCGTCGCCGTCAAGGTCGTGCACCCGCACTTCGCCCTCGACGAGGAGTTCCGTGCCCGCTTCCGGCGGGAGGTCGACGCCGCCCGCCGGGTGGGCGGAGCCTGGACCGCCCCCGTCCTGGACGCGGACCCGGAGGCGTCGGTCCCCTGGGTGGCGACGGGCTACGCGGCCGGTCCCTCACTGGCGACGGCGGTGACGGACGGCGGTGCCCTGCCTCCCCACTCCGTACGGGTCCTGGGCGCGGGCCTGGCGGAAGCGCTGTCGGCGGTGCACGCGCTGGACCTGGTCCACCGGGACGTGAAGCCGTCGAACGTCCTGCTCACGGTCGACGGCCCCCTCCTCATCGACTTCGGCATCGCCCGCGCCACGGACGGCACGGCGTCCCTGACCTCGACGGGCGTCTCGATCGGCTCCCCCGGCTACATGTCCCCCGAGCAGATCCTCGGCAAGGGCATCACCGGCGCGGCGGACGTCTTCTCCCTCGGCGCGGTCCTCGCGTACGCCGCGACCGGCCAGTCCCCGTTCCCCGGTGACTCCTCGGCCGCCCTCCTCTACAAGGTCGTCCACGAGGAACCCCGGCTCGACGGCGTGGAGGGCGACCTGCGCGCCCTCGTGGAGCGCTGCCTGTCCAAGGACCCCGCCGCGCGCCCGGCCCCCGACGAGGTCGCCCGCATGCTGGCTCCCCAGGGCGCGGCCCCGCTGGTGGCGGCGGGCTGGCTGCCGGGCCCCCTGGTGGAACAGGTCGGCCGCAGCGCGGTGCACCTCCTGAACCTGGACGCGGCGGAGGAAGTCCCGTCCGGACCGGTGGAGTTCAGCAGCCCGTCGGTCGGCGTCGAAGCCCCGTCCGCGAGTGGGGTGTTCGGCCCGCCTCCGGTGATGTCGCCGCCCGTGACCCACGTGCCGGGGCAGCGGACCGACTCCGCGTCGGCGGACACGGTCCCACCGCCGGGCAAGCTGTCGCTGAGTGTGGCGGCGGCGTCCACGACCACGGCGAACGGGCGGGGCCGACGGGTGAGTTGCTCGGTCGCCCTGGCCGTCGCGGGCGCGTTCGCGGTGGTGGGCCTAGGTCTGGTGTTCGGGCTGAACATGCTGAACGGCGACGAGAAGGGCGAAGAGGCGGCCGGCAAGGCCCCCTCGGCCGGCAGCAGCCCGAGCGAGGGGAACAAGGACCCGGAACCGCAGGACGGGGCGGGCGACCTGCCCAAGAAGTACCTGGGCACGTGGGAGGGCGACGGCTACGCCCTCGGCGGCAACCTCCCGGCGGGCACCTTCACCATCACTCTCGAACAGGGCTCCGTCGGCGACCGGTTGGGCACGTTCCGCTCCGTCGACCTGCTGGGCGGGGCCTGCGACGACACGTTCGTCCTCAAGAAGGTCACCGAGGACCACGTCGTCGTCACGAGCATCGCCGACGCGAAGAACAACCCCAAGACCTGCACCAGCAACACCCACGAGGTCACGCTCACCCCCGTGGGCGACGAACTCCAGTACACCGCGGACAACGCGGACGCGGGCGACCCGACGGCCCGCCTGGCAAAGACGAAAAGGTGAAGTGAGGGGCCGGCTTTTGGCTGCGGCTGAGTGGGGCTTCTCGCGCAGTTCCCCGCGCCCCTGTCGGGCCTCCGGCCCTCAGGGGCAAAAGGCACGGGGCGCAGCCCCTGCCTTTTGAGGGGCGTGGGGAACTGCGCGACCAGCCCCCACCGGGCGGACGTGTGGGGGTCGAAGGGGCGCAGCCCCTGGGTGGGGGCACCTCCCGCTCGAGCGAAGCCGAGAGTGGGGGAGGGACGGGTAGGGGCGGCGGGGGCGAGATCCCTCTAGGCTGCCCCCGTGGCACTGGACCCCTGGCTGATCGCACTCACCCTGGCCGCCGCACTCTGGGGCGCAGCCACCGGCACCCTCCTCCCCCGCCCCGCCTACCGCTTCACGGTCGACGAGGACCACCCCTGGCACCGCACCTGCCCCGCCGGCCACCACATCACCGGCCCGGCGAACGGCTGGCTGGGCCCCGCCCGCTGCACCGCACCCCCCACCTGCTCCTACGGCCCGCGCACACCCCCCGTCGCCCTCACCACCGCCCTGATCTGCGCCACCCTCGCCCTGACCACCGGCACCCGCCCCGAACTCGCCGTATGGCTGCTCCTCGCCCCCCTCGGCGTGCTCCTCACCCTCGTGGACCTCGGCGCCCAACGCCTCCCGGACCCCCTGACCCTCCCCTTCGCGGCGCTCGCGCTCACCCTCCTGGGCGCGGTCGCCCTCGTACCCGAGCACGCCGGCCAGTGGCGCACGGCGCTGTACGGCGCCCTCGCCCTCGGCGGCCTGTACTTCCTCTTCTTCCTCATCAGACCCATGGCCCTCGGCTTCGGCGACGTGAAGCTGGCCCTCGGCCTCGGCGCCGTCCTCGGCTGGTACGGCTGGGGCGCGCTGTACCTCGGCACGTTCGCCGGTGCGCTCATCGGCAGCGCGTACACGGTGGTCGCGCTGGCCAGGCGCCGCGCCGTACGCCGCCAACTGGTGGCGCTGGGCCCGTTCATGATCGCGGGAGCGTACGTCGGCCTCCTGCTGGAGTCGTACGCGGCCTGACGCGAAGTTGTCCACAGGCGGACGGCCTGACGTCGGCCGGTCAGAGCCCCTGGCGTAGGCTGGCCCGGTCAGTTCAACCCTTACGAAAGGGACGCCCCCGGTGACCGAGAAGGCCGATCTCCAGTCCGTTCTCGACCGTGCCGCCGAGGGCGGGAGAATCACGCCGGAGGAGGCGCTCGCCCTCTACCGCGACGCCCCGCTGCACGCGCTCGGCGCCGCCGCCGACGCCGTACGCAAGCGCCGGTACGCGGGCACGGAGCACATCGCGACGTACATCATCGAGCGGAACATCAACTACACGAACGTGTGCGTCACGGCGTGCAAGTTCTGCGCGTTCTACGCCCCGCCGAAGGCCAAGGACAAGGGCTGGACGCGCGATCTCGACGACATCCTGCGCCGCTGCGCGGAGACCGTCGAGCTGGGCGGTACGCAGATCATGTTCCAGGGCGGCCACCACCCGGACTACGGGGTGGAGTACTACGAGACGCACTTCGCCGCGATCAAGAAGGCCTTCCCCCAGCTGGTCATCCACTCCCTCGGCGCGTCCGAGGTCGAGCACATGGCCCGGATCTCCAAGGTGGGCGTCGAGGAGGCGATCCAGCGGATCCACGCCGCCGGTCTCGACTCCTTCGCGGGCGCGGGCGCGGAGCTGCTGCCCGAGCGGCCCCGCAAGGCCATCGCCCCCCTCAAGGAGTCCGGCGAGCGCTGGCTGGAGATCATGGAGACCGCGCACAACCTGGGCGTGGAGTCCACCTCGACCATGCTCATGGGCACCGGCGAGACCAACGCCGAGCGCATCGAGCACCTGCGGATGATCCGTGACGTCCAGGACCGCACAGGCGGCTTCCGGGCCTTCATCCCGTACCTCTACCAGCCGATGAACAACCATCTGAAGGGCCGCACCCAGGCCACGATCTTCGAGTACCTGCGGATGATCGCGATCTCCCGGCTCTTCATGGACAACATCGCCCACATCCAGGGCTCCTGGCTGACCACCGGCCAGGACGCGGGCCAGCTGACGCTGCACTACGGCGCGGACGACCTCGGCTCGGTCATGCTGGAGGAGAACGTCGTCTCGGCGGCCGGTGCCAAGCACCGCTCCAACCTCCAGGAAATGATCGACATGATCCGTACGGCGGGGCGGGTCCCGGCCCAGCGCTCCACGACGTACGAGCACCTCGTCGTCCACGACGACCCGGCGAACGACCCCGTCGACGCGCGCGTGATGTCCCACATCTCCTCCACGGCGATCGAGGGCGGCACGGCGCACCCCGAGCTGAAGATCCTCGCCTCCAACTAGGTTCGGCCTTGCTGACGATGCACGCCGCCGACGAGGTGCGGCGCACCTGGGACGACCCGGAGCCGATCAAGGACGGCGCCGTCGTGGTGGACGGCACCCGGGTCCGGGCGGTGGGCCCGGCGGAGGACCTCCGCCTGCGGTTCCCGGGCGCCCGCGTCCGCCAGTGGTCCGGCGTCCTCGGGCCCGGCCGGGTGCACGAGGGCCCGCTCCCGGACGCCCCCTCGCCCCGCGAACAGGTCCACGCGGTGCTGAAGTCGGGCGCGGTGGCGATCCTGCGACAGCACGCGAACACCCCGGAACTCCGGTCGGCCGCCGAGCGCAACCACGTCTCGATACTGCCGCACCCGGCGCCTCCGGTGCTCGCCGAGGCGGGCCGCGCCGACCTGGCGGTCTACGACGGGGCAGGCGTCTGCACGGCCACGGTGTGCGCGGGGCGCCTGGTCCACCGTCGCCGCTGAGGGGCGACGCCGCGCCCGCTCAGCCCGAGAACGCCTCCCCGAACGCCCCGTCCGCCTGATCGACCCCGCTGCAGTCGACCAGTGCGTCACTCGCCCCGTCCCCGCACTCCCGGTCCCGGAACGTCGCCCACATCGACACCCAGGCGATGCCCTTCTCCTCCGCGAACTCCCGCACCTGCGCCGCGTCCTCCAGCGTGAACGTCTCGTCGTCGACGTCATTGACGCCCAGCATCGAGGTCAACGCCAACGCCCGCCACGCCGTCGACGCGCTCGTGCCGAAGACGTCCATCAGCTGCTCGTGCGTCGCCTCGGCCGCCTGTTCCGCGTAGTCGCCCATGTCACCGTCGTACGAACTGGCGTAGTTCATGGTCATGATGTTGACCGTGCCGACCTGGACGGCGTGGTCGTTGGCCGAGTTCAGCAGGGCCAGACCGTCGTCGTCGAGGCCGGACGGCATGACGGGGAGGGTGAAGGAGACGGAGAGGTCGGGGCGGTCCATTTGGAGGAGCGCGATCGCCGCGGAGCGCAGGGCGACGGAGTCGGAGTCCTGCAACGCGTCGCCCTCGACGTCGAAGTCCGCCTGGGTCGAGCCGGCCGCGTCGAGCGCCGCGCCGTACGCCTCGGCGAGTTCGGTCGCGCTGTCGCAGGCCTGTGCCAGCTCCGTGCCCGAGGCACCGCCGAACGAGACCCGCACCGACGCCCCCGCGCCGGTGAGCACCGAGACACGGGACTTCACCGCCGTGTCGTCGATCGCGTCGGTGCCGTTCCACATCGGCGTGCACGCGTCACCGTCGGCGATCACGAACGCCAGGTTGTACGCGGCGGCCGACCCGGCGTCGTCGAGGTCGGAGGCCTCGGTCGCGTTCACGTACGGCGCGTAGGCCGTGGACGGCGCGGAGGTGGTGGGCACCGTGGGCGTCGTCGTCGCGGTGGACGCGGCCGCCCCCGTCGCCGCCTCCCGGGTGTCCGTCGTGCAGCCCGCGCAGGCCAGGGTCACCAGACACAGCAGTCCGACGGCCGGTTTCAGGGAATTCCTCACGGTGCTCATGAAGGCAATGAAGCAGAGGCGCATGTGCCGCATGTGTGGTTCTTCGGTCCCGGGAATGCAATCCGAGTCCGCCAACGAAAATCCCACCGCCGAGTCCGTCTTCGTCGACGACTCCGGGCGTCGCGCCAGGCGCCGCACCGGCGCCCGGCCCGTACTGCCACAATGGGCCCGTGACCCGCGCATCCCTGGACAAGCAGCCGCACGAAGTCGCCTCGATGTTCGACCGAGTGGCGAAACGGTACGACCTGACCAACGACGTGCTGTCCCTCGGACAGGACCGGCGCTGGCGCAAGGAGGTCGCGCGGGCCGTCGACGCCCGCCCCGCGCAGAAGGTCCTGGACCTCGCCGCCGGCACCGGCACCTCCTCACTGCCCTTCGCGCAGACCGGCGCGTACGTCGTGCCGTGCGACTTCTCCCTCGGCATGCTCCAGGTCGGCAAGGAGCGCCTGTCCTGGCTGCCGTTCACCGCGGGCGACGCCACGAGGCTGCCGTTCAAGGACGACACCTTCGACGCGGTCACCATCTCCTTCGGCCTGCGCAACGTGCAGGACACCGACACCGCGCTGCGCGAGCTGTACCGGGTGACGAAGCCCGGCGGCCGCGTCGTGATCTGCGAGTTCTCCCACCCCACCTGGACGCCGTTCCGCACCGTCTACACCGAGTACCTGATGCGCGCGCTGCCGCCGGTCGCCCGCGCGGTGTCCTCCAACCCGGACGCGTACGTCTATCTCGCCGAGTCCATCCGCGCCTGGCCCGACCAGGCGGGTCTCGCCGAGCGCCTCGGCAAGGCCGGCTGGGAGAAGGTCGCGTGGCGCAACCTCTCGGGCGGCATCGTCGCGTTGCACCGGGGGTTCAAGGCCCAGGCGTAGGGGCCGCACGGGGATGAAGTCCGGCCGCCGGAAGCGGAGTTCACCCGCACGAGGGTCGTCGGCCGGAGAATCCTGTTGACGGGAACCGGCCAAGAGTAATCACCGTCCGTCGGACATTGGTACGCACCGGTGATATCTGACGGCGGGGGTTTGCCTGGTGAAGTTGGAGTGCATTCAAGAGCATTCTGGTGAGCTGGAGTGAGTGTGGGTGGCCTGTGTCGTGCCGCGCTCCTTGCTTGTGATGCCGGTTTCCGGTGGG
This sequence comes from Streptomyces sp. 11x1, assembly GCF_032598905.1. NCBI lineage: Bacteria > Bacillati > Actinomycetota > Actinomycetes > Kitasatosporales > Streptomycetaceae > Streptomyces > Streptomyces sp. 11x1. The sequence goes on along the minus strand of NZ_CP122458.1, from coordinate 4,242,404 downwards.
AACTGACGTTCTCTCATCGAATACGTGACCTTCATGGACGGTGCTCGTTTCCCAGGGCAAGGGGTTCTTCGAGCCGGGGCGGGGGTGGCGGGGTGGGTGAGCTGCGGAGCATCGCGGCGCCGTTTGTCGTGTCCGGCCCGTCTGGTGCGGCCGTCCGGACCCGTCTCAAAGGCCTGTCGACCGGGGACGAGAAGGTGCTGCGCGTGGTGGGCGGGCATCTGGGGGCGCTGGCTTCGCGGGATCTCAAGGCGCGCTGCCGCGACGGCGTGGACCACTGCGCTCAGGCGTGGGCGGTGCGTAAGCGGGAGCTGACGCCGTTGTCGTCGTCGCGGTGGGCGGGCAGTATCACCAAGGCCACGCATGAGCAGTGGGCGCTGGCCCGCCGTGGCCAGCTCGCACACATCCACACCCTGGAAGCCGGTATCCGCACCATCGAGGACCGGCTGGCGCTGCCGGTCGGGCAGAAGGGGACGCGGAAGGCGCCGGGGGGTTACCGGTCGCGGCGGGAGTGGCATGCGAAGTCGCGGCGGCTGCGGGTGCTGCGGGACCGGCTGGCCGCCGCGAGGGCCGACCGGGAGGCTGGCATCGTGCGCGTGGTGCGCGGCGGCAAGCGCCTGGCCCGTACCCTGCATCACCTGGAGGCGGCCGGGCTGAGCGAGTCCGCGTGGCGTGGGCGGTGGGAGGCGGAGCGCTGGTTCTGCCAGGCGGACGGGGAGTCCGGCAAGCGCTACGGCAACGAGACGATCCGCGTCAGCCCCGAGGGTGAGGTGAGTATCAAGCTGCCCGCCCCGCTGGCCCATCTGGCGAACGCCCCGCACGGCCGGTACGTCCTTGCGAGCCGGGTCGCGTTCGCGCACCGGGGCGGTGATTGGGCGGATCGCGTCGAAACCAACCGGGCGATCGCCTACCGCATTCACTACGACACCGGCCGGGACCGCTGGTATCTGACGGCGTCCTGGCAGATCCCGCCCACCCGCGCCCTTCCTATCGAGGCCGCGCTCGCCCACGGGGTGGTCGGCGTCGACATGAACGCCGACCACCTGGCCGCCTGGCGCCTGGACGCTCACGGCAACCCCACCGGCGCCCCGCGCCGCTTCTCCTACGACCTGACCGGCACCGCCCAGCACCGTGACGCCCAGGTCCGCCACGCCCTCACCCGCCTCCTGCACTGGGCCCGCGCCTGCGGTGTGAAGGCGATCGCGGTCGAGGACCTGGACTTCACCGCCGAGAAGACCCGGGAGAAACACGGCCGCCGCACCCGCTTTCGCCGACTGATCTCCGGCATGCCCACCGGCAGACTCCGCGCCCGGCTGGCCTCGATGGCGGCTCAGACGGGTATCTCGGTTATCGCCGTCGACCCGGCCTACACCTCGAAGGGGGGCGCCCAGCACTGGCAGAAGCCCCTCACCACCACGACACGTAGGACCACTCGCCACGAGGCTGCCGCCGTGGCGATCGGAAGGCGCGCCCAGCAACACCCGGTCCGGCGACGGACGGCACCGCCCCCACAGCACCGGAGCGATGCGGTGGGGCATCGGACCGTCCAGGCCCGACCAGGTGTTCCCGGGCGTGAGGAAACCCGCCCCCGCATTCCCGGACCACGGACACGATCCGTGCCGCCCGGACGCGGAGCGAACGCGGGCAACCAGAACGCCCAACACCGTCCGGGGCGTTCGGCCGAGCATGAGACCTGGCAACAGGACTCACTCCCGCTCAGTCCCAAGGAACGGTTCCATGACGTCCTGCTGCCCGCACTGCGGGACACCAGGCCCTGACGAGGAGCGCTTCTGCATGGAGTGCGGACGCGTACGGGTGCCGGTCCCCTCGACCGCGCCACCCGGGACGCCCCCGCCCTCCCCGATGGTCTTGGCGCCTTCGGCACAGCCCGGGCTCCCGCAGCAGGCCCCCGCGCCGACGCCAGCCCCCTACGAACCTCCGCTCGTGGAAATGGGCCAACACCACCTGCCGCCCGCCGAGCCGCCCAAGTCCCGCAGCCGCGCGCTGATCTGGGCCCTCACCATCGCGGCGGCCTTCGTGATCGGCGGGGGAGGGGCGGCGGCGATCCTGCTCTGGCAGAGGTAGGAGGCGGAACACCGGACCGGGCGCCCGTCGAGCTAGCGGAGCACCGCGAACGGGTCCCCCGGCTCGTCCAGCGCCCTGCGCAACCCTGGCGGAGGCCCACCGCGCCGGGGCTCCCGCACACCCCCGCCGTCGTCCCCCGGCTCGAACCACACGGTCACGGCGGCGCCGCGCGGCACCTGCACCCCCGGTGGCGGGTACTGGCGTACGACGTGGTCCACGACGGTGCGTGGGAAGTCGGGGCGGTCGGGCGCGACGAGGAGCACCCCGCCCGCCTCGGCCGTCTCGCGCGCGTCCACGGCCATCAGCCCGACGAACCGTGGCACACGCACTTCGGATGACTTGGGTGTCATGCGCACAGATGTTCACCCCCAGCGGTACCGGCAGGGTAACCGCCGGGCGCCCCCGCTCGGAAGCACTGCGTGGCAATCTGCGGCAAATCGCTACGCTGAGTGACGAGTTGTCGAAATCCCGAACCGCCGGAGTCCTTGAACCGCCGGACCACCGTGGTCCTGAACCGTCGGACCGCTAGAGCGTCAGTCGGTAGCAGTGTCCCGCCCGCTGCGACACGGGCGTGGTGAACGTCTCCGCCAGTTCCATGCCCAGCCGCCGGGTGACGGCGATGGACCGCTCGTTGCGGGCGTCGACCATGGCGACCACCCGGCCCACACCGGCCGCCCGCACCCGCTCCAGGGTCTGGAGCGCGGCGGCGGTCACATAGCCCTTGCCCCAGTGGTCGCGGGCGAGCCGCCAGCCGATCTCGATCTCGCCGGCCGGGCCCCACTCCCGGGGCCACGGCTGGGCACCGGTGAAGCCGATGGCCCGGCCCTCCTCGTCGAGCAGGGTCCACAGACAGAACCCGTGCTCGGCGTCGTGGCGGCGCTGGCGCGCGGTGAGCTCCTCGTAGACGGACAGCTCGGCGGACCGGCCGCCGTGGAACTCCATGACGTCGGGATCGTCGAAGATCCGGTGCCAGGCGAAGGCGTCCTCGTCGGTGGGGACACGCAGCCGTACGTCGGGCAGAGCTCGGTTCACAGGGGCAGCCCTTCAGCCGATGATCGGTACCGCTGAATAGACTGCCCATGTCCGACCCCGGTCGGCACATGTTTTCCGGCCGTCCGGCGCCCCGGACGTCCGGCAGGCTTTGCTCCGATCCATCTACTTCTTGGGGAGAACCCGTCGTGACCGAGCCCCAGCCCCTTACCGAACACACCGCCGATGTGATCGTCGTCGGGGCCGGGCCAGCCGGTTCCACCACCGCGTACTACCTGGCGAAGGCCGGGCTCGACGTGCTGCTCCTGGAGAAGACCAGCTTCCCGAGGGAGAAGGTCTGCGGCGACGGCCTCACCCCGCGCGCCACCAAACAGCTGGTCGCGATGGGCATCGACATCTCCGAGGAGGCCGGCTGGCTCCGCAACAAGGGGCTGCGGATCATCGGCGGCGGCGTCCGCCTCCAGCTCGACTGGCCTGATCTCGCCGCCTACCCGAACTACGGACTCGTCCGCAAGCGCGACGACTTCGACGAGCAGCTCGCCCGCCAGGCCCAGAAGGCGGGTGCCCGGCTGTACGAGCGCTGCAACGTGGGCGCGCCGATCGTCGACGACCGCACGGGCCGGATCACCGGGGTGCACGCCAAGCTCGGCGACGAGAAGCGCGAAGTCACCTTCCACGCCCCGCTGGTGGTGGCGGCCGACGGCAACTCCACCCGGCTCTCCCTCGCGATGGGACTGCATCGCCGGGAGGACCGTCCGATGGGCGTCGCGGTCCGCACGTACTTCACCTCCCCGCGCCACGACGACGACTACCTGGAGTCCTGGCTGGAGCTGTGGGACAAGCGCGGTCCGGGCGAGGACCGTCTGCTCCCCGGCTACGGCTGGATCTTCGGCATGGGCGATGGCACGTCCAACGTCGGCCTGGGCGTCCTCAACACCTCGTCCGCCTTCAAGGAGCTGGACTGGCGCGACGTCCTGAAGGCCTGGTGCGCGTCCATGCCGGAGGAGTGGGGCTACACCCCCGAGAACATGACCGGCCCCATCCGCGGCGCCGCCCTCCCGATGGCCTTCAACCGCCAACCCCACTACACCAAGGGCCTGCTGCTGGTCGGCGACGCCGGCGGCATGGTGAACCCGTTCAACGGCGAGGGCATCGCCTACGCGATGGAATCCGGCCAGATCGCCGCCGAGGTCATCGTCCAGGCCCACGCCCGCGCCACCCCCGGGCAGCGTGAACTCGCCCTCCAGCGCTACCCGCAGGTCCTCAAGGACACCTTCGGCGGCTACTACACGATGGGCCGCGCCTTCGTGAAGCTCATCGGCAACCCGAAGATCATGAAGCTCGCCACCCAGCGGGGCCTGACCCATCCGCTGCTGATGAAGTTCACCCTGAAGATGCTGGCGAACCTCACCGACCCCACCGGCGGCGACGCGATGGACCGCATCATCAACGGCCTGAGCAAGGTGGCCCCGAAGGCGTGACCCGCCCCGGGGTGTATGCCCCGTACCGCCGCGTATGACCGTGTTCGGCCGGCCACGGAGTGCCCCGTGGCCGGCCGAACGCGCTGTACGCCCCTGAGAGGCTCACTGCCGCCCCGGGGTGCGGTACACCACAAGTGCGGGACGACAGGCGCCCTGTGGGGCGCCTGTGGCCTTTGTGCGGGCAGCCCGAGGGCCGCTGTCCCCCACGGGGAGAGCGGCCCTTCGAAAACGCCCTGGGCGACCGCGCGGGTCAGAGCACGCGCACCGCACCCGTCGCCGGGTAGCCGGAGAGGTCCTGGATGACGACGCCCTTGGAGGGGTTCGCCGCGTCGAGGTACTGGCCGTTACCGACGTAGACACCCACGTGGTAGGCCGAGCCCTTCGCGCCCCAGTACAGGATGTCGCCCACCTGGAGGTTCGACAGCGAGACCTCGGTGCCCTGCATCGACTGGTCCTGCGAGACCCGGGGGAGGTCCACGCCGACCTGCTTGAAGGCGGCCTGCACGAGCGAGGAGCAGTCCCACGCGTTGGGGCCCGTGGCACCCAGCACGTAGGCGTCGCCGAGCTGGGCCTTCAGGAAGCTGATGACCGTGCCGACGCTGCCGGAGGCCGACGCCGTCGTGGTCGTCGTCGACGCCGAGTTGGTCGAGAGGGTGGCCCGCTCGGTGTCGCGCGAGGCGCGCTCGGCGGCGGCCTTGCGCTCGGCCTCCTCGGCGGCCTTCTTGCGGGCCTCTTCCTTCTTCGCCTTGGCGAGGTCCTTGTCGGCCTGCTTGGCCGCCTCCTGGGCGGCGGCGTCACGCTCGGCCTGCAGCTGGTACTCGGCCGCCATCACCTTCGTGGCGTCCGCGGACTGCGCGGCCTGCGTGGCCAGGTCGGCCGTGAGGGTGGGCAGTTCGAGCGTCTGCGTCACCGGCTCCGCCGCGAAGGCCGACGTGGACGCGCCGGCCACTGCCACGGTGCTGAGAACGCCGCCGGCGACTCCGGCGCGCATCGCGATCGAGGACGCGTTGCGGCGGGGTTTCCGGTGGCTGCGTATGTGAGCGGTGTGGGACATGGGTACAAGCGGTACCAGCGACTCCTCCATACCTACAAGAAACGTGTGCTGCGCCACAGTTGTTCAATGGAGGCGCTGAATTCGTCGCGCGTCACTCTTTATTGACGCCGTAACGGGCATAGCGGACATGGTCGAACAGGCCTTTGATCATGCGCTTTCGTGATTACGCCCGAATTGCCCTGCGCTTACCACTGATCGCAGCGAGTGGCCAAGGTCCGTTGATTCGATCTCAGTCCGATGTGGCGCAGGTCACGGAACGGTCACCCGTTCCCGGGGCGTCCCGCGCGGGAGGGCGCCCTTGTGGCGCTCGTGAACGCGTGCACGTGTCCACATCTGTCATCGGACCTCCCTCCGGGGTGTGAACGCGGGCTCTATCAAGCGGCCCGGTCCAACACCAATTTGCATGCAGCGGAACTCTCTTGATATGGAGACGCCCTGCGTGACCAGCGGTAACGAGCGAAAATGTCACTTGTGGTGATCAGTCTGGCGCTTCGTGTATGAAGATCGACGCTCATCCGACTTCATGATCCTTCGTCAGGTGGTGGAGATCACAAACTCGGTGCTGCACCCGTGTCGCAGATCACAGACCGGCAGGCATAGGATGCGGGGCAGTTGGGCTTGTGACCTGCTTCACATGTTCGCGATCTTCGTCGAGACGGACGGGGCTCGTGTGGCCGGTGGGGCGGAGAGCAGGGCCGACGCAATCCGCCAGCAGTCAGTGCCGACTGAGAGGAGCGAGGAGCGGTGAACGCCTATGCGCCCATCCTCGTACTGGGAGCCCTCGGGGCAGGCTTTGCGATCTTCTCCGTGATCATGGCCACGCTGATCGGCCCGAAGCGTTACAACCGGGCCAAGCTAGAGGCCTACGAGTGCGGGATCGAGCCCACCCCCACGCCGGCCGGCGGCGGGCGTTTCCCCATCAAGTACTACCTGACGGCGATGCTCTTCATCGTCTTCGACATCGAGATCGTCTTCCTCTACCCCTGGGCCGTCACCTTCGACGCCCTGGGTGTTTTCGGGCTCGTGGAGATGCTGCTCTTCGTGCTCACCGTCTTCGTCGCCTACGCGTACGTCTGGCGCCGCGGCGGCCTGGAATGGGACTGAGGGGCCTTTAGACCATGGGACTCGAAGAAAAACTGCCGAGCGGTTTCCTGCTGACCACCGTCGAGCAGGCCGCGGGCTGGGTACGCAAGGCATCCGTCTTCCCCGCCACCTTCGGCCTCGCCTGTTGTGCCATCGAGATGATGACCACGGGCGCGGGGCGCTACGACCTGGCGCGCTTCGGCATGGAGGTCTTCCGCGGCTCGCCGCGGCAGGCGGACCTGATGATCGTGGCCGGCCGGGTCAGCCAGAAGATGGCGCCGGTGCTGCGGCAGGTCTACGACCAGATGCCGAATCCCAAGTGGGTGATCTCCATGGGGGTCTGCGCGTCGTCCGGCGGCATGTTCAACAACTACGCGATCGTCCAGGGCGTCGACCACATCGTCCCGGTCGACATCTATCTCCCGGGCTGCCCGCCACGGCCCGAGATGCTGATGGACGCGATCCTCAAGCTCCACCAGAAGATCCAGACGTCCAAGCTCGGCGTGAACGCGGAGGAAGCGGCCCGCGAGGCCGAGGAAGCCGCGCTCAAGGCACTCCCCACCATCGAGATGAAGGGGCTGCTGCGATGAGCGACGCGAACGGCAATAACGATGCGAACGGCACCGGCGGCTCGAACGGGGTGAACCCGGAGAAGGACCTCGCCGCCTCCAACCTCCCCGGCCAGCGCGGCGACGGCGGCGAGGAGATCCGCGTCCAGCGCGGCATGTTCGGCGCGAACAACGGCGGCGACACCTCCGGCTACGGCGGCCTGGTGCGCTCCATCCGGCTCCCCGGGGAGGCCGTCCGCCCCTACGGCGGCTGGTTCGACGAGGTCGCCGACGAGCTGGAGGGCGCCCTGGAGGAACAGGGCCTCGTCCCCGAGAACGTGATCGACAGGACCGTCGTCGACCGGGGCGAGCTCACCTTCCACATCGAGCGCGAGCACCTGCCGACCGTCGCCCGCACCCTCCGCGACGACCCGGCCCTCCGCTTCGAGCTGTGCACCGGCGTCTCGGGCGTCCACTACCCCGGCGACAAGGGCCGCGAGCTGCACGCCGTCTACCACCTGCGCTCGATCACCCACAACCGGCTGATCCGCCTGGAGGTCTCCGCCCCGGACGCCGACCCGCACATCCCGTCGCTCGTCCCCGTCTACCCGACCAACGACTGGCACGAGCGCGAGGCGTACGACTTCTTCGGCATCGTCTTCGACGGCCACCCCGCGCTGACGCGGATCATGATGCCGGACGACTGGCAGGGCTTCCCGCAGCGCAAGGACTACCCCCTCGGCGGCATCCCCGTCGAGTACAAGGGCGCCCAGATCCCGGCTCCGGACCAGCGGAGGTCGTACTCATGAGCACGCAGCACGCATCGGCGGAGTCCGCCGCCTCGGCGCGCGAGACCACCGAGGGCACCGTCTACACGGTCACCGGCGGCGACTGGGACGAGGTCGCCGAGACCGCGGCCAGGTCCGACGACGAGCGCATCATCGTCAACATGGGCCCCCAGCACCCGTCCACCCACGGTGTGCTCCGGCTGATCCTGGAGATCGACGGCGAGACCGTCACCGAGGCCCGCTGCGGCATCGGCTACCTCCACACCGGCATCGAGAAGAACCTCGAATACCGCACGTGGACCCAGGGCACCACGTTCGTGACGCGCATGGACTACCTGACGCCGTTCTTCAACGAGACGGCGTACTGCCTCGCCGTGGAGAAGCTCCTCGGCATCGAGGACCAGATCCCCGACCGCGCCACGATCATCCGGGTGCTCCTGATGGAGCTGAACCGGCTCTCCTCCCACCTGGTGTGCATCGCCACCGGCGGCATGGAGCTGGGCGCCACCACGATCATGATCTACGGCTTCCGTGATCGTGAACTCATTCTCGACATCTACGAGCTGATCACCGGCCTGCGCATGAACCACGCGTACATCCGGCCCGGCGGACTCGCCCAGGACCTGCCGCCCGGCGCGGTGGATCAGATCCGCGAGTTCGTGAAGAAGATGCAGAAGAACCTGCCCGAGTACGACAAGCTCGCCACCGGGAACCCCATCTTCAAGGCCCGTATGCAGGACGTCGGCTACCTCGACCTGTCCGGCTGCATGGCCCTAGGCGCCACCGGACCGATCCTGCGCTCCGCCGGCCTCCCGCACGACCTGCGCAAGGCCCAGCCGTACTGCGGCTACGAGACGTACGACTTCGACGTCCCGACCGCCGACAGCTGCGACTCCTACGGCCGCTTCCTGATCCGCCTCGAAGAGATGCGCCAGTCCCTCAGGATCGTCGAGCAGTGCCTGGACCGGCTGCAGCCCGGCCCGGTCATGGTCGCCGACAAGAAGATCGCCTGGCCCGCGCAGCTCGCCCTGGGACCGGACGGACTCGGCAACTCCCTGGACCACATCAAGAAGATCATGGGCACCTCCATGGAGGCCCTGATCCACCACTTCAAGCTGGTGACCGAGGGCTTCCGCGTCCCGCCGGGACAGGCCTACGCGGCCGTCGAGTCGCCCAAGGGCGAACTCGGGGTGCACGCCGTCTCCGACGGAGGCACCCGCCCCTTCCGGGTCCACTTCCGCGACCCGTCCTTCACCAACCTGCAGGCCATGGCGGCGATGTGCGAGGGCGGCCAGGTCGCCGACGTCATCGTCGCCGTCGCGTCCATCGACCCCGTGATGGGAGGCGTCGACCGGTGACCACCACCCCCGAGGGCGTCAGCCTGGGCATGCCCCAACTGCCCGCGCCCGACTACCCGGACGACGTTCGGGCCCGGCTGGAGCGGGACGCGGCCGCCGTCGTCGCCCGCTACCCGGACTCCCGGTCCGCCCTGCTGCCGCTGCTGCACCTCGTGCAGTCGGAGGAGGGCCATGTCACCCGCACCGGCATGCGGTTCTGCGCCGAGGTGCTCGGCCTGACCACGGCCGAGGTCACCGCCGTCGCCACCTTCTACTCCATGTACCGGCGGGGCCCCTCCGGCGACTACCAGGTGGGCGTCTGCACCAACACCCTGTGCGCGGTGATGGGCGGCGACGCGATCTTCGAGGCGCTGCAGGAGCACCTGGGCGTCGGCAACGGGGGGACCACCGACGACGGCAAGGTCACCCTGGAGCACATCGAGTGCAACGCGGCCTGCGACTTCGCCCCGGTCGTGATGGTCAACTGGGAGTTCTTCGACAACCAGACCGTCGACAGCGCCAAGCGACTCGTCGACGACCTGCGCGAGGGAGCCGAGGTCCGGCCCACGCGCGGGGCGCCGCTGTGCACCTTCAAGGACACCGCGCGGATCCTCGCCGGCTTCCCCGACGAGCGGCCCGGTGCCGTCGAGGCGAGCGGCGGCGCGGGCCCCGCGTCGTTGGTCGGCCTCCGCCTGGCCAGGGGAGAGGCCGGAGCCGCGCGCGTGGTCCACCCGCGGGACGGCGGTCCGCACGACGAGCCGCAGGACCGCAAGGTGCACGAGCCGTCGCCGACCGAACACCTCAGCTCGCACGACGCGCCACAGGAGACATCGGCCTCCGACCCGGCCCACCCGGCAGGGCCCGCCGCCGAGGAGGGGGAGTGATGACGTTGGCACCCGAGATCAAGGGCAGCAGCCCGGAGAAGCTGCTCGCACCGGTGCTGTCGTCCTTCTGGGACGAGGACAGGCCCTGGACGCTCGACGTCTACCGCAGGCACGACGGCTACGAGGGACTGCGCAAGGCGCTGGCCATGACACCGGACGACGTCATCGCGTACGTCAAGGAGTCGGGACTGCGCGGCCGTGGCGGCGCGGGGTTCCCGACCGGGATGAAATGGCAGTTCATTCCCCAAGGCGATGGAAAACCGCACTATCTCGTTGTCAACGCCGACGAGTCGGAGCCCGGAACGTGCAAGGACATTCCGCTCCTCTTCGCGAACCCGCACAGCCTCATCGAGGGCATGATCATCGCGTGCTACGCCATTCGGTCCTCGCACGCCTTCATCTATCTGCGGGGTGAAGTCGTCCCCGTTCTGCGGCGGTTGCACGAGGCCGTCCGCGAGGCCTACGAGGCGGGTCTCCTCGGCGAGAACATCCTGGGCAGCGGACTCGACCTCGACATCACCGTGCACGCGGGCGCCGGCGCGTACATCTGCGGTGAGGAGACCGCGCTGCTCGACTCGCTCGAAGGCCGCCGTGGTCAACCGCGGCTGCGTCCTCCCTTCCCGGCTGTCGAGGGCCTCTACGCGTGCCCGACTGTCGTGAACAACGTCGAATCGATCGCGTCGGTTCCCGCCATCCTGCACAGGGGCAAGGAATGGTTCAGGTCGATGGGCAGCGAGAAGTCCCCCGGCTTCACGCTCTACTCGCTCAGCGGCCATGTCGCCTCCCCCGGCCAGTACGAGGCCCCGCTCGGCATCACGCTCCGCCAACTCCTGGAGATGAGCGGCGGCATGAGGCCCGGACACCGCCTCAAGTTCTGGACGCCGGGCGGCTCCTCCACCCCGATGTTCACCGACGAGCACCTCGACGTCCCCCTCGACTACGAGGGAGTGGGCGCCGCGGGTTCCATGCTCGGCACCAAGGCTCTCCAGTGCTTCGACGAGACCACCTGCGTCGTCCGGGCCGTCACCCGCTGGACCGAGTTCTACGCCCACGAGTCCTGCGGCAAGTGCACCCCCTGCCGCGAAGGCACCTACTGGCTGGTCCAGTTGCTGCGTGACATCGAGGCCGGCAAGGGCGTCATGAGCGACCTCGACAAGCTGAACGACATCGCCGACAACATCAACGGCAAGTCCTTCTGCGCCCTCGGCGACGGCGCCGCCTCGCCGATCTTCTCCTCACTCAAGTACTTCCGCGCGGAGTACGAGGACCACATCACGGGCCGGGGCTGCCCCTTCGACCCGGCCAGGTCGACGGCCTGGGCCGACAAGGACAAGCACGCGGAGGTGAACGCATGACCGTGACCACCGGCGCTCCCTCCGGGAGCGGGGAGGCGGCGGTCCCGCCGGAAGATCTCGTCTCGCTGACCATCGACGGCGTCGAACTCAGCGTGCCCAAGGGCACCCTGGTCATCCGGGCCGCCGAACAGCTCGGCATCGAGATCCCCCGCTTCTGCGACCACCCCCTCCTCGACCCGGCCGGCGCCTGCCGCCAGTGCATCGTCGAGGTCGAGGGCCAGCGCAAGCCCATGGCGTCCTGCACGATCACCTGTACGGACGGGATGGTCGTCAGGACTCACCTCACCTCCCCGGTCGCGGAGAAGGCCCAGAAGGGTGTGATGGAGCTCCTGCTCATCAACCACCCGCTGGACTGCCCCGTCTGCGACAAGGGCGGCGAGTGCCCGCTGCAGAACCAGGCTATGTCGCACGGCCACTCCGAGTCCCGCTTCGAGGGCCGCAAGCGGACGTACGAGAAGCCCGTCCCGATCTCCACACAGGTCCTGCTCGACCGTGAGCGGTGCGTGCTGTGCGCCCGCTGCACCCGGTTCTCCAACCAGGTCGCCGGCGACCCGATGATCGAGCTGATCGAGCGGGGCGCGCTGCAGCAGGTCGGCACCGGCGAGGGCGACCCCTTCGAGTCGTACTTCTCCGGCAACACCATCCAGATCTGCCCCGTCGGCGCGCTGACCTCGGCGGCGTACCGATTCCGCTCCCGCCCCTTCGACCTGGTCTCCTCGCCGTCCGTCTGCGAGCACTGCTCCGGCGGCTGCGCCACCCGCACCGACCACCGGCGCGGCAAGGTCATGCGCCGCCTCGCGGCCGACGACCCCGAGGTCAACGAGGAGTGGATCTGCGACAAGGGCCGCTTCGCGTTCCGGTACGCGCAGCGACCCGACCGGCTCACCACCCCGCTCGTCCGCAACGCCGAGGGCGTCCTGGAACCCGCGTCCTGGCCGGAGGCCCTGGAGGCCGCCGCCCGGGGGCTGCTCGCCGCGCGCGGCAGGGCCGGTGTCCTGACCGGCGGCCGGCTCACCGTCGAGGACGCCTACGCGTACAGCAAGTTCGCGCGCGTGGCCCTCGACACCAACGACATCGACTTCCGCGCGCGCGTGCACAGCGGCGAGGAGGCCGACTTCCTGGCCGCCCGGGTCGCCGGACGCGGACGCGACCTCGACGGCACGGGCGTCACGTACACCTCGCTGGAGAAGGCGCCCGCCGTCCTGCTGGTCGGGTTCGAGGCCGAGGAGGAGGCGCCCGGCGTCTTCCTGCGGCTGCGCAAGGCCTGGCGCAAGCACAAGCAGCGGGTGTTCTCGCTGGCCACGCACGCCACCCGGGGCCTGGAGAAGGCCGGCGGCACGCTGCTGCCCGCCGCGCCCGGCACCGAGACCGAGTGGCTGGACGCCCTCGCGAGCGGCTTCGGCCTCGACGACGACGGCACCAGGGCCGCCGAGGCGCTGCGTACCGAGGGCGCCGTGATCGTCGTCGGGGAGCGTCTCGCGGGCGTCGCGGGCGGGCTCACCGCCGCCGTCCGCGCCGCGTCGCTGACCGGCGCGAAGCTGGTGTGGATCCCGCGCCGGGCCGGGGAGCGCGCCGCCGTCGAGGCGGGCGCGCTGCCGTCGGCGCTGCCGGGCGGGCGCCCGGCCACAGACCCGCGCGCGCGGGAGGAGGTCGCCGCCGCCTGGGGCGTCGCCGAACTCCCCGCGCGCTACGGCCGGGACACCGGGCAGATCGTCGAGGCCGCCGCCACCGGAGAGCTCGGGGCCCTGGTGGTGGCGGGTGTGGAAGTCGGCGATCTGCCCGACCCGGCACGCGCGCGCGAGGCGCTCTCCGCGGTGGGCTTCCTGGTGTCACTGGAACTGCGGCCCAGCGAGGTCACCGACCGCGCGGACGTCGTCCTCCCGGTCGCCGCCGTCGCCGAGAAGGCGGGCACCTTCGTCAACTGGGAGGGCCGGGTGCGGATGTTCGAAGCCGCGCTGAAGCCCGACCAGATGACCCGCCGGGTGGCACCCACCGACGGGCGCGTCCTGCAGATGCTGGCCGACGCCATGGACGTCCACCTCGGGCTGCCGGACCTGCGCACCACGCGCGCGGAGCTGGACCGCCTCGGGGCCTGGGAGGGGGCACGGGCCAACGAGCCGGTGGAGGTCGGGGCCGCGCTGCCCCGCCCGGCCGCCGGGGAGGCCGTCCTCGCAGGACACCGGCTGCTGCTCGACCAGGGCCGCCTCCAGGACGGCGACGAGGCGCTCGCCGGGACCCGGCACGCCGCCCACGCGCGCGTGTCGGCCGCCACGGCCGCCGAGACGGGCGTCAAGAACGGCGACCTCCTCGCGGTCAGCGGCCCCGCCGGGGTCGTCGAACTGCCGCTGCTGATCGCCGAGATGCCCGACCGCGTCGTCTGGCTGCCGCTGAACTCCACCGGCTCGGGCGTCGCCTCCGACACCGGGGCGCTGCCCGGTGCACTCGTCCGTATCGGCCCCGCGACGCTCGCCGCCGAGGCCCCCGAGGAGGTGGAGGCGTGAGCCCGATGTACCTCGCCGCGGAAGACCTCTCGATGTTCGGCCGCGACCCCTGGTGGCTGGTCGTCGTCAAGGCGGTGTTCTGCTTCGCCTTCCTGATGATCACCGTGCTGTTCTCCATCGTGTGGGAGCGCAAGGTCGTCGCCTGGATGCAGCTGCGCATCGGCCCCAACCGGCACGGCCCCTGGGGCATGCTCCAGTCGCTCGCCGACGGCATCAAGCTGATGCTCAAGGAAGACGTCATCGTCAAACGCGCGGACAAGGTCGTCTACGTCCTCGCGCCGATCGTCGCGGCCATCCCGGCCTTCATGGCGATCGCGGTGATCCCCTTCGGACCCGCCGGCAACGAGATCTCGATCTTCGGTCAGCGCACCACGATGCAGCTCACCGACCTGCCGATCGCGATGCTCTACATCCTCGCCGTCGCCTCGGTCGGCATCTACGGCATCGTCCTGGCGGGCTGGAGCTCCGGCTCCACCTACCCGCTGCTGGGTGGTCTCCGTGCCTGCGCGCAGATGATCTCGTACGAGATCGCCATGGGTGCCGCGTTCGCCTCCGTCTTCCTCTACTCGGGGTCGATGTCGACCTCCGCGATCGTGGAGGCGCAGCAGGACCGCTGGTACATCGTGCTGCTGCCGGTCTCCTTCGTGATCTACATCGTGACCATGGTCGGTGAGACCAACCGCGCCCCCCTGGACATGCCGGAGTCCGAAGGCGACCTGGTCGGCGGCTTCAACACCGAGTACTCGTCGATCAAGTTCGCGATGTTCATGCTCGCCGAGTACGTCAACATGGTGACCGTCTCCGCCGTGTCGGTGACGCTGTTCCTCGGCGGCTGGCGGGCCCCCTACCCCATCAGCACCTTCTGGGAGGGCGCCAACCACGGCTGGTGGCCGATGCTCTGGTTCGTGGTGAAGGTGCAGCTGCTGCTGTTCTTCTTCATCTGGCTGCGCGGCACCCTCCCGCGCGTCCGCTACGACCAGCTGATGAAGCTCGGCTGGAAGGTCCTCCTGCCGGTCTCCGTGGTCTGGCTGATGCTCGTCGCGACCGTACGGACCCTCCGGAACGAGAACTACGACTTCGCCGAGATCGCGCTGTACGTCGCCGGCGCCGTCATCGTCCTGTTCCTGCTGTCCGTCGTCGCCGACATGTTCCGCGACCGGCGCGAGGCACAGGACCAGCCCGCCGAACCGGCCGGCTTCGACCCGATGGCCGGCGGGTTCCCCGTACCGCCCCTGCCCGGACAGACCCTCCCGCCGGTGCCGCGCAGGCGCCCGCGCCGGGAGCGGGAGCTGATTGTCAGTGGTGGGTCCGATACTGAGAGTGACGGATCTTCGAATGGGAGGGAGGCGTCCGATGGCTGAGGAGCCGAAAGAGAACAAGCAGGGGTTCCAGAACCCCGTCGCCGGCTTCGGCGTGACCTTCAAGGCCATGTTCAAGAAGCGGCTGACCGAGCAGTATCCGGAGCAGCCGAAGACCACGGCCCCGCGGTTCCACGGCAGGCACCAGCTCAACCGCCATCCGGACGGCCTGGAGAAGTGCGTCGGCTGCGAACTGTGCGCCTGGGCGTGTCCCGCCGACGCCATCTACGTCGAGGGCGCCGACAACACGGACGAGGAGCGCTACTCCCCGGGCGAGCGGTACGGCCGCGTCTACCAGATCAACTACGCCCGCTGCATCCTGTGCGGCCTGTGCATCGAGGCGTGCCCCACGCGCGCGCTCACGATGACCAACGAGTTCGAGCTGGCCGACTCCAGCCGCGCCAACCTCATCTACACCAAGGAGCAGCTGCTCGCCGGCCTTGAGGAGGGCATGGTCGACTCGCCCCACTCGATCTTTCCGGGCACCGACGAGCAGGACTACTACCGGGGCCTGGTCACCGAGGCCGCGCCCGGCACGGTGCGCCAGGTCGCCGTCTCCAAGGGTGAGAAGCCGGAAGACGAGGAGGTGGACGTATGAGCGCGCTCGCGGCCTACACCACCTCCACCGGTGAGGCGTTCCAGTTCTGGGTGCTCGGTACGATCGCGGTGATCGGCGCCCTGTGCACCGTCTTCATGAAGAAGGCCGTGCACAGCGCCCTCTGCCTCGCCGGCACGATGGTGATCCTGGCGGTGTTCTACCTCGCCAACGGCGCCTACTTCCTCGGCGTCGTGCAGATCGTCGTCTACACCGGCGCGATCATGATGCTGTTCCTCTTCGTGGTCATGCTCGTCGGTGTCACCGCGGCGGACTCCCTGAAGGAGACCATCAAGGGCCAGCGCTGGCTGGCCCTCCTGTGCGGCGCCGGCTTCGGCATCCTGCTGATCGCGGGCATCGGCAACGCCTCGCTGTCGGAGTTCAACGGCCTCGGCACGGCGAACGCCGGCGGCAACGTGGAGGGCCTCGCGGCCCTGATCTTCACCGACTACGTGTTCGCCTTCGAACTCACCGGCGCCCTGCTCATCACGGCCGCCGTCGGCGCCATGGTCCTCACCCACCGAGAGCGCACCGAGCGCGCCAAGACCCAGCGCGAGCTGGCCGAACAGCGGGTACGCGAGGGCAAGCACCTGCCGCCGCTGCCGGCCCCCGGCGTCTACGCCCGGCACAACGCGGTCGACGTTCCGGGCCTGTTGCCCGACGGCACCACGTCCGAGCTGACCGTCAGCAAGACCCTGCGGGACCGGGGCCAGATCCGCGACGTGTCGACCGAGGCACTCAACGACCTCAAGGCCCTGGAGCAGCGCGCCGAGGACCGCCTGGAGCGCACCAACAGCGGCCATGGCGCGAACGGCGGCAACAGCGGGGAGGCATCGAAGTGAATCCCGTCAACTACCTGTATCTCGCCGCCCTGCTGTTCACGATCGGCGCCACCGGCGTCCTGATCAGGCGGAACGCGATCGTGGTGTTCATGTGCGTCGAGCTGATGCTCAACGCCTGCAACCTCGCCCTGGTCGCCTTCGCCCGTATGCACGGCAATCTCGACGGCCAGATCATCGCCTTCTTCACGATGGTCGTCGCCGCCGCGGAGGTCGTGGTCGGACTCGCGATCATCGTGTCGCTCTTCCGGTCCCGCCACTCGGCCTCGGTCGACGACGCCAGCCTGATGAAGCTGTAAGGGGTCGGAAGAATCGTGGAGAACCTGATTGCGCTGCTGGTCGCGGCGCCCCTGCTCGGAGCCGCCGTCCTGCTGTGCGGCGGCCGGCGCCTCGACGCCGTCGGCCACTGGATCGGCACGGCCCTCGCCGCCGCCTCCTTCGTCGTCGGTGTGGTCCTCTTCGCCGACATGCTCGGCAAGGACGCCGAACACCGTGAGATCGGTCAGCACCTGTTCAGCTGGATCCCCGTCGAGGGCTTCCAGGCCGACGTCGCCTTCCAGCTCGACCAGCTGTCGATGACGTTCGTGCTGCTGATCACCGGAGTCGGCTCGCTCATCCACGTCTACTCCATCGGGTACATGGAGCATGACGAGCGCCGACGCCGCTTCTTCGGCTATCTGAACCTGTTCCTCGCGGCGATGCTGCTGCTGGTCCTCGCCGACAACTACCTGCTGCTGTACGTCGGCTGGGAGGGCGTCGGCCTCGCCTCCTACCTGCTGATCGGCTTCTGGCAGCACAAGCCCAGCGCCGCCACCGCCGCGAAGAAGGCCTTCCTGGTCAACCGCGTCGGCGACGTCGGGCTGTCCATCGCCATCATGCTGATGTTCACCACCTTCGGGACCTTCGCCTTCGGGCCGGTCCTGGGCTCCGTCGGCGAGAGCAGCGAGGGCACGCTCACCGCGATCGCCCTCATGCTGCTGCTCGCCGCGTGCGGCAAGTCCGCCCAGGTGCCGCTGCAGTCCTGGCTCGGGGACGCGATGGAGGGCCCGACCCCGGTCTCCGCCCTCATCCACGCCGCGACCATGGTCACCGCCGGTGTCTACCTGATCGTCCGCTCCGCGAACATCTTCAACGCCGCCCCGGACGCACAGCTCGTCACCACCGTCGTGGGTGCGGTCACGCTCCTCTTCGGTGCGATCGTCGGTTGCGCGAAGGACGACATCAAGAAGGCCCTCGCCGGCTCGACGATGTCGCAGATCGGGTACATGGTGCTGGCCGCGGGCCTCGGCCCCATCGGCTACGTCTTCGCGATCATGCACCTGGTGACACACGGCTTCTTCAAGGCCGGTCTCTTCCTCGGCGCCGGTTCGGTCATGCACGGCATGAACGACGAGGTCGACATGCGCAAGTACGGCGGCCTCAGGAAGTACATGCCGGTCACCTTCGTCACCTTCGGCCTCGGCTACCTCGCCATCATCGGCTTCCCCGGTCTGTCCGGCTTCTTCTCCAAGGACAAGATCATCGAGGCGGCCTTCGCCAAGGGCGGCACCGAGGGCTGGATCCTCGGCGGCGTGGCCCTGCTGGGCGCGGCCATCACCGCCTTCTACATGACGCGCGTGATGCTGATGACGTTCTTCGGCGAGAAGCGCTGGCAGCCCGACGAGCACGGCCACGAACCGCACCCGCACGAGTCGCCCAGGGTCATGACGATCCCCATGATCGTCCTGGCCGTCGGATCGGTCTTCGGCGGTGCCTACTTCAGCATCGGCGACCGGTTCATCCACTGGCTGGAGCCCGTCACCGGCCACAAGCACGGCCACCCGCCGATCAGCGCCCTGACGGTGACGATCTCCACGGTCGCCGTGATGGTCATCGGTGTCGGCCTCGCCTGGCTCCAGTACGGGCGCAAGCCCGTCCCCGTCGTCGCCCCGCGCGGATCGCTGCTCACCCGGGCCGCCCGGCGCGACCTTCTCCAGGACGACTTCAACCACGTCGTCCTCGTCCGCGGCGGAGAGCACCTCACGCGCTCCCTCGTCTACGTCGACCACACCCTGGTCGACGGCGTCGTCAACGGCACGGCGGCCTCGATGGGCGGCCTCTCCGGGCGGCTGCGCCGGATCCAGAACGGCTATGCCCGGTCGTACGCGGTCTCGATGTTCGGCGGCGCTGCGATCCTCATCGCCGCGACCCTGCTGATGAGGGCGGTCTGATACCGATGTCCTTTCCTCTGCTGACAGCGACGGCGGCGCTCCCGGCCCTCGGGGCGATCGCCACGGCCGCCGTCCCGGCCCAGCGGCGCAACGCCGCGAAACTGCTGGCGCTGATCGTCTCGCTGGGCACGCTGGTGCTCGCCGCGATCGTCGCGGTCCGCTTCGACCCCGGCGGCGACCGGTACCAGCTCACCGAGTCCCACGCCTGGATCGCGGACTTCGGGGTGCGCTACGAACTGGGCGTCGACGGCATCGCGGTGGCGCTGATCGGGCTCACCGCCCTGCTGATCCCGTTCATCATCCTCGCGGGCTGGCACGACGCCGACCCGCTGGAGACCGGCAGCAAGCGGTGGCGGCCGACCCAGGGCTTCTTCGCCCTGATCCTGGCCGTCGAGGCGATGGTGATCAT
The DNA here is from genome assembly GCF_032598905.1 of Streptomyces sp. 11x1. Taxonomy (NCBI): domain Bacteria; kingdom Bacillati; phylum Actinomycetota; class Actinomycetes; order Kitasatosporales; family Streptomycetaceae; genus Streptomyces; species Streptomyces sp. 11x1. The sequence goes on along the minus strand of NZ_CP122458.1, from coordinate 4,222,890 downwards.
CTCCTTCGAGGCCACCGACGTCTTCCTCTTCTACATCTTCTTCGAAGCCATGCTCATCCCGATGTACTTCCTCATCGGCGGCTTCGGGGACCGTGCCCACGAGCACGGAGAGGAGACGGCGGCCACGCAACGCTCGTACGCCGCCGTGAAGTTCCTCCTCTACAACCTGGTCGGCGGTCTGATCATGCTGGCCGCGGTCATCGGCCTGTATGTGGTCGCCGGGAACTTCTCGCTCCCGGAGATCGCCGAGGCCCGTGCCAACGGCACGCTGGAGATGGCGACCACCACCGAACGGTGGCTGTTCCTCGGCTTCTTTTTCGCGTTCGCGGTGAAGGCGCCGCTGTGGCCGCTGCACACCTGGCTGCCCAATGCCATGCAGGAGTCCACCGCCCCGGTCGCCGTCCTCATCACGGCCGTCGTCGACAAGGTCGGCACCTTCGCGATGCTCCGCTTCTGCCTCGGACTCTTCCCCGAGGCCAGCACCTGGGCGACGCCCGCGATCCTCGTCCTCGCGCTGATCAGCATCATCTACGGGGCGCTGCTCGCCGTCGGCCAGCGCGACATCAAGCGGCTGGTGGCGTACGCGTCGATCTCGCACTTCGGCTTCATCATCCTCGGCATCTTCGCGATGACCAGCCAGGGTCAGTCCGGCGCGACGCTCTACATGGTCAACCACGGCATCTCGACCGCCGCCCTGATGCTGGTCGCCGGATTCCTGATCTCCCGGCGCGGCTCCCGGCTCATCGCCGACTACGGCGGGGTGCAGAAGGTCGCGCCGGTGCTCGCCGGTACCTTCCTGATCGGCGGTCTCGCGACGCTGTCGCTGCCCGGACTCGCCCCGTTCGTCAGTGAGTTCCTCGTCCTGGTCGGCACGTTCGCGCGCTACCCGGTGGTCGGGATCATCGCCACCGTCGGCATCGTCCTCGCCGCGCTCTACACCCTCGTCCTCTACCAGCGGACGATGACGGGCCCGGTGAAGGCCGAGGTCGAGGGGATGCCCGACCTGAGGGTGCGCGAGCTCGTGGTCGTCGCCCCGCTGGTGGCGCTGCTGATCTTCCTGGGTGTCTTCCCGAAGCCCCTCACCGACATCGTCAACCCGGCGGTCGAGCACACCATGTCCGACGTCCAGAAGAAGGACCCCCAGCCCGAGGTGGAGGCGGCCAAGTGAGCGCATCAGCCGTCCACAGCCTGTGGACAACCGCGGCCGACCCGATCACCAAGATCGACGCGCCGAAGATCGAATACGGGCAACTGTCGCCCACCCTGATCGTCATCGGCGCGGCGATCATCGGGATCCTGATCGAGGCCTTCGTGCCACGCAAGTCCCGCTACTACGTGCAGGTGTTCGTCTCCGTGGTCGCCCTCACGGCCTCCTTCGCCGCGGTCGTCGCCCTCGCGGCGGGTGGATACGGCACCACGAAGGCCGGCATCGCGGCCATGGGCGCCATCGCCGTGGACGGACCGGCCCTGTTCCTCCAGGGCACGATCCTCCTCGCCGGCATCCTCGGCGTCTTCACCTTCGCCGAACGCCGCCTCGACCCCGAGACCCACGGCAACAAGGTCGACTCCTTCGCCGCACAGGCCGCCTCCGTGCCCGGCAGCGACAGCGAGAAGGCCGCCGTCAAGGCCGGGTTCACCACCACCGAGGTCTTCCCGCTGCTGCTCTTCGCGATCGGCGGCATGCTGATCTTCCCGGCGGCCAACGACCTGCTGACCCTCTTCATCGCCCTGGAGGTCTTCTCCCTCCCGCTCTACCTGCTGTGCGCCGTGGCCCGCCGCAAGCGGCTCATGTCCCAGGAGGCCGCGGTCAAGTACTTCCTCCTCGGCGCCTTCGCCTCCGCCTTCACCCTCTTCGGCATCGCCCTGCTCTACGGCTACGCGGGCTCGGTGAAGTACGCGACGATCGCCCAGGTCGTCGACGGCACCATCGGCGACATCAACCCCGCCCTCGCCGGCACCATGGGCAACGACGCGCTGCTGCTCATCGGTGCCGCGATGCTCGTCATGGGCCTGCTGTTCAAGGTCGGCGCGGTGCCGTTCCACATGTGGACCCCGGACGTCTACCAGGGCGCCCCCACCCCGGTCACCGGCTTCATGGCCGCCGCGACCAAGGTGGCCGCCTTCGGCGCGCTGCTGCGACTGCTGTACGTCGTCCTGCCCGGCCTGCGCTGGGACTGGCGGCCGGTCATGTGGGCCGTCGCCATCGTCACCATGCTGGCCGGCGCGATCGTGGCCATCACCCAGACCGACATCAAGCGCCTGCTCGCCTATTCGTCGATCGCGCACGCCGGCTTCATCCTCGCCGGTGTCATCGCGGCCTCGCCCGACGGCGTCTCGTCCGTGCTGTTCTATCTGGGCGCCTACTCCTTCGTGACCATCGGCGCGTTCGCCGTGGTGACGCTGGTGCGCGACGCGGGCGGCGAGGCCACGCACCTGTCCAAGTGGGCCGGGCTCGGCCGCAGGTCACCGCTGGTGGCGGCCGTGTTCGCGGTCTTCCTGCTGGCCTTCGCGGGCATTCCGCTGACCTCCGGGTTCGCGGGCAAGTTCGCCGTGTTCAAGGCGGCGGCCGAAGGCGGCGCGGGCGCGATCGTCGTGGTCGGTGTGATCTCCTCGGCCATCGCCGCGTTCTTCTACATCCGCGTCATCGTGCTCATGTTCTTCAGCGAGCCCCGCCCCGAGGGGCCGACGGTCGCCGTGCCGTCGCCGCTGACCATGACCGCGATCGCGGTCGGCGTCGCCGTCACCCTGGTGCTCGGCGTCGCACCGCAGTACTTCCTGGACCTGGCGGGGCAGGCGGGAGTGTTCGTGCGCTGAGGCTCCGCCCCCGGCTGGGCGCGCTCCGTCACGGCATGGACGCGCTCGGCCACGGCTCGTACGACGGGCCTGGTCTCCTCCACGGGGACCGGGCCCGTCGCTGTCGTACGTATGAGCGAGCGGTGGCGCGGTCGGATACGGCCCGCACGGGTGGAGCCTGTGGATAACTCTGAGGCTGTCGGTGCGGGCGCCTATGGTGGCAAGGGCTGGAGGAAGCACGGACGGCACAGGACGCAAGGGCGCGGGGGACGGGCCATGATCGGGACGGGCGGGACGAGTGTGATGGCGGACGAGGACAGGACGACCGGGACGGACAGCGAGGCGCTGGCCGTGCTCCACCGGGTCTTCGGATACGACGCCTTCCGGGGCGAGCAGGAAGCGATCATCGAGCACGTGGTCGCGGGCGGCGACGCCGTCGTCCTCATGCCGACCGGCGGCGGAAAGTCCCTGTGCTACCAGATCCCGTCCCTGGTCAGGCCCGGCACGGGCATCGTGGTCTCCCCGCTGATCGCGCTCATGCAGGACCAGGTGGACGCCCTGCGGGCCCTCGGCGTGCGCGCCGGGTTCATCAACTCCACCCAGGACTTCGACGAGCGGCGCGTGGTCGAGGCCGAGTTCCTCGCGGGCGAGCTGGATCTCCTCTACCTCGCGCCGGAGCGCCTGCGGCTCGACGCCACCCTCGATCTGCTCGGCCGCGGCAAGATCTCCGTCTTCGCGATCGACGAGGCACACTGCGTCTCCCAGTGGGGCCACGACTTCCGGCCCGACTACCTCTCCCTCTCCCTCCTGGGCCGGCGCTGGCCCGACGTGCCGCGCATCGCGCTCACCGCCACCGCCACCCGCGCCACGCACCGCGAGATCACCGAGCGGCTGGACATGCCCCGGGCCAGGCACTTCGAGGCCAGCTTCGACCGGCCCAACATCCAGTACCGCATCGTGCCCAAGGCCGACCCGAAGAAGCAGCTCCTGTCCTTCCTGCGCCAGGAACACCCGGGCGACGCCGGCATCGTCTACTGCCTCTCCCGCAACTCCGTCGAGCGGACCGCCGAGTTCCTCAGCAAGAACGGCGTGGAGGCGGTGCCGTACCACGCGGGCCTCGACGCGGGCACCCGCGCGGCACACCAGTCGAGGTTCCTGCGTGAGGAAGGGCTCGTGGTCGTCGCCACGATCGCCTTCGGCATGGGCATCGACAAACCCGACGTACGGTTCGTCGCCCACCTGGACCTGCCGAAGTCCGTCGAGGGCTACTACCAGGAGACCGGCCGCGCCGGCCGTGACGGACTGCCGTCCACGGCCTGGATGGCGTACGGCCTCAACGACGTCATACAGCAGCGCAAGATGATCCAGGGCAGCGAGGGCGACGAGGCGTTCCGCCGCCGGGCCGCCAGTCACCTCGACGCCACGCTGGCGCTCTGCGAGACCGCGCAGTGCCGGCGAGGCCAGCTCCTGCAGTATTTCGGCCAGGAACCCCAGGCCGCGGGCTGCGGCAACTGTGACACCTGCCTTGTACCGCCGGAGACCTGGGACGGCACCGTCGCCGCGCAGAAGGTGCTCTCCACGGTGGTGCGGCTCCAGCGCGAGCGGGGGCAGAAGTTCGGCGCCGTGCAGATCGTCGACATCCTGCTGGGGCGGCGGACCGCGAAGGTCATCCAGTTCGACCACGACCAGCTCTCCGTCTTCGGCATCGGCGAGGAATTGGCCGAGGGCGAATGGCGGGGCGTCGTACGGCAGTTGCTCGCCCAGGGGCTCCTCGCGGTCGAGGGCGAGTACGGCACGCTCGTGCTCACCGAGGAGAGCGGAGCGGTGCTGCGGCGCGAGCGGGACGTGCCGCTGCGCAAGGAACCGAAGAAGCCGGTGACCTCGCGGGCGGCGTCGGGCGGCGGTTCAGGTGGCTCAGGCTCCGGCCGGGGCGAGCGCAAGGCCAAGGCGGCGGCCGTCGAGCTGTCGGACGACCTGATCCCCGTCTTCGAGGCCCTCCGCGCCTGGCGCGCCGAACAGGCCCGTGAACAGGGCGTCCCCGCCTACGTCATCTTCCACGACGCCACCCTCCGCGAGATCGCGGCCACCGCGCCCGGGTCCGTCGCCGAACTCGGCACGATCAGCGGAATCGGCGAGAAGAAGCTGGCGACGTACGGGGAGGGCGTGTTGGGGGTGCTGGCCTCGCTGGACGGCGCCGGAACCGGAACCACAGCCGGGGCAGGGGCCATGGCCGGGGCTGGGAGCGGGGGCGCGGCTGGGTCCGGAGGCACGAGCGGAAGTGGGGCAGGGGCCGCGGACGGGGCGTCGGCCGTCGCCTCCGGCGGGGCGCGGGGCACGGCGCGCGGCGCCTCCACGGAGGCGGACGTCTTCGACTGGCCGGACGATGAGCCGGAGCCCGAGTTCGACGACTGGGCGTAGGGGACACGCGACCCGGCGGTGAGGGGAGGGGGCCGGACCATGGAGGCGCAGGACACGGCACAGAGGCTGCGGACGATCACCGGGGAGCTGGCGGACCGCTTCTACGAGCGGGCCGACGTGGTGCGCACGCTCGTGGTGACCCTGCTGGCCGGGCAGCACTCGCTGCTGCTCGGGCCGCCCGGCACGGCGAAGTCCGAGATGGCCAGGGAACTCACCGCCAGGTTCGACGGGGCGGCGTACTGGGAGATCCTGCTGTCGAAGTTCACCGCGCCGACCAGGATGTTCGGCCCCATCGACGTCGCCGCGCTGACCCGGGGCGAGTACCGCCAGGTGTACGAAGGCCGCGCGACGACCGCGCATGTCGCCTTCATCGACGAGATCTTCAAATGCTCCACGGCCGCGCTCAACGAGACCCTGGGCTATCTCAACGAGCGGATCTACCACCCCGAGAACGGCGGCGAGCCGATCCGCTGCCCCCTGATCGGGGCCATCACGGCCAGCAACGAACTGCCCACGGGAGAGGACTCCGCAGCGATCTACGACCGGCTGCTGGTGCGGATCGAGGTCCGCTATCTGGAAGACCCCTCGAACTTCGCCGCGCTGGTCCGCTCCGCAGTCCGCCGCCCGAAGCCACCGACACGGACCACCGTCGAGCTGACCGCGCTGCGGCAGGCCGTCACCGAGGATGTCCCGGCCGTGGAGGTGCCCGACGGCATCGTGGACGCGGTGTGCACCCTGCGAGCCGCACTGCGGCGCCGGGAACTCATCGCCTCCGACCGCCGTTGGCGGCAGGCGGTGGGCCTGCTCCAGGCGTCCGCGTACCTCGACGGCCGCCCGGCGGTCGCCGAGATGGACCTGTCGATCCTGACCCATGTGCTGTGGGACTCCCCGGCCGAACGCCCCACCGTCGAGCGCGAGGTGCTGCACCTGGTCAACCCCGACGCCAGGGAGGCGCTCGACCTGGCCGACGCCATGGACGAACTGGAGGCCCAACTCGACGCCATGGCAGGGCAGTCCCGCGAGGCACTGAGCGAATGGGTCATCAAGAAGGCCCACAACAAGCTGGCCACGGCGGGGAAGCGGCTGGAGCAACTGCGCGAAGAGGCGATGAGCGCCGGCCGCTCCACCACCGTCATCGACCGTGTCACCGGCCGCCAGCGGGCCGTCCGCGCCCGCGTCCTCACCGAGGCCCTCGGCGTGGACGCGAGCACGGTGCAGGCGAGGCTCTGACATCAGGGAGAGGAGGGGGACAACCGTGGATGTGGATGTGGATACGGACGTGGCATCGAGCAGGCTGGACGAGTTGGCGGGCCGGGCCGGGGAGTGGGTGGGGCTGTCGGCCGCCGGGGCCGAGCGGTACACGGGCGCCGTGGTCGGGGACCGGTTCGACCGGATCGCCTGGCATGACACCTACGAGCAGTCGGCCGGTCTGCGCGAACTGGCCGCGGAGCTGAACTGGCACGACGGCGGGAACCACGGCCACACCGTCGACTACGACCGGACCGCCGAGCAGGACCGGACCGCCGACCGTGAAGGCGTCTCCGACCTCCTCAGTGATGTGTTCCTGGCCGCGTACAAAGTCCGGCCGAAGCTGCGTGAGCGTGCGGAGATGGTGCCCGCCCGGCTGGTCAACCACCAGGTGATCACCTCGCTGGTGGAGTCACCGGAGTTCACCGAACTGCACCGGGAGACGGCCGGGGATCCCTACGCCGCAGCCATGGCCGTCCTCGCCCAGGCCGAGGCGTTGCGTCGGATGCTGGACCACACCTGGGACGCCCGGGAGCGGGCCGAGCAGGCGAGCAGGGCCCGGGCGGCGGCCGAGGCCGCGGCGACCGCCGTGGGCGAGGAACTCCGGCGGGCGGCGGGCGTGGCCGAGGAGGACGGCACCGTGCGTGCTCCGGCCGCCGACGCCGTACGGCGGGCGATCGAGGGCGCCGAGAACGCCGAAGCCACGGCTCGGCAGGCCGCACTGGACGCCGAGCGGGCCGTCGCGACGGCGGCGCCCGGTATCCGTACGGCCGCACGGAACGCGGTGGCGCGGGCCGCCGAGACCGTGCGGCAGGAGGCCGCGCTGATGCGGGCGTGGGGTGTCGGCTCCGGGGAGCTGGAGCGGATGCGGTTCGACGAGCGGGCCCGACTCGCCGAACGGCTGCGGACCGGCCGCCTCGCGGAGTGGGCCGAACTGATCGGCCGTTTCCGGCAGATGGCCGACGGCGAGCGCGCCCGCAAGGTGGAGAACGCCGTCGGCGAACTGGTCGGCGTCACTCTCGGCGACGACCTGTCCCGGGTCATCCCCTCCGAGCTGGCCAACCTCGGACTGCCCGAGCTGCGTGCGGTGTTCGCCGCGCGGTACACCGCCGGGGAGCTGATGCTCTACGACAGCCAGGGGGAGCAGGCGACCGGCAAGGGGGCCGTCATCGCGTGCGTCGACACCTCGCACTCCATGTACGAGGCGGGGCCCGGCGGTGTCACCCGGGAGGCGTGGGCCAAGGCCTGTGCCCTGGCCCTGCTGGACCAGGCCCGGCACGCGGGGCGGGACTTCGTCGGCATCCTGTTCTCCGCCGCCGACAAGATCCAGGTCTTCCGCTTCCCCGGGGACCAGCCCGCGGACACGGCCCGGGTCATCGATTTCGCGGAGACCTTCCTGGGTGGCGGCACCAGCTACCAGACTCCGCTGTCGGCCGCGGGTGAGCTGCTGAGGGAGGAGTTCGACGACGCGGGCCGCGCCCGCGGGGACATCGTGATGCTCACCGACGACGACTGCGGTGTCACCCCGGAGTGGATGCGTTCCTGGAACGAGGCCAAGCATTTCCTGGGCTTCCGTGTCTTCGGCGTGGCGATAGGCGCCCCACGGGTCGCCGGCTCCGACTCGGTCCTGGACGCCCTGTGCGACAACCTCCGTTCCATTGAGGACCTCACGGACGTCCACGCCGCGGCGGACCTGTTCCGCGTGATCTGAGTCGCGGCGGGCAGAACCGCATCGCCAGCACGACCGGCCACGCGGGTGCGGGATCTGTCGACCGGTGGCGGGGACGACCCGTCTACTCCCGGGCTGCCACCACCCTCCCCCTGACCTCGCCCAGCCCCACCTTCGTGCCGTTCGGGCCCGGGGCCCACGCCGTGAGGGTCACCTCGTCGCCGTCCTCCAGGAACGTGCGCCTGCCGGTCGGGAGGTCGAGCGGATCGCGTCCGTTCCAGGTGAGTTCCAGCAGCGAGCCCCGCTGGCCGGGGTCGGCCCCGCTGACCGTGCCGGAGCCGTACAGGTCGCCCGTGCGCAGCGAGGCGCCGTTCACCGTCATGTGGGCCAGCTGCTGCGCGGCCGTCCAGTACATCGTGGCGAAGGGCGGCTCCGAGACGACATGTCCGTTGATCGCGACGCTGATCCGCAGGTCGTACCCGCCGGGATCGATGTCCGGCGCGGCGTCGTCCAGGTAGGGCAGCAGCGGGTGCGTGCGCTCCGGCGGCGCCACCCGCGCCTCCTCCAGCGCCTCCAGCGGCGTGATCCAGGCCGAGACCGACGTGGCGAACGACTTACCCAGGAACGGCCCGAGCGGCACGTACTCCCAGGCCTGGAGGTCGCGTGCCGACCAGTCGTTGAGGAGGCACATCCCGAAGACGTGGTCGCGGAAGTCCCCCAGCCCCACCGGCCGACCCCGCTCCGAGGGCGACCCCACCACGAAGCCGACCTCCGCCTCGATGTCCAGCCGCACCGACGGTCCGAACACCGGCGCCGGATCGGTCGGCGCCTTGCGCTGTCCGGCCGGCCGCACCACCTCTGTGCCGGACACGACGACCGTGCCGGACCGGCCGTGGTAACCGATGGGCAGGTGCTTCCAGTTGGGCGTCAGCGGGTCGGGCGCGTCGGGACGGAAGATCCGCCCCACGTTCCGGGCGTGGTTCTCGGAGGCGTAGAAGTCGACGTAGTCGGCCACCTCGAACGGCAGGTGCAGTGTCACCGAGGACAGCGCGTGGAAGTGCGGCGCGATCGTCTCGCGGTGCGAGGGCACCGTCAGCCACGCCGTGAGCGCCCGGCGCAGGTCCGACCAGGCCGTGCGCCCCGCCGCCAGCAGGGGGTTCAGCGTGGGGTGCGCCAGCAGCGCGGCGTACGGGGAGCCGAGGGAGTGCGCCGCCGCGGCGGCGTCGAGGACGTGGTCGCCGAGCCGGACACCGACGGTACGGGTGCCGGCGGTCCCGGCGTAGGCCGAGGGGGCGTCGGACGTGCCGAGGGAGAAGACGCCGTAGGGAAGGTTGTGCGGACCGAAGGGGTGACCCTCGGGGACGTCGAACGGGTGACCCTCGGGGACCGCGTCGGGGACATCGAAGGGGGGCATCGGGTGCTGCCTCGCTCTCGTGCGTTCCGTCGTACCTCTGGTCGCGGATCACGTTACGGGGCGGTGCCAAGATCGGGGAGTGTCTAAAGAGTTCGCAATGTCCTGATAGGGGAGGGTCGGAAGGAAAGGTTCCGGCTTAGCGTCCTCTGGGGGACACGGACGGGGTGGGTCCGGGTCCGGTAGGGGGGACACGTGGGGGGACCCGTGGCCATGGGCACTTGGGGTGCGCCGGTACAGGCGGACCGAGACGTTCCGGGACTCGTCGTGAAGCTCGGCGACTATCCGCTGCACCACGGCGGTGTCGGAGCCATCCGCAGCCTGGGCCGGCTCGGGGTGCCGATGTACGCGATCACGGAGGACCGGTACACACCGGCCGCCGTCTCACGCCATCTGCGACGCGCTTTCGTGTGGCCGACCACCGGGACGGAGGAGCCCGGGTGGCTGGTCGACGGGCTGCTGCGCATCGGCCGGCGAATAGGGCGGCCCACCGTGCTCGTCCCCACCGACGAGGAAGCCGCCGTGCTCATCGCCGAGCACCAGGAGGAGCTCGCGACCCGCTTCCTCTTCCCCCGCGTCGACGCCGGGCTCCCGCGCCGCCTCGCCAGCAAACAGGGGTTGCACGAACTCTGCGTGGAGCACGGCATCGCCAGCCCCGCGAGCTCGTTCCCGCAGTCGTACGAGGACGTGGAGCGCTTCGCGCAGCGGGCCCGCTTCCCCGTGGTGGCCAAGAACCGGGAGGCGTTCGAGCGGCGCAGGCAGCCCGCGGTCAACGGGACGACCCGCATCGCCGACCGGGAGTGTCTGCTGCGGCTGGCCCGCGACTGGGGCGACCGGCCCGGGGTGATCCTCCAGGAGTACCTGCCCCGGGAGGACGCCGAGGACTGGATCGTGCACGCCTACTTCGACGCGGACTCCACCCCGCTCGCGATGTTCACCGGGGTCAAGGTGCGGTCGTGGCCGCCGCACGCGGGGATGACGGCGAACGCGTACGTCGTCGACAACCCCGAACTCGCGGACATCGCCGCCCGGTTCATCAAGCAGATCGGGTTCTCCGGCGTCATCGACCTCGATCTGCGGTTCGACCGGCGGGACGGGCGGTACAAGCTGCTGGACTTCAACCCGCGGATGGGCGCGCAGTTCCGGCTGTTCGAGAACGAGGCCGGGATCGACGTCGTCCGCGCCATGCACCTCGATCTGACCGGGCGCCCGGTCCCGGAGGGGGAACAGCTCGCCGGGCGCCGGTACATCGTGGAGAACATCGATCTGGCGGCCCTGCTCGCCTACCGGCGCAGCGGCTACACGACCCCGCACGCGCCGCCGCGCGCGAGCGGGACCGAGCTGGCATGGCTCGCGGGTGACGACCCGCTGCCGTTCCTCACGATGCTCGCGCGCTTCGTACGACCGGGCGCGAAGCATCTCTACCAGCTGTGGCGGGCCAACCGCCTCGGCAACGCCCGTGTGCGCCCCTAGGCCGTGTCCGACCTGGCTCGTAGGGCCCTGGGCCGTCGGCGCACGTGGGCATGTGCGTGACCACACGAAGTAGGCATGAGGCGTCCTGGGGAGGGACTTCGTGATTCAACCGGTAGCAGTCATCGGTGCCGGCCCGTTCGGTCTGTCCACCGCCGCGCATCTGCGGGCGCGCGGTATTCCCGTCCGTGTCTTCGGTGAACCCATGGTGAGCTGGCGGGACAACATGCCCGCCGGGATGCTGCTGAAGTCCACGCCGGCCGCGTCGAGCATCGACGCGCCGCAGCACGGCCACACCCTGGCCGACTACTGCGACGCGGCGGGGATCCGGCGGCTGGTGACGGACGAGGACATCATCCCCGTCGAGACGTTCATCTCCTACGGCGAGTGGTTCCAGCAGCGGCTCGTGCCCGACCTGGAACGGGTGCGCGTGGTCTCGGTGGACCGGAGCGAGAGCGGCGGCTTCGAACTGAAGCTGGACTCGGGGGAGTCGTTCACCGCGCGGGCCGTCGTCGTGGCGAGCGGGCTGTTCGGGCTGGCGCACCTGCCGACCGAGCTGGCGGGCGCGGCCGTGGACGGCCCCACCCCCACGGGGCCCGTCTCGCACAGCTCCCAGCACGCCGACCTGAGCAGGTTCAAGGACCGGGAACTGATCGTCGTGGGCGCGGGGCAGTCCGCCCTGGAGACGTCGGTCCTGGCGGCCGAGGCCGGCGCGCGGGTCCAGGTGGTGGCGCGCGGGCACGGCGCCGTGGCCTTCGGCGCGCCCCCGTGGCGGCAGCCGAGGCTGCGCCCCGAGTCGCCGTTCGGGCGGGCCTGGTCGCTGTGGGCGCTCAGCTACTACCCGCACCCCTACCGGTACCTGCCCGCCGCCGGCCGGCACTACCTGGTCCGGCGGGTGCTCGGGCCGCTGGGCGCGTGGTGGCTGCGGGACCGGTTCGAGGGGCGCGTGGAGGTGCGGGAGGTGGACCGGGTCGTGCGGGCCGGCGTCATCGAGGGGCGCCCGGTCCTCGTGGCGCGCGGGCACGACGGTCGTACGGCGGAGCTGGGCGCGGATCATGTCATCGCGGCGACGGGGTACCGGGTTGACCTCGGGGCGATGGGGTTCCTCGGGCACGAGCTCCGTACGGAGCTGGGGGTGAGCCGGGGGACGCCGGTGCTGGGGGCGGGGTTCCGGTCGTCGATCCCGGGGCTGTACTTCACGGGGTTGCCGGCGGCGGCGTCGTACGGGCCGGTGATGCGGTTCGTGTGCGGGACCGAGTTCGCCTCGCCTCGGTTGGCTCGGCATTTGGCGGCGGCTCACGGGTGAGGGTTCCGGGGTGAGCTCGGGTGGGGGTTCCGGGACGACCTCGGGTGGGGGGCGGTGCGTCGCGGGGTGCGGGTTTGGTGAGGCTTCTCGCGCAGTTCCCCGCGCCCCGTTCGAGGCCTGCGGCCATCTCAAGGGCCGCGTGCCCATCCAATCCCCCTGAACCCCCGTTCGGGCAAAGGGGGTTGACCTCAGGGGGCGTCAGGGCGTTGCGGCCGGTCGGGGTGGCGTACGTCGTCCGGTTCGGGTCGAACCGATGGGGCGTTGCATCCGTATTCTCTGATCATGGCCGCTCCCACCGCATATTCACTCATCGCCACTGACCTGGACGGAACCCTCCTGCGCAGTGACGACACGCTCTCCGACCAGTCCCTCGCCGCGCTGGCGCGGGCCACGGAGGCCGGTGCCCAGCACCTCGTGGTGACGGGACGGCCGGCGCCCAGAGTGCGCCCCCTCTTCGACGACCTCGGCAGCAGGGGGCTCGCGGTGTGCGGACAGGGCGCGCAGTTGTACGACCCCGGCGCGGACCGGCTGCTCTGGTCGGTCACCCTGGACAGGGAACTCGCCGAGACCGCGCTCGGCAAGATCGAGGCGGAGGTCGGACAGGTGTACGCGGCCGTCGACCAGGACGGTGTCGACGGCCTCACCCTGATCGAGCCCGGCTACCTCATGCCGCACCCCACGCTGCCGGCGCTGCGGGTGCCGCGCCGGGACGACCTGTGGTGCGAGCCGATCAGCAAGGTGCTGCTGCGCCATCCCTACCTGTCGGACGACGAGTTGGCCTCGGCGGCGCGGATGGCGGTCGGCTCGCTGGCGACGGTCACGATGTCGGGGCCCGGCACCGTCGAACTCCAGCCATGCGGCATCACCAAGGCGACGGGGCTCGCGCTGGCCGCCGACCATCTCGGGCTGACCCCGGACGCGACCATCGCCTTCGGGGACATGCCCAACGACATCCCGATGTTCGACTGGGCCGCGCACGGCGTCGCCATGGCCAACGCCCACCCCGAGCTCAAGGCCGTCGCCGACGAGGTGACCCTCTCCAACGAGGACGACGGGATCGCGGTGGTGCTGGACAGGCTGTTCCGCTGAGACAGGGCGTTCCCCTGGGCCCGCCGGCCCAGGGGAACGAGTGCGGAGCTGGTGAGGGCTCAGTACGGACCGAACACGTTGTCGATCGAGCCGTACCGGTCGGCGGCGTAGTTGCAGGCCGCCGTGATGTTCGCGACCGGGTCGTACGGGTCGTACGGAGTGCCGGACACGTGGTAGGCGGCGAAGGTCGGGTCGATGACCTGGAGCAGGCCCTTCGACGGGGTGCCCTTGGCCGCGTTGGAGTCCCAGTTGTTGATCGCCAGCGGGTTGCCCGACGACTCGCGCATGATGTTGCGGTGGATCCCGTTGTACGACCCGGGAATTCCCTTTTGCGCCATGATGTCCAGCGACTCGCGGATCCAGCCGTCGAGGTTGTCCGGGTAGGTCTTGACCGACGCCTGCGTGGCCTTGGCGGTCTTCGAGGCCGTCGACGCCTTCTTCGCCGTGGAGGCCTTCGTCCCGTTCACCTTCAGCTTCAGACCCGGATGGATCAGGGCCGGGTTGTCGCCGACGGCGGCGCGGTTGTCCTTGTAGAGCCGCTGCCAGCCGCCCTTGACGGCGTGCTTCCGGGCGATGGAAGAGAGTGTGTCGCCGGAGACGACGGTGTAGGTCGCGGACTTGGGCTGCGTTGCGGCCGGTGCGGACTGCGGCGCCGACTGGACGGAGCCGACGGCCTGGGCCGGGGTGGCGGCGCTCGCGGTCGTGGCGACCGTGAGCGGGAGGGCCAGGGCGGCCCCGCCCGTTCCGGCGGCGAGCACGCCACGGGTGAACGCGTTGCTTCTGGGGCGGCGGTGTTTGCCTCGTGCGGGCATGGCGGATTCCTCTCCGTCGCCTGCGGGGTGAGCTGTCGGGTTCGGGCTGGAGATGCCCGGCCACGCGCGCCGTCCCGGCGGTCGCTGTGCGTGCCGCGTCCGCTGGGCCTACTGCGCGTGGCTTCACCCCTAGCCGGTCCGATGGGGGAAATGCCGGACCGGCGCTTACCTGGGTCCCCCGCTCCTGCCGTGCGTGGATGAGTGGTGATGGGTGGGGAGTCCGGGCGGCGGCAGGATTCGGCGGTCCGTCCGGACGGGGTGTGAACGTATGCGAGAGCACACGATCGGAACAAGTCCCGGTTTGGCCGGTAGGTCTAGTTGACCTTGAGTTTGGTGTGATTCGGCGGCTATTTCCGATGCGTGTTCCCGGGTCAACTTGCCTACCGCAAAGGGAAAGTCGGCGCGGTGGTGGACGGTTGCGCCGAGCGGGGCTGGTGACTCAACTCACGGGAGGAGTGGGGTGAAGTGCTGGCTATGCGGCAAATCGGTCAAGTCGGGCTGTGTGTTCGCGGGCGAATCCGAGGGAGTTCGGGTGTCCGTGAGGGTCTTCGGGTGTCCGCGGGGGTCGCCGCATGCCGGTGGGGGTCTCCCGCGGTGGAGCGGGTACCCGGGGCGGGCCTCGCGCGGGTGCCGTACGCGCGTCGACCCGTGGGCGCTCGTGGTGATCGAAAGGTGACCGGATACGCTGACTCGGGTGATGGCAGCGACAGATCGACAAACTGTGTCATCGCCCGTGAGAGCGAACCAGACCGACCGTGCGACCGTGTGATCGTCAGTAGACGTCAGCAGACAGGAGAACCCTCGTGACCGTCGTCGAGCCGTTTGGGCTGAGCGCGCGGGACCAGGCTCTCGAAGCCGATGTCCAGGCCGGAATGGCGGCCGTCGAGGAGGGTCTGCTGGAGGCGACCAAGAGCGAGGTCCCCTTCATTCAGGAGGCCGCCCAGCACCTGCTGCGCGCGGGCGGCAAACGGTTCCGCCCCCTGCTGGTGATGCTCGCGGCGCAGTTCGGCGACCCCTACGCGCCGGGCGTCGTGCCCTCGGCGGTCGTGGTCGAGCTGACCCATCTCGCCACGCTGTACCACGACGACGTGATGGACGAGGCCGAGGTGCGCCGGGGCGTGCCGAGCGCCAACGCCCGCTGGGACAACTCCCTCGCCGTCCTCACCGGCGACTTCCTCTTCGCCCGCGCCTCCCATGTCCTCGCCGACCTCGGCCCCGACGCCGTCCGCATCCAGGCCGAGGCCTTCGAGCGGCTGGTCACCGGGCAGATCCTGGAGACCGCCGGGCCGCGCGACGGCCGCGACCCGATCGACCACTACCTCGACGTGCTCGGCGGCAAGACCGGCTCGCTGGTCGCGGTCGCCGGACGGCTCGGCGCGCTGATGGCCGGGGCCGACGAGACCGTGGTCGACATCCTCACCCAGTACGGGGAGCGGCTCGGCGTCGCCTTCCAACTCGCCGACGACGTCCTCGACATCGCCTCCGACTCCCACGAGTCCGGCAAGACCCCCGGCACGGACCTCCGTGAGGGCGTGCCGACCATGCCGGTGCTGCGGCTGCGCGAGCGGGCGGGCCGGCTGGGGCTGGCGGACGACATCGCCCTGTGCGAGCTGCTCGACTCCGACCTCACCGACGACGCCCGCCACGCCGAGGCCCTGGCCCGGCTCCGCGTCCACCCCGCGCTGGAGCAGGCCCGCCGCGACACGATCCGCTACGCGGAAGAGGCCCGCGCCGTGCTGGCCCCCCTCCCGGACTGCGACGCGAAGGCGGCGCTGGTGGAGCTGTGCGACGCCGTGGTGCACCGCGCCGGCTAGCCACCGCGCGGGACGGTTCCTGCGCCGGACAGCCACGGCGCGGGAGGGGTCCTGCGCGGACAGCCACCGGCGCCGTACGGGCCCCGCGCCGGACAGCCGCCCGCGCCGGGGACACCCCCTGGGCCGATCGTCCTTGCGCCCGATCGTCCTCGCGCCGGACGGGTCCTGGCCGTACGGGCCCCGCGCCGGACAGCCGCCCGCGCCGGGGACACCCCCCGGGCCGGGGAAAGCCCCCGCGCCGGACAGCCACCGCGCCGGATCGTCGTCGGCCCGGACGTTACCGTGCCCGGACATCACCGTGCCCGATCGTCCTCGCCCCGGCTTCGTCGTCTCCGTCCGAGGCCGGTCGTCGGCGGCGTCCCCTACGGGTCGTGGGGAGGTGCCGCCTCGTCATGTCATCCCTGACGGTCCGCCATGTCATCCCGTAGCAGTACGTGGAGTTGAGTCCCGAGTCTGACGATTCCCTCTGGCCGATTTGGTCAGATGGGTATCACCACTCCTCACCGATTCGGGTGAGAATGGCGGCTGAGAGCAGACGCCGCCGCCGACGACGGAGGTAAGGCACACATGGCACCGTACGAAACCGACGACAGCACCCGGTCCGGCGACGCGGCCGTGCTCGCGGCCGAGGCCGAGGAGGCGCGCTCGGCACGGCGACGCAAGGCCGCACGGTACGTCGTCCCGGTCACCGTGCTGGGCGTGGCGGCCGCGACCATCGGGCTCGTCCCGGCCTTCGCCGGCTCCGGTGACCCCGATCTGCCGAAGATCAGCGCGCAGGAACTCATCGAGAAGATCGCCGCGTCCGACGTGCAGCAGGTGTCCGGCACGGTGAAGATCACCACGGATCTGGGCCTGCCCGACCTGGGCGGCCTGGCGGACAGCCTGGGGTCGCAGGGCGCCCCCGGCGGCGACGGCGGTTCCTCCGCCGACCCGTCCTCCAAGCTGCTCGAACTCGCAACCGGCACCCACACGTTGCGGATCGCCGCCGACGGACCCGACAAGCAGAAGCTGTCGCTGCTGGACGAGGCGGCCGAGTACAGCGTCATCCACAACGGCGACGACCTGTGGGCGTACGACAGCGCCTCGAACGAGGTCTACCACGCGACCGACGCCGGCCCGAAGGGCGAGGGCGAGGACCGCGCGGGCAAGGGCGGCAAGGACGCCCCGGACACCGCCGAGGACGTACCCGCCACGCCCCAGCAGCTCGCCGAGGAGGCCCTGAAGGCCGTCGACGACACCACGTCCGTGGCCGTCGACGGGACCGCTCAGGTCGCCGGGCGGGACGCGTACAAGCTGGTCATCAAGCCGAAGCAGTCCGGCTCCACGGTCGGGGCGATCTCCATCGCCGTCGACGAGAAGACGGGGCTGCCGCTGAAGTTCACGCTCACCCCGGCGAGCGGTGGCGCGGCCGTCGTGGACGCGGGCTTCACGAAGGTCGACTTCGGCAAGCCGAGCGTGTCGACGTTCGACTTCACCCCGCCGAAGGGCGCGAAGGTCACCGAGGCGGACGAGGTCGAGAAGTCGGGCAGCCACGCGTCCGGGTCCGGCGACTCCGCGTTCGAGGGGCCCGGCAAGCACGGTGAGTTCAAGAACGAGGACGGCAAGGGGCTCAAGGGCTCCGAGGGTTCCGAGGAGGAGTTCGCGAGCGGGCTCGACGGGCTGAAGATGATCGGCAAGGGCTGGAGCACGATCGCCGTGATCGACGGCGGGTCCGAGGCCGGCATGGCGACGGGCGGCGGCGAGTCGTCCGGCGACGCCCGGGTCGACGGCTTCCTGAACTCCCTCGGTGACCAGGTCAAGGGCGAGTTCGGCTCGGGTACGGTCTTCAAGACCCGGCTGATCAACGTCCTCTTCACCGATGACGGCAAGGTGTACGCGGGCGCCGTCACCAAGGACGCCCTGGTGAAGGCGGCGAACGCGGCGAAGTAGAGCCGCCGGGCGCGGTGAAGCCGGCGCGGTGAAGCCGTCTCGGTGGGCCGGGGCGGTGCAGCGGTGGCACCGGTCCGGTGCAGGAGTGACGTTCGGCTGTGGGCCGGGACGGCTGGTACGCCGTCCCGGCCCACCGGCCGTACCCGAGGGGAGCCATGAGCGACGCAGCCATCCACACCCAGGGGCTGACCAAGACCTTCCGCGGCGGACAGGTGGCCGTGGACCACCTGGAGCTGACGGTTCCCAGCGGCAGCGTCTTCGGCTTCCTCGGCCCGAACGGCTCGGGCAAGACCACCACCATCCGCATGCTGATGGGCCTGATCGAGCCGACCTCGGGCACGGCCCAGGTCCTCGGCCGGCCCATGCCGCGCTCCACCCGGACCGTCCTCCCGCACGTCGGCGCGCTCATCGAGGGCCCCGCCCTCTACGGCTTCCTCTCCGGCCGAGACAACCTGCTCCGCTACGACTCCGCCGACCCGACCGCCGACCCGCGCACCCGGCGTACGCGGGTCGCGGCCGCACTCGACCGGGTGGGGCTCGCGGCCGCCGCCGGCAAGAAGGCGAAGGCGTACTCGCTCGGCATGAAGCAGCGGCTGGGCCTCGCGGCGGCCCTGCTCCAGCCGCGCCGCCTCCTCGTCCTCGACGAGCCGACGAACGGGCTTGACCCGCAGGGGATGCGTGAGATCCGCACGCTGGTACGGGAGTTGGCGTCCGACGGCACCACCGTCTTCCTCTCCTCCCACCTTCTCGACGAGATCGAGCAGGTGTGCACGCACGCCGCCGTGATGGCCCGGGGCCGGCTCATCACCCAGGGCGCGGTGACCGAACTGGCCGCCGGCGCACGCGGCCGTCTCGTCGTCACCACCCCCGACACGGCGGACGCGGCCCGGGTGCTCAAGGAGCAGGGAATCGCGGACGTGGTCGTGGCCGAGGCGGGTGGCCGGGTGACGGCGGAACCGCCCCCACCCGACCGCGACCTCGCCGAACTGACCGCCGCACTGGTCACCGCGGGCGTTCGCGTCCGCGGCTTCGCCCTCGAACGCGCCTCCCTGGAGGACGCGTTCGTGGCACTCACGGGGGAGGGTTTCGATGTCGCGGGCTGACACGTCCGGGCCGCAGGCCCCGCAGGAGACACCGGACGCGCCGGACGCGCCGCCGGAGGAGACCGCACCGGCCGCCGCGCAGGCGACCGCCCCCGCGCGCACCCCCAGCCTCCTGTGGACCTTCGGACTGTTCCGCAGCGAGTTGCTGACGACCTTCCGGCGGTGGCGGACGATCGCGCTGCTGGGTGTCCTCGCGGCCGTGCCGATCCTCGTCGGGATCGCGGTGCGGATCGAGACGGGCGACGGGTCGTCGATGGGCGGCGGACCGGAGGGCGGGGGCGGTGGTGGCGGGCCCGCGTTCATCGCGCAGATCACCAACAACGGTCTGTTCCTGGTGTTCACGGCGCTGGCCGCGACGCTTCCCTTCTTCCTGCCGATGGCCGTCGGCGTGATCGCCGGGGACGCGATCGCGGGCGAGGCGAACGCGGGCACCCTCCGCTACCTCCTGGTCTCACCCGCGGGCCGGACCCGGCTGCTGTTCACCAAGTACGCGACGACCATGACGTTCTGCCTGGTCGCGACCCTGGTGGTCGCGGCCTCCGCACTGGCGGTCGGGGCGCTGCTGTTCCCGCTCGGGGACCTCACCACGATCTCCGGTACCCGGATCAGTTTCGCCGAGGGCCTGCTGCGGGCCCTGCTGATCGCGCTGGCGGTGGCGGCGTCACTGATCGGTGTCGCGGCCCTCGGGCTGTTCATCTCCACCCTCACCAACAGCGGCATCGCCGCCATGGCCACCACGGTCGGGCTGCTCATCACCGTCCAGATCCTCGACCAGATCCCCCAGCTCGACGCCCTCCACCCGTACTTCTTCTCCCACTACTGGCTCTCCTTCGCCGATCTGATGCGCGAGCCGGTCTACTGGGACGACCTCCAGCGCAATCTCGGTCTTCAGGCCGTGTACGCGGCGGTGTTCGGGTCGGCGGCGTGGGCGAGGTTCACGGTGAAGGACATCACCGCCTGACGCGACGGCTCAGGCGGCGGCCTCTTCCTCCGTGTCGTACGGGAGGCGCGCGAACGGCGGCTCCGTGCTGGGGAACGTCTTCGCCCGGGTCAGGGCGGCGGTGTCCCGGAGCACGTCGCCGGGCTTGATGCCGTTGCCCAGGAGCACTCCGCCGATGGGGGTACCTCCCACGCCCTCAAGGCGGTGGGGGAGCATGCCCAGGTAGGCGGCGGAGTGGTTGAGCGTCCCGATGAGGGGCTCGGCGACCTCCTCCTCGTAGTGGGCGAGCGCGGTGACGCCCCAGAGGGTGCGGCCGGCCATGGTCTTCTTGAAGTCGCCGCCCGGGGTGCGCAGCCAGCCCGACCAGTGGTCGAGGTAGCGCTTGACGTGGGCGGACACGGAGTACCAGTACAGCGGCGACGCGATCACGATGTCCGTGGCCGCGAGCGTGGCGTCCAGCAGCAGCGCCCGGTTGTCGCCCTGGGGCCGTACGTGGTCACTGTCGTGCCGCAGGTCCCCGAAGTCCGGCAGCGGATGCTCCACGAGATCCACCCACTGCCGCTCGACCCCGTCGGGCAACTGCTCAGCCGCCGCGCGGGCCGGCATCTCGGAATTCCCGCCGGCCCGACTGCTGCCGAGCACGAAGAGAAAGCGACGGGTCATGGGGTCCCCTGAGCACTTGGCGTACGGCAGCTACATGCGTAGGAAATATATGTGCATGCATGTAATGTCGAGGGGGCTCAGGCGGGTGTGCCCAGGTCCGGGGTCGGCAGCTCCAGGAGCAGGGCCATGACGGCGACGAGGGTGGCGCTGCTGACAAGCTCCCGGCGGGCGATCAGACCGGGCACGTCGGTCAGGGGGATCCACTCCAGACGGTCGGACTCGTTCTGTTCCGTGGGCTCGCCGACGCGGCGGGCGTCGTCCGTGCGGTACACGAAGTGCTGGGTGTCGGTGATCCCGGCCGCCGGCTGCGCGTAGAGCAGCTCCCGCAGCGACCCGGGCCGCCATCCGGTCTCCTCCTCCAGCTCCCGGGCCGCCGCCTCCGCCGGCCGCTCCCCGTCCTCGACCAGGCCCATGGGCAGCTCCCAGGCCCAGGTGTCCGTGACGAAGCGGTGGCGCCACATCATCAGGACCCGTTGCCGGTCGTCGACGGCCGCGGTGACGGCAAGGTCCCGCAGCCGGACCACGTGGTAGTCGCCGCGGCCACCGTCGGGCCGTTCGACGTCCAGCGACCGCAGCCGGACCCATGGGGTGTCGTGGAGCGTGCGTTCACCGTGAACGGTCCATCTCATGCCGGGTGCTCCGCTTCTGGCTGGGGGTCGGGGGTGGAGGTGGGGATGGCTGGAGGGGCTGGAGAGGCGTGTGCGGCTTCGGCGGCTTCCGCCACCCGTAGCAACAGCTCCTCCTCGCCATGCCGGGCCACCAGTTGAAGTCCGACCGGGCAGCCGTCGGAGGTGATGCCGGCCGGGATGCTCAGGGCCGGGTGGCCGCTGAGGTTGAACGCCCAGGTCAGGGACGTGGAGTAGCGGTCGCCGGGGCCTTCGTGGCCGTGGGGCGCGTTGGGTGTGGTGGGGGTCAGCAGCAGATCGGCGTCGGAGAAGAGGGCGGCGAGCCGTCGGTCGTTCTCGGCGCGGATCGCCTGAGCCGCCCGCACGGCCGCAGAGTCGGAGCGCGCCGCACCGCGCAGAGCGAGCCAGGCAGCCGCAGGGTCCTCCAGCCTTACGGATTCGTCCGGCCGTACGAGCCGTACGAGCCCGGAGTCGGCGAGCCGGAGCGCGGCACCATGGGCGGCGGAGGCGGGACCGGGGTCGGGGTCGGCGAAGCCGAGATCGGGGGACCAGAGGGCGGTGAGGGGCGAGGACGGGACCACGCCGACGAACCCGGCCCCGGGCTCGAAGCCCATGCCTGATTCACCGCCCACCACACTCACGCACCGCCAATACGTCGCCGCGTCCGATGCGTGGCGGGTGAGGATGCCGGGGGAGGCGAGGCCAGTGCGGTCGGCGGAAGGCAGCCGCCCGTTCGTGGTCTTCAGCCCGACGACCCCGCACCAGGCCGCCGGAATCCGTACCGACCCGGCACCATCGGTCCCGGTCGCCATGGGAACGAGTCCGGTGGCAACGGCCGCGGCCGACCCGGCGGAGGAGCCACCCGGAGTCCGGTCGGGGCACCAGGGGTTGACGGTTCGTCCACCTGCGCCGAGACCCCAGGTCTGCCAGGGAGTTCCGGGCCCGGGAACGGAGGTGGCCCCCACGGGCACACACCCGGCCGCCATCAACGCCCGAGCCACAGCGGTTCGTATCCCGGCCCGCCCCTTGACTCCGATCGGCACCCCGGCCAACGGCAGCCGCGCGCCCGCGGCGACCCGCACATCCACCTCCCTGGCCTGCCGCAGGGCCTCCTCCGCCCACACCTCGATGAACGCGTGCAGCGTGGGCTCGACCCGCTCGATCCGGGCGAGCGCCGCCGCGACGACATCGACGGCCCGCCACTCACCCGTGCGTACGCCGTCGGCGATCCGCACGGCCGGGAGTGCCGCGAGCCCGTCGCCGGCGAGGCCACCGCCGGCGAGGCCACCGGGCGGCTGTGGTGAGCAACGGTGCTGGTAGGTGTGCGGGTCCATGACCTTCCGGGGTGTTCGATCTGCTCGGGCGGGTTGGCTGCTCGGGCTGGTGGGCTGGCTGGTGGGCTGGCGGGTGGGTCAGGATCGTGGGGCCGCTCGCTCTCGCTGGGGATCTCGCGGTTCGCGACTCGGGCCTCGCGATGCGCGGTTGGAGTCTCGCGCCTCGCGCCTCGCGCCTCGCGGCTCCCTGCTCGGGCATCGCGTCTCGCGGTTCCTGGCTCGCAGCTCGGGCCCCGCCTGTCCCTCGGCTTGCCCGCTTGCCCGCTTGCCCCCTTGCCCTCTCCCTCCTCCGCTTTCGTCCCTCCCCCGCCAACCCTCTCCTTCGGTCGGCTGACTGCTCCACGTTTCCTCAGCGGCCCGGGCCGCCCGGTGTGGGTGGGGTCGGTGGCTTCGGTGGGGTGGGGAGGTGGGGGCGGGCCGGGGCGGACGGGCCGGTGGGGGGTGTCGCCGGGCCGGGGCCGAGCCCGCCGGCTCCACCGCTCGCCCCACCCGTACGGCGCTTGGCCGCCTCCGCGACCGGGTTGCCGGAGGCGGGACCGTGCGGCCCCATCGCCGGACCCTGCTGCCCCGTGATCCCCTGACCGGTCGGCGACCGCTGCCCGGCCGCCGACCGGAGACTCGCCGACCCCTGCCCGGGGCCCGCCTTCGGCCCGGCCACGGCCGACGCCACCTCCGGCTTCGGCGCCTGCTGGGCGGTCAGCTGGTCCTTCGTCAGGTACGGGCGGGGTTCGACCTTCCAGGACCGGGCGTTCGGGTCCACCTCGCGGCGCACGACGCGTTCCATGAGGGTGGCCATCTCGACCGGGCCGATGCCGCCGGGGACGGGCGTGAGGTGCTGCGGGATGTCGTACGCCGCCCGCTGGACGTCGCCCTTCACGGTGCCGTCCGCCTGCGGGACGAACCCGGAGTCGACGACGAGCCGGTGGTGGGGACGGAGGTGGTCGGGGCCGAGGATGCCGGGATTGCCGGTGACGGAGACGACGATGTCGGCGTCGCGTACCCGCCGGAGGTCGTCCCCGGCGTCGAGCTCCATCAGCCGGTGGCCCTGCTCGCGCAGGGTGGTGACGACGCCCTGTCCGACGAACCCCTTGCTGCCGACGACCGCGATCACCGGGTCGTCCTTGGCGAAGGGTTCCACGACCCGGCAGATGCCCTCGGCCGTGGCGCACGCGGCGTAGGGGGAACGGCCCTTGGTGAGCGCGTCGATGTCCTTCGCGGGATCCATGCGCTGGACGAGCGGCTGGAGGTGGGCCGGCGGCGGGAACTGCACGATGATGGCCCGGGTCGCCGCGTCCTGGTTCGCCTGCTCCAGCACCGCCGCGAACTGCGCACGCGTGGTGCCGGGCGGCATCACCACGTGGTTCGCCTCGAAGCCCAGGTGCTCGAAGCTCTTCACCTTCTGCTCGGCGGAGACCTTCGACGCCTCCAGCTTCACCTTCCACTCCGGCGGATCGTTCTCCGCGGGCTGGAAGCGGATGATCGTCACCCGCTGTCCCGTCGGGGCCACGTCGTCCCGGTAGCGGGCGTACAAGTCCTTCGCCTGGCGCAGTACGTCACGCCCCGACACACGCTCGGTCATCCGTCAGCTCACCCCCGGGTCGCTTCGTGGTCGATGCGGGCGAGCACCTGGGGCACGGGTTCGAGCCCGTGGCCCAGGAGTTCCTCCACGTCCCGCGCGGTGAACGTACGGTCCCCGGACAGGTCGTCGACGTGTCCCTCCGGGCCCGCCGTGAGGACGATCTGGGTGAAGGACTCCGGCCCGGTCGGGTCGTGGTACGAGAACGCCCCGAAGTGGGCGATCCAGAAGACCTCGACCGGCTCCGCGCCGAACGCCCGTCGCAGGGCGGGCAGTACGGCGTCCGCGACGCTGCCGAAGTCGTCGGTGACGCCCCGGTCGTCGGGGTTGCTCGCCAGCTCCGACACCACCGCGACCACCCGGCCGGTGACGGTGGAGCGCACCGCCCGCACCAGCGCGTGCGCGCGCCCCGCCCGGCGGTGGCGCCAGTCGACGACGTCCTCGAAGTACTCCAGGGTCGGGTTGTCCATGGTTGTCTCTCCCGTCGGCCGCGGACGACGACCGCTTTCGGTCCGTTTCCGCTGGTGGCCGCCTTGTGATCGGCTGCGCGTCGGTTCAGGGTAGGGGGGTTGCCCGGCGGGTCCGGTAGGAGCCCGCCGCCGCTCAGGACCCCGTCCCGTACGGCTCCACGGTCGGCGGTTGCTTCGCGCGGTGGGCGCCCTCCTTGCAGCCCGCGAACGGGCCGCCGGGGGAGCGGAGTTCGGCCAGGACGGGTCCGAGGTGGTCGCGGTGCCACACCGCCGGACCCGTCGGGCCCGCCGTGGGGTCGGTGAGTTCCTGCCAGGCCAGCCACAGGGCGTGCAGCCGGGCCACCGCCTCCAGGTGCTCCCACCAGCGCGGGCACCAGGGCTGCTGCGAGCTGACCTCCCGGCCGTAGACCGGGAGCAGCAGGTCCCCGACCCAGACGGCCAGGCCGTGCATCTCCTCGGCGTACTCGGCGCCGTCGAGGTAGAGGATGAACGGCGGGCCCACGGCGGGCAGCGGCTGCTGCGGGCCGGGCTGTTCGACGGTGGTGGTCATCGGAGGATCCTCTCTGTGGCTCGCGCCGTGATCGCCTTGACCTCGGCCTGCGCGGCCAGCGCGATGCGGTCGGCGCCGGGCTCGGCGTACCAGGGGCGGAGGCGGACCAGCGCGGGTTTGACGCCGGTGGCGAGGAGGAGGGCGGTGCCCTTGGGGAGGGCGCGGATACGGTCGGCGGGCAGGATGCGTTCCAGGCGGTACGACGTCGAGCGGGAACGCACGTCCTTGCCGCGGGAGTAGCTGACCGTCGACACGTCGTGCTCGCCGACCAGCCGCGAGATCTTCTCGACGAAGTCCGCGTCGTCGAGGCCCGCGCCGAGCAGCTTGACGGTGGCGGCGCTCCACAGCGCGTCCATCCCCGCCTCGCCCCACACCCGGCTGCCCTGGCGGTAACTCTGGAGCAGGGTCACGACGTTGATGCCGCGCGAGCCGAAGTGGGAGTAGAGGTCGGGCAGGTCGGAGATCCGGCAGACGTTGGCCGCCTCGTCCAGTACCGCCGTCATCGGCGGGTCCAGGCGGCCGCCCATCCGCTCCGCCGCCACGACTCCGGCGCGCAGGACGGAGTCCGCGCAGGCGGCGATGACACCGGCGGCCGAGCCGCCACCGTCCTTGGAGAGCAGGTAGAGGGTGTCGCAGGACAGCACATGCCGTTCGGGCAGGAACTGCGGCAGCTCCGGGTCCGGGCTCACCCAGGCGGCGATCGCCGGGTCGAGCAGACAGGCCACGCACTGGCGGGCCGTCTCGTAGATGCCGTCGCGGGTCTCCACCGCGCCCTGGACGGTGCCCTGGAGTTGGTCGGCGAGGGCCGCCATGCCCGCGTCGCGCAGCAGGTCGACGGGTGTGCGGTCGGCCGGGTCCGCGAGCCAGGCCAGCACCTCGCCGACCTGGCGTCCGCCCCGGTTGGCCGCGTGGAAGAGCGCGGTGAGCGTGTTCTGGGCCGCCGAGATCCAGAAGTCCCGCTTGGAGGCGTCGTCGTTGACCGCGCCGACGAAGTGGCCGGCCAGACGGCGGGCGCCCTCGATGGTGGCCGCGTCGGCGAGCATGTCCCACCACAGGCCGCGCGGGGTGTGGGCGATGCCCTGCGGGTCGAACGTCCAGACCGTGCCCGCGCGTTCGCGTTCCGCGCGGGTCACGCTGTACACGTCCGCCTTGTTGGACGTCAGCAGGACGCTGCCGCGGGCGCGCAGGACGCGGGGGACGGCGATGCCGGTGGACTTGCCGGCCCTCGGTGCCATCAGGTCCAGCTCCACGTCCTCGTAGCTGCTGCGGAGTTCGGGACCGCCGGGTTCCAGGTTGCCGAGGAGGTTGCCCGTGTCGTCGGCGGGGAGCCTGCCGGACTTCGGCAGGGACGGGCGGAGTTGGCGGGCGCGGGCGGCGGCGCCCTTCGGGAGGAGGGTGGCGAGTTCGCGGCGGCCCGCGAGGCCGGTGGGCTTTCCGCCTCGGCGGGTGATGAGGACGACGGGGGTGATGAGCAGGGTGAGGGTGGCGCCGAAGACCGTGCCCATGCCGGCGGTGAGGGTGCCGGGCGAGGTCGTGGGCCACAGGGGCGTGGGGCCGTCCGTGACGAGGGTCTTGAGGGTGGTCAGGGTGAAGGGGGGTGGGTGCCAGCCGGCGCCGGTGAGGGCGGCGGCGAGGGTGCCGCCCAGCCAGGCGGTGAGGAAGAGGGTGCCGATGAGCAGGGCGGCGCCGGGGATGATCCAGGGCAGTAGGTCGTCGGTGGTGGTGTGCTGGTGCTTGCGTGTGGCCATCTCTGTTCCCCCGTCAGCTGATCGGACTTTTCTTCGCCCCCGCCGCCCCTACCCGTCCCGTCACCAGGGGCTGCGCCCCTTGGACCCCCAGGCGTCCGTCCGGTGGGGGCTGGTCGCGCAGTTCCCCGCGCCCCTGAAGAGCGGGGGCTTCACCCCGCGCTTTTCAGGCCCGCGGGGCTTGGGCTTTCAGGCCTGCGGGGCCTGATGCTTTTAGGGGCGCGGGGAACTGCGCGAGAAGCCCCACCGGACCCGCACCCGCCGACGCACCCACCCGGCCCACCCCACTAGGCGCCCTTCACCAGCGTCGGAGTCCACCGCGTGTTCGTGTTGTGGAGTTCCCGCTCCGTGTCCGTGATCGACACCTTGATCGGGATCCCGGGCCGACCACCCACCTTGATCAGGAAGCGGCCACGACCCGGCGGCTCCTCGTTGCCCCCCGTGCTGGCCCACCCCGGCGGTGACGACCACGACGACACGAGGTCGATCTCCCGCTCCGACAGACCGACGATCTCCCCGAGCTCCCTCATCTCCGTACGGGGAAGCCCCGCGCACACCACCATCCCGGCCCGCTCCACGAACCCGCGCGCCTTCGCCCGGTCCGCCTCGCTGCCCAGCGCCTCCGCGTCCTTCAGCGTGTGCGTGATCTTCGCGTCGCCGAGGCCGAGGGACCGGTTGAGCCGGGTGAGCGCGTCGATGCGTTCGACGATGCCGGAGGCGGCACGCAGCGGGCGCCACAACTCGTCCAGCACCGTGAAGAACCAGCGCTGCGGTGCCAGACCCGCGTCGGCGAGCGCGTGGGCCGCCGCGACCGTGCCGAGGCCGTCCGACCACGCCGCCAGCATCGCCGCCGCCGTGAGCTGCGTGTCCGCCTCGCCGATGCGGGAGATGTCGACGCAGACGGCGGGCGAGGCCGGGTCGATCCGGGTGGAGGTCTCGGCGGCGAAGGTGTCGCCGAGCGGCCCGTCCAGCACACCCAGCAGCGAGCGGTGCAGCGGGTCCACCGCCTCCTGGTAGCGCGCCACGTCGCCCCGGTCGAGGGTCACCGCGCGCACCCGGTCCGGGCCCTCGTCCAGGACCTTCAGCAGGTCCGGGAGGAGCGGCGCCCGGCCCGGCTTCGTACGTTCCGTCAGATGGTGCAGGCAGGCCGAGAGGACGGACTGCTCGTGGTCGTCCATCGGGCGGCCCCGGACGATCGTGATCAGTGCCGCGACCATGTTCAGCACCCGGCCGTGCGCCTCCGCCGCCAGGATCCGGCCCCGTTCGCCGCCGATCCGCAGCGCCGCCTCGCCCATCGCGCCCGGGTCGAGGACGTTGATGCCGCCCACCCCGCGCCCGATGGAGATCACCTGGCCGCCGAGCGCCCGGACGGTGTCGGCGTAGTCGGGCTTGAGGTCGCCGAGGACCAGCGGGGTGATGCCCGTGGCCGCCATGCCGATCAGCATGCGGTTGACCAGCGTGGACTTGCCGAGGCCCGGCATGCCCAGCATGAACAGGGACGGGTTGGAGATGTAACGGGCACGGGTGAACCAGGAGATGGGGTCGCCGCAGACCGTGGCACCCGTGTGCAGGTGCTGGCCGAGCGGCACACCCGTCATCGGGGCGCCGGAACCCGCCGCGAAGGGCCACAACCCGCACGCCTGGACCGTCGTGGCCCGCCACAGCGCGGGCGGGTCGACATGCCCGACCTGACCGCCGCCGGGGCCGAACCACCCACGCGGGGGCGCCACTTGCGGCCGTACGGGACGGGTGGGACGTGCGGAACCTTCAGCAGCGCGCTTGCTCACAGCGCCTCCCGGATCTGGTACGGAACGAGGGTGTGCTCCCACGGCAGCAGGCCGACGGGGAGCGTGCAGGTGAACGCGGAGGCCTGCATACGGTCGGCGGGGCGCATCAGGATGCGCGAGGACGCCTGGAGGTTGCGTACGGTGATCGCCGCGTCCGACAGCTGCTCCTCGTCGTCGACGGTGACCGTCACCATCAGCGAGAACTCCACGAGCCCGGCGCCCGCCGCCTCCTCGGCCGCCGTCTGCTCGGCCGCCTGCATCTCGGAACTGGCCCGCGCCTGGACCAGCCCCCGCTTGGAGCCGGCCATGAAGTGTGCGGCACGCCGGTCGGCCTCGACGATACGGGCGGAGGTCGCCGGGTCGATCGGGCGGTAGACCAGCGAGACCCGCTTGCGGCGGGTGCCCGACGCCGGCTCCAGCAGGCCCCGCAGCACGCTGGACCGGACCGTGCCGCGCGGCGCCAGCGTCAGCATCCAGGTCCGCGAGACCCCCGAGTCGTGCTTGTACGACTGCACCGTCTCCACGGCCGCCGCCGGGCCCGCATCCGCCCAGTCGAGGCCGGTGGTGGACTGCTCGGCCCGCGCGCTCAGCACATCGGGGGCCACGGCGGGGTCGTACGCCACCCGTACGATCTCCGCGAGCCGGTCGGCGGAGAGCGGGTACGCGGAGCCACCGCCGGCCGCGACCAGGCCCGACAGCAGGCCGGGCAGCCGCATGGACAGGTCGGTGACGACATCCTGGACGTCCCGCTTGGGGCCGCCCGTGGGGCCGTAGGTGAGCGCGATGTAGGTGTGCATCTCGGAGGAGGCGGACGGGTAGCGCGCGACGACCTCCTCCATCACCGCGCGGGCCGCCGCCGGGGCGTCCGGCGAGATGCGCGGCAGCACCTCGGCCGCCAGCCGCGTCCCGGTGTCCGGCGCGGTCTCCACGACGACCTGGGCGCCACGCAGGCCCGGCTCGTGCGAGAGCCGGGAGAGCCAGTCGCCCCAGGACGCCACCCAGATGTCGACCTGCTCGGGGTCGACCAGCGAACCGCCGTCCGGCTCGCAGGCCAGGACCACCGTGCAGAGATTGCGGCCGGGGTGGTGGATCACCCCGAAGGCGCGGTTGTAGGCGTCCCGGCCCTCGTACATCTTGGTGCGGGCCAGCAGGCCCGGCGGCTGGAAGCGGCCGCCGGGACGCTTGGAGAGTGGGCCGGAGACGTACGTCGTGGAGCCGTTCGCCTTGCGCCTGAGCCAACCGATACGCACCGCGACCACCTGGTAGATGTTGCGGCCGTCCACCGTGCGCAACGCGAGCGGCGCGAGGAAGAGGCCGAGAGGGATGAGGACGAGGACAGCGGCCAGCAGCGAGACCAGCGAGGCGAGCAGAGCGACCAGGAGTCCGCCGAAGGCCACGACGGTGCCGAGGAGGCCCAGGGGGCCGAGGCCGGGGCGGCGGGGGCGGCGCCAGTTTCCGTAGGTGGGACGCGTGAGGGCGTCGGTGGACATGGGGTTCCTTCTTCCGGCTGAGGTCGCTGGTTTCCGAGTGCCGTCGCTGGGCGCGGGGTGCCGCGTGCCGCGTGCCGCGTGCCGCGTGCCGCGTGCCGCGTGCCGCGTGCCGCGTGCCGCGTGCCGCGTGCCGCGTGCCGCGTGCCGCGTGCCGCGTGCCGCGTGCCGCGTGCCGCGTGCCGCGTGTTGGGTGCTGGGTGCCTACGAACTCGGGGCGCTGGGGTCGGATGGCGGCTGCGGGTGGTGCGTGGTTGCTCGCGCAGTTCCCCGCGCCCCTGGAATGAGGGCCTGCGGTCCCATTCCAAGGGCGGGGGCTTACTGGTTGTGGCCCTTCATCCCGTCGTTGTCGTCCAGGGAGCCCGCGACCTCGGAGGCCGCCTGCATGCCGGTCTGGACGACTACGGCGGCGGCCTGGACCGCGACGGCCGCGCCCGCCGTGGCCGCACCCGCGGCGGCGGTACCGGCCGCCGCGCCGGCGCCCCCGGCACCGCCCGCGGCGCCGCCCGCCGACGAGCCCGCACCCGAGGACGGCGAGCCCTGGGGGCCGGCGGAACCGCCGCCCCCGCCGCCGCCCGACTGTCCGGCCGCGCCGACCGCACTGCCGGCGATGCTGACCGCGCCGGAGGCCATGTTGTTGGCGACGCCGAGGGCGACCGTGCCGCCCGAGGTACCGCCGAGGGCGGCCGTGGCCGGGACGATCAGCTTGAGCAGGGCGGGCAGCGCGAACACCGCCATGATCAGCATGCCCATGCCGGCGATGACCTGGTTCAGGTCCTTGGTGCCCTTGGTCATCGAGGTGGCCGAGTAGATGATCAGGGCCGCCGCCGGCTTGTACAGCAGCCAGGCCGCGAGCCAGCCGATGTGCTTCTTCCACCAGCCCTCGCCCCACCCGGTCATCGAGGAGGCGGCGGCCAGCGGCAGTGTGCCGACCAGCATGATCAGGACTCCGATACGGATGTACATCAGCACGATCTGCACGAAGCTCGACAGCATCACCAGCAGACCGAAGATCAGCACCAGACCCGGTTGGTTGAGCGTCAGCACGCCCAGCATCTCGGTGGCCTCGTCACCCAGGTTCGATCGCGCGTAGACGTCCTTGGCGTACGCGTCCGACGCCCTCATCAGGGCCGTGACCACGGGGACGGAGGCCGCCCCGACGAGGATGACCTTCCACATCCCCATGAACGCCTGCCGCATCGACTGGCCCTTGCGGTCCACGGCCATCCGGATCGCGGCCAGCAGCAACGAGGCCACCGCGACGTAGGCGACGATCCAGTTGACCTCCGCGGTGATCTGACCGATGGGACTGGCGGCGGTCGCCTGGCCGTGGCCGCCGCCGTTGCCCGTCGGGTTCTCCACGTCGATGTTCAGCCAGACGCCGTTGAGCGCCTTGAGCACCTCCGCCGCGCCGTCGCCGATCGCCTTGGCGAAGACGACCACGGCACCCTCGGTGAACTGCTTGCCGCCCTCTTCGATCACACAGTCGTAGAGCTTCCAGGAGCAGGCCATCTCACGCCTCCCACGTGACGAAGCCGTCGGTGCCGCTGACCTGCGACACCCCGCTGTAGACCGTGCCGTCCCGGTCCGGGGCGAGCTTCCAGTCGCCGTCCCGCCAGCGCACGGTGACCGAGGCGGAGCCGAAGCCGCCCTCGCCCATGCCGCGCACCAGGACCATCACGGTCGCCTGCGTCTCGTCGTACGACAGGACCGTGAAGCCGGCGTAGCCACCGGCGTCCGGCGAGCCCGTGGTCGACTTGTTCGTCTCCTGGGAGCGGCTCGCGATCAGCGCGTCGCGGCCGGCGCCCGGCACGACCTGCTTGTCGACGACCTCGCGCCAGCCGTCGTAGCTGAGGTGGTCGGTGATGGAGTGGACCGCCATGACGGCGCCCAGCGGGGTGTGGGCGAAGCAGGACCAGACCGGACCGTCGTACGTGCGCGGGCCCGCCGCCTTGGAGACCGGGACCAGGCCGGTGCCGTTGGCCTTCCAGTGGAAGTCGCGCGGCGCCTCGGTGGGCTTGTCCTGGTCGCGGTCGTCGGTGCGGCAGCCGGCGGGCCGCTTGTCCGAACCGCCGTCACCGCCACCGGAGTCCGAGCCCGGGTCCGAGCCCGCTTCCGAGGACGAGGTCGGTGCCGGGTCCGGATCGCCGGCCGCGCCGGTCGACCCCCCGCCGCCGTTGCCCGTGATCGCGAAGAGCACCGCGAGGACGAGCAGGACCGCCAGGAACCCGGCCGACAGGACCCAGCCCCGCTGCTGCCAGAACGGCTGCTCCCACTCTCCGCTGCCCCCGTGGGCCCGGCCGGAGTTCGGCATCGTCGCTCCCCCTTTCGACGTGCTCGGACGACTAGAAGACGAAGTTCACGAGCGGGCCGGCGGTGGCGACCAGGACACAGCCGCCGAGGACCATGCCGAGTCGGCCCATGTGCTCCGAACCCTCGCCGCGGCGCATGGAGATCGCCATCATGGCGCCGCAGATCAGCACACCCGCGACACCGGCGGCGGTGCCGGCCCAGGCGACGATGCCGAGCACGGTGTCGACCTTGCCGGTGAGTTCGGCGGGGGCGTCGCGGTTGGGGTTGGGGACCGTGCCGTCGGCCAGGAAAACGGACTGATGAGCCTTGGCGGCTATCGCGTGCAGCATGTGGTTTCTCCCCGTGGTCTCGGCCGTCCCGCCGTGGGCGGTGGGCCGACGTCGACCGATGTGAGCGGATGGGACATTGGTTGCTTTCGGGGCCGGCGTGATGTGCCCGGGTTCCCGGTCGCTCTGTGAGCTTGGCGACTGCTGTGAGCCGAAACCAAGCGATGTAGTGATCCAGCACCTGTCGGTGACGTGCTCGTGACAGACGGGAACTCCTCGTCATGTCCGGGACAGTGACGAGCCGTCAGAAACGTCGGGACCTGCAGTTAAGTGGAAGGTGTCGCACCGACGTGCGAAGAGAGCGACGTGTCCATGTGCGACGGGCCGCGCGTCCTCGCGCGGCGGGAGTCATGTGTTCTTGCGCGTCGGGGCCGCGCGCCGGGGCTGTGACTCGGCGCACGACGGGCGCGTACCAGCGCGTTACGAGAAGCCGCCTGAAGTCACGGCGGAGGCCGCCCGAAGCCGCGGTGGAGGCTGCCAGAAGCCGCGGTGGAAGCCGTCAGGCGTGGCGGAGGCTGCCTGAAGATGCGGCGGAGGCTGTCCGAAGACGCGGCGGAGCCGCCTGAAGGCTCGGCGGAAGCTGTCAGGCGCGGCGGAGGCTGCCTGAAGTCGCGGTGGAGGCTGCCCGAAGCCGCGGTGGAAGCTGTCAGGCGCGGCGGAGGCCGTCGGAAGATGCGGCGGAGGCTGCCTGAAGTCGCGGTGGAGGCTGCCCGAAGCCGCGGTGGAAGCTGTCAGCCGCGGTGGAAGCCGTCAGGCGCGGCGGAGGCTGCCTGAAGATGCGGCGGAGGCTGTCCGAAGCCGTGGCGGAGCCGCCTTGAAGGCACGGCGGAAGCTGTCAGGCACGGTGGAGGCTGCCTGAAGTCGCGGTGGAGGCTGCCAGAAGCCGCGGTGGAAGCCGTCAGGCGCGGCGGAGGCTGCCAGAAGACGCGGCGGAGGCCGTCGGAAGACGCGGCGGAGCCGCCTTGAAGGCACGGAGACCGCCCGCCGGTTCCCGTGAACCCGGCGGGCCGTCGCCCTGTCCTACGCCCGGTGTCCCGCTCGGCGTCCCCCTACAGCACGAACCCCACGATCGGTCCGGCCGTCGCGCCGATGATGCAGGCGCCCAGGACCACCGCGAACTGGGAGAGGTGCTCGTCGCCCTCCCCGGCCCGCAGCGAGATGGCCATCCGCGTGCCCACGATCATCAGCCCGCACACGCCGGCCGCCGTGACCAGCCAGGCGAGGATGTTCAGCACGTAGTTGAGCTCGTTGGTGACCACGGCCGGAGGCGCGGCCAGCGTCGAGGCGGCGGCGTACAGGGTGCTGCTCATGGGGTCCTCCCGGTCAGACGGGCCAGTGCTGCGCTCTCCCGGGGCGGCGGGCCGGTGAGATCGCCGGTGCGCCAGGCGGGCACCCACGGCACGCGGTAGACGTCTATGACGGAACCGATCACCTTCACGCGCTGCACCAGTTGCCGGGGCAGCCGGCCGGGCGCGTCCGCGACCAGCACGATCGCGTCGAGGTCGAGCCCCGGCGGCGCGTCGCCCCGCCGGAAGATGTCCAGGGTGTGCGAGACCGCGTCGAGCCCGGCGGCGTGCGTGCGCCCCACCAGGAGCACCGACCCCGGCTCGCCCTGGTCGGGACGCGGCCAGTTGCGGCCTGCGTCATGACCGCCGAAGACCGTCGCGAGGGTGGTGGACCCGGCGCCGCCGTGCGTGGCGACCCAGGAGAACCGCCGCGCGCTCGCCGCCGCCAGGGGCGCCGGGTCCGGCGGCCGTGCCTCCGGCTCCGTCACCGGACCCCGCACCCAGATCTCCGGCCCGGCCGCCGCCTGTCCCGTCTCCGGCCGCATCACCGCATCACCGCTCTCCACCACTCCCCGTTTCCGACGCTGATCACAGCGGCCCGCTCGGCGCGGTCCGCCCGTCGCAGTCTTCCTGAGCCCGTGGCGCCCGTCGCACCCGGCGGGGCGCCGGCCGCCGTTGCGTGCCCGGCGCGACGCCCATCACCGATCTTCACGGCGTACGGGCGGCTTGGGAATCGGCACGTGAGTTCCTGCGACGAGCCTGTGACGCACCGGTGACGCGCGGAGCGGGGGTGAGCGGAGAGACTCGTCTGACTGGACCCAAGTGGCAGGAACATGACGGAACGACGTCACCAGGAACATGACGGAACCGCGTCACCGCATCTCGTCCCGTCCCGCCACTTCGACGCTGAGGGGAGCAGATGTCCAACGGGGGAGGGTCCGTCACGACCTGGGTCGTCGGCGGCTGCGTGGCGGCCGTGCTGATGCCGGTGGTCATGATGGTCGCGGTGAGCGGCGGCGGCGAGGCCGAGGCCGAGGAGCAGGGTGTCGGGGGAGGACTCAAGTCGGGCCAGGTACCGGCCGAGTACGTGCCGTGGGTGCTCAAGGCGGGCGCCATGTGCGACGTCATCAAGCCCGCGGTGATCGCCGCGCAGATCGAGGCCGAGTCGGGCTGGAACCCGAATGCCAAGTCCCCGGTCGGCGCCGAGGGGTTGAGCCAGTTCATGCCCGGCACCTGGCCGAGTTGGGGCAGGGACGACGACGGCAACGGCCGCGTCTCCCCGTACGACCCCGGCGACGCGATCATGGCCCAGGGCCGCTACGACTGCGCCCTCGCCAAGCAGGTCCAGGGCTACAAGGACCGCGGCCAGGCGACCGGCGAGACCCTCGACCTGGCGCTCGCCGCGTACAACGCCGGTCCGGGCGCGGTGCAGAAGTACGGCGGCGTCCCGCCCTACACCGAGACCCAGAACTACGTCGCCCGCATCAAGTCCCTGATCTCCAAGTACGAGTCGGTCGACGACCCGCCGGGCAAGCTCCCGGACGGCCGGGAGATGGCGATGCCGCTCTCCGGCAACCCGCCCGTGACCTCGCCGTACGGCTGGCGCATGCACCCCACGCTCGGGGTCCGCAAACTGCACACCGGCATCGACTTCGGCGCGGCGTCCGGTACGCCGGTGCTCGCCGCCCGCGACGGCGAGGTGACCTTCGCCGGCTGGAGCAACGGCTACGGCAACCGTGTCGTCATCTCCCACGGAACCATCAACGGCGACACCATCTCCACCACCTACAACCACATGCTGTCCGGCCTCAGCGTCGGCGTCGGCGACAAGGTCAAGGTCGGCCAACGCGTCGGCCTGGTCGGCTCGACCGGCTACTCGACCGGCGCCCACCTCCACTTCGAGGTGCAGCAGAACGGGGCGTACGTGAATCCGGCGCCGTGGCTGGGGCTGTAGTGAGGATGACGACGGGTGCGACGGGTTCGACGGGGCAGGCCACTGAGGTGAGGAGGGGAACCAGGGTGAACGTGATGCGCGATGCGCGCGGGGGGCGCGAGGAACGAGCCGCGCGCGGGTCCGGCCGCTTCGGCGGGGTCGTCCGTCGGGCGGGCGTGATGGTGCTCGCGACCGTGACCGGCGTCGCGGTCCTCACCGCCTGCGGTCTGGAGGACCACCGCGAGACGGTGGGCGGCTCCACGGCCACGTCCGAACCGCCCTTCACCCCCAAGGCCCCCCTCCCTTCGGGGAGGTCACTCGGCCCGGACGCCCGCGTCCCGAAGCCCACCGGCGTCGACGAGACGGACGCGACCGCCGTCGCCGAGGCCTGGACCGAGGTCGCGTACGGCCACGACACCAAGTACGACACCGGCCCGCACGACGCCGTACTGCGCTCCGCGCGCTGGTTCACCGCCGCCAAGGCGAAGGCCGAGCGCTCGTACCGTCCCGCGAGCGGCGCCGGCGAACAGTGGAACTCCTGGGCCGCGCACCAGGCGTGGACCACGGTCGAGGTGGAACCGGACGACGACGGGGACGCGCCCTCCGACTCGGCCAGGGACGCCTACCGCGCCCTCTTCGTCGACGGCACCGCACACGGCCGCGACGGCTGGACGGGCACCGGCCCTCAGGCCACGGTGTACGTGAAGCTGGTGCGCTCGGGCAAGGGCGAGCCGTGGCGGGTGGACGAGGTGCGTACGGTGGAGGCAGCGATACCGACACCGGACCCGTCCACGTCGGCCGCAACAGCCAACCCCGCAACTCCTCTTTCTCCTTCTGCCCGACCCGAGTGAGGGAACGATGACTCGACTCAGCCGCGAACAGAAGCGGGAACTCAAGCGCGCGGGACGCGTGCCGGCCGGGCTCACCCCGATCGACGTACGGGTCTCGGCCGAGGCCGGTGCGACGGTCGGCGGCATGCCGGTGCCGCCGGCCGCTGGGGAATCCCTCCAGACCGCCGCCCTCGACTACCTCCACCGGCTGGCCCTGGCCACCGGTCACCCGGTCCTCGCCACGGTCCACGACGAACGCATCGGCTATGTCGTCCCGCTGCAGATCCACGTCGACGGCTCCAGCCACTACGCCGGCGAGCCGGTACGGGTGGGCGAGCCGCAGGGGTTCGTGGCGCGGACGGGGCGCGGGACAGCCCCGGAACCGCCCACCTCGGCCCCGGCCCCGGCTTCGGCCCCGTCCCCGGCCCCGCGCCGCGACAGGTCGACGCATGTCCTGCGCGCGGTACCGGAGTCGGCGGCCACGGGCGGAGTCCCGGCCGAACAGGGCGTTACGCACACCCCGCAGACCCCGTCCGCGCCACACCCTCACCAGGACCCGAACTGGCAGACGGTCGCGCAGGCCCCTGCCCAGGTCCCGCCCCAGGCCGAGGCCCAGCAGCAGTGGCAGCCGCAGGCGAGGCCGGAGGCACCGGCGCACCCCGAGCATCGCCCGCAGCCGCAGCCGCAGCCGCAGCCGCAGCCGCAGCCGTCCGTCCAGGCGGACGTACGGCCGGACGCGCGGCCGGAGTCGCAGTCGCACCCGCATGGGCAGCCGAGGCGGGAGCCCAGCACGATGCGGTTGGCGGCGAGCGGACCGGCGCCCACGGCGGAGCCGCTCACCCCCACACCGCAGCCCGAGCGCCCGAAGCGGGAGCCGAGCACCCTTCCTCTGACGGCGGCGAAGCCCGCGCCCGCGCCGGAACCCGCGCACGCTCCCGAGCCCGCCCGCGCACAGTCCCCCGAGCCCGCCCGCGCACAGTCCCCCGAGCCGGCCCCCGCACCCGCACCCGCGCATGCCTCCGAACCCGCGCACGCCCCGCACGCCCCCGACCACAAGTCGGCCGCACCCGCCCCCTCCGAGCCGGCGCCGCCTGTGAAGCGCGAGCCGCGGACGATGCCGCTCACGGCGGCGAAGGAGAAGCAGGGCGCGCAGGGCGACGCGTCGCAGCAGGCGTCGGGCGGGGTCGTTCCGTCGACGTTCGTGCTGCGCGCGGTGCCGGAACCGACGGAGGGCCCCTTGGCGCGGCCGCCGCGCACCCCGAACCTGCCCCTCACCCTCCCCGGCGTCCCGGTGGACTCGGAAGCCCGACCCTCGGCTCCCGAGCCCGCCCAGGACTCCGCTCCGGCCGCCGGCACGGTCTCACCCCCGACCGGCGAGTTCGGCCCGCTCACGGCCCCGGCCTCCCTGGACCCGCAGCCGTGGCCCGCGGCCCCGGCCGACGTCCCCACCCCGGAGCCGGCGCACCCGCACGTCCCGGCATCGACGCCCCCGCACGTCCCGGAGTCGACGCACATCCCGTGCTCGGGGCCCGCCCCGGAGTCCGGGCCCGTCTCGCTGGAGCCCCAGCCCTGGCCCCCCACTCCGACTCCGGCCCCGATGCCGCTCCAGACGCCGCCCCCCACCACGCCGACCCCGGAACTCGCACCCCTCTCCACGCCGGCCCTTTCGGAGGAGTCCGCGTCCGACGCCTACTCCGCCCCCGAGTGGAAGGTGCTGGAGGAGGACGACGCGCCGAAACCCGCGCCGGTACGGGAGTTCGACGCGGTGGCCGAGGCGGTGCTGGACCCGGAGGAGGACGGCGGCACTCCGTCACCGTTCGCGGAGGCTGTCTCGCGCATCAACGAGGCCGTGAAGCTGGGCCGCATCCAGGAAGCCGCGGAGATGGCCGAGCAGACGGTCGTACAGGCGACGGTGGCGCTGGGCCCCCAGCACCCCGAGGTCCTGAAGCTCCGCGAACTCACCGCCTACATCGCCTACTTGGCCGGTGACGCCCTTCGTTCGTTCCATCTGTCGCTCGACCTCGCAGGTCTCCGCCACCGCATGCGCGACCAGCGGGCCGCGTACGGCAACATCCAGAGCGCGGCGGCCGCCTGGCGCGCGGTCCGCGACCCGCTCCAGGGGCTGCACCTGGGCCGCGACCTGATCGCCGTCTGGACCGACCTCGCCGCGGACGCCGGCCCCGCGGCCGACGACCTGGAGCAGCTGGAGAAGGCCCGCACCCGCATGACCCGCCTCACCGACCGGGCCCGCGCCCTCGACTCCGCCCCCTACGCCCATGGCCAGTGACCCCACCCGAAGCCACCGCCGCCTCCCCGGCCACGCACTCGACGGCCCACCTCACCGCCCCACCGGCAACCCCGACGGCCACACCTCTGGACCCGAGCGCCCCACCGGCAGACCCGACCGGCCCACCCCCGCACCCGACCGCCCCACCGACCTTCCCCGAGCGGCCCGCGACCGCTCCTCCTCCGCGGCGCCCCCCGAACACCGTCCCACCCTCCGCCCCCGGGTCGAGGTGACCATCAACGAGCTGACCGGCACCCTGAGTTGGCGCACCCTAGACCGGCCGACCCAAGCACCGCCCACCCAGCACGGCACCCCCGGGGCCCCCGGTGCCCACCGCGCGCCCGGCACCCCTCACCGCCGTACGCCCGCGCCCCAAGCGCTCGCCGCCCGGAGCGCCCGCGCCGCTGCCCTCCGCTCCGCCGGTCTCGACCCCTCCCGCACCCCCGCGAAGGGCGCCGCCCCCATCCCGACGCACCCCGGAGCCGTTCGGGCCGCGCTGAGCGTCGATGTCGGAGCGCTCACCCCGGAGCGGCGCACCAGCCAACTGGCCCGGCTCGGCGCGCTCCGCTCCGCCGTGGCCGCCGATCTCGCCCACGGCACCGGCATGCCCACCGCGGTCGCGTCCCGCCTCAGGTCGACGGCCGCGACCCCGGCCCACACCCACGCCCTCACGGCCCGCCGCACCTCAGCCGTAGCCGTGACCCGCCCGTCGACCCCCACCCCCGCTCCCACCCACCGCCGGTCACTCTGACCCGCCTCCCGCTCTCCTACGCCCACGCACGCAAACGGGGCCGACCGCGGCGCTCCCCACCGCCGGCCGACCCCGGAACGACACCCCCCGGGCCTACTACCGGGCGTCACCACCCGGAACGCCCCGCGCCGGGTGCCTCACTCCGACAGCTCCCACACCGCGTACGCCAGCGCGTCCCCGTTCCGGTCGAGCGCCGTGTCGTTGATGTTGGCCGTGGTGTCGCAGGACGAGTGGTAGCAGCGGTCGAAGGCCTGGCCGGACGTAC
This sequence comes from Streptomyces sp. 11x1, assembly GCF_032598905.1. Classification (NCBI taxonomy): domain Bacteria; kingdom Bacillati; phylum Actinomycetota; class Actinomycetes; order Kitasatosporales; family Streptomycetaceae; genus Streptomyces; species Streptomyces sp. 11x1. Next base: position 4,182,659 of record NZ_CP122458.1, on the reverse strand, counting down.
CGCCCCACTTGGCGACCTGTGCGGCGGTCTTCGTCCGGCTCGCCCCCGTGAAGAGCCCGCCGACGGGAACGCCGGCGCTCTTGAACGGCGCGTGGTCGGAGCGGCCGTCGCCCTCGGTCTCGATCTCGGTCGGGACGCCGATGCCCGCGAAGTAGTCCTTGAAGGTCTGCTCGATGACGGGGTTGTCGTCGTAGACGAAGTACCCGGGGTTCGGCGAGCCGATCATGTCGAAGTTGAGGTAGCCGCTGATGCGGGCGCGGTTCGCGGAGGAGAGGTTGTTGACGTAGTAGCGGGACCCGACGAGACCCAGCTCCTCGGCGCCCCACCAGGCGAACCGGAGGTGCTTCGTGGGCTGGTAGCCGGTGCGGGCCACGGTCAGCGCGGCCTCCAGCACGGCGGCGGACCCGCTGCCGTTGTCGTTGATGCCTGCGCCCGAGGAGACACTGTCCAGATGTGAACCGGCCATGACAACCTGGTTCGTGTCACCGCCCGGCCAGTCCGCGATCAGGTTGTAGCCGGTGCGTCCGCCGGACGTGAAGGACTGCACCGTCGTGGTGAAGCCGACCGCGTCGAGTTTGCCCTTCACGTAGTTGAGCGACGCGAGGTAGCCGGCGCGGCCGTGGGCTCTGTTGCCGCCGTTGGCGGCGGCGATGGACTGGAACTGGGTCAGGTGGGCCTTGACGTTGGCCACGGGCAGGTCGGGCGCCGCGGCGATCGTCGCGGCCGGAGCGGCGGTCGCCCGGTCGGGGGCGGGGGCCGCCCCCGCTATGGAACCGGTGGTGAACAGCGTGGCCACTGTGACGGCGGCGGCGACGGCGGTGCGTCCCGTGACTGGAACAGAGAGCTGCATGGTGGGGGGCTCCGAATTCCATGGGTCCGCCCCGGACGACACTATTGATGTGTCCATGGCGAACCCGGTGAATGAGGTGCCTGGATGGTGCGGGCGGGACTGACTCTCCGTCAAGGGTGCTATTTGGCCAGCGGGGTTCGCGCCTCGACGGGGTCCGGGGCGATGCTCAGCTCCTCCATCCGCTTCCGCGACACCCGCGCCGTCCGCAGCGCGTCCCACGTCAGCAGGGACAGTGCCAGCCACACCAGCGCGAAGCCCGCCCACCGCTCGGGCGGCATGGCCTCACCGAAGTACAGGACACCCAGCAGGAACTGGAACACCGGCGCCAGATACTGCAGCAGACCCAGCGTGGACAGCGGCACCCGGATCGCGGCCGCGCCGAAGCAGACCAGCGGCAGGGCGGTCACCAGTCCCGTCGCGGCGAGCAGCAGCGCGTGCGCGGTCCCCTCGGGGCCGAAGGTGGCGTCCCCGCGCGACCCCAGCCACAGCAGATAGGCCAGGGCGGGCAGGAACTGGATCGCGGTCTCGGCGGCGAGCGACTCCACGCCGCCCAGGTTGACCTTCTTCTTCACCAGTCCGTACGTGGCGAAGGAGAAGGCGAGACAGAGGGAGATCCACGGCGGCCGTCCGTAGCCGATCGTGAGGACGAGGACGGCCGCGAAGCCGACGCCGACCGCCGTCCACTGGACGGGCCGCAGCCGTTCCTTCAGCAGCAGGACGCCGATGGCGATGGTGACGAGCGGGTTGATGAAGTACCCGAGGGAGGCCTCGACCACCTGGTGGGTGTTGACGGCCCAGATGTACACGCCCCAGTTCACGGTGATCACCGCCGCCGCGACGGTGATCAGGGCCAGCCTGAGCGGCTGCCGCAGCAGCTCACCGGCCCAGGACCAGCGGCGCAGCACCAGCAGCAGGACGGCGACGACCGCGAGGGACCAGACCATGCGGTGGGCGAGGATCTCCACCGCGCCGGAGGGCTTCAGCAGGGGCCAGAAGAGGGGGACGAGCCCCCACATCCCGTACGCGGCGAAGCCGTTCAGCAGCCCTATCCGGTGTTCGCCCCTCGACTGCGCCGCCACGGCCCCTCCTCCTCGCCCGGCCGCACCGCCGCGACCCCGACCCCTCGACCCTCCCGAAGGTAACGCCGAGCACCCCCGCATGTCATGCCCGTATCGGCATACGGTCATGACATGCGGGGGTGAGGCGCCCAGAGGGGAGTCCGGGGCGCCGACCTGAGGGTTGCTCCGGGCGTCGGCCGGGGGCTGGGGTGCCGACCGGGGGTCTTCGGGCGTCCGTCGGGAGGTACGGGCGCAGGGTGGGTCGGGGCGCTGCCCCGGGGAGCCCGGCGCGGCACCGGGAGTGCGGGGTGCAGGCCGGAGGTGCTTGGGACGCCTCCCTGAGGGTATGGACGCCGACCGGGGCGGTCAGCCCCAGAGCCGGCGCGCGGCCCCAAGAGCCGAGGCGGCTCAGCCCCAGCGCCGGAAGGCGGCTCGGCCTCGGGGTCGGCGGAGGGCGGCTCGGCCTCGGGGTCGGCGGAGGGCGGCTCGGCCTCGGGGTCGGCGCGACGGCTCGACTCCGGGACCGAGGTGCTCAGCCCCGTCCGGTCACGCCTTCAGTGCCACCTTGATCGACTCGGCGATCGGCGTGGTCGGGCGGCCGATGAGGCGGGAGAGGTCGCCGGAGGAGACGACCAGCTCACCCTTGGCGACGGACGCGTCGACGCCCGCGAGGATCTCGGCGAGGGACGGGGGGAGCCCGACGCTGGTCAGGATCCCGGTGAGCACCTCGCCGGGGACGGGGTTGTTCGCTATCTCCTTGCCGGTCTGCGCGCTCAGCTCGGCCGCGTACTCGCCGAAGCTCCACGCGGTGTCGCCGCCCAGCTCGTACGTCTGGTTCTCGTGGCCCTCGCCGGTCAGCACGGCGACGGCGGCGGCCGCGTAGTCGGCGCGGGCCGCGGAGGAGACCCGGCCCTCACCGGCGGCGTGGGTGACGGCGTTGTGCTCCAGCACCGGCGCGAGCTGCTCGGTGTAGTTCTCGTGGTACCAGCCGTTGCGCAGCAGGGTGTACGGCAGCCCGGACGCGAGCAGCACCTCCTCGGTGCCCCGGTGGTCGTCCGCGAGCGCGGCCGTCAGGCTGCCCGGCGCGCTGGTGTACGCGAGGAGCGCCACGCCCGCGGCCTTGGCGGCGTCGATCACGACCTTGTGCTGGCCCACCCGGTCGGCGCCGATCTCGCTGCCGGAGATCAGCAGCACCTTGTCACCGGCGGCGAGGACACCGTCGAAGGTCTCGGGGGTGCTGTAGTCGGCGACGGCGATCTTCACGCCGCGCGCCGCGAATCCGGCGGCCTTCTCCTCGCTGCGGACGACGGCCGTGATCTGCTCGGCCGGTACCTTCTCCAGCAGGCCCTCGATGACGAACGTGCCGAGGTGGCCGGTGGCTCCGGTGACGACGATGCTCATGGTGGAACTCCTCCAGGGGGGCGGATGCGACACTCACCCTAGGGGGTGCACTAACTCTTCGAAAGTACCCACTTTGAAGTAAGCTACTGGCATGGCCGTAAGCAAGGTGTCGCCGCCGCCCGCGAGCAGGTACGAGATGGGTCCCGAGGGGATGTGCCCGTACCGCCTCGTCCTGGAGCACGTCACCAGCCGCTGGGGTGTCCTGGTCCTGATCGAGCTGCTGGAGCGGTCGTACCGCTTCAGCGAGCTGCGCCGGGCCATCGGCCGGGTCAGCGAGAAGATGCTCACCCAGACCCTCCAGACCCTGGAACGCGACGGCCTCGTCCATCGCGACGCCAAGCCCGTCATCCCGCCCCGCGTCGACTACTCCCTCACCGACCTCGGCCGCGAGGCCGCCGAACAGGTGCGCGCCCTCGCGGTCTGGACGAGGGACCGCATGGACGCCGTGGAGGAAGCCCGGCGGACGTACGACGAGGCCCGGCAGACGTAGGACGAGGCCGGGTGGACGTACGACGAGGCCCGGGGCGGTTCAGCCCCGGGCCTCGCCGCCCGCTCGTCCTGCGCTGTCCCGTCCGGTCGGACGCCGCTCAGCCGACCACCGTCCAGGTGTCCCCGCCGGCCAGCAGCGCCGAGAGGTCGCCCTTGCCGAACCGGTCGACGGCGGAGTCCAGCTGGTCGGCCATCTGCGTGTCGTAGACGGGTCGTTCGACGGACCGCAGGACACCGATCGGCGTGTGGTGCAGGGTGTCCGGATCGGCCAGCCGTGACAGCGCGAACGCCGTGGTGGGCGACTCCGCGTGCGCGTCGTGGACCAGGATCCGGGCCTCGTTCTCCGGGGTCACGGTGACCACCTTCAGGTCACCGGTGACCTCGTCCCGTACGACACCGCGCCCGCCGTCCGCGCCGAACCGGATCGGCCGGCCGTGCTCCAGCCGGATCACGGCCTCCTCGGCCTGCTGGCGGTCCTTGAGGACCTCGAAGGCGCCGTCGTTGAAGATGTTGCAGTTCTGGTAGATCTCCACGAGCGCCGTGCCCGGGTGGGCGGCGGCCTGCCGCAGCACCTCCGTCAGGTGCTTGCGGTCGGAGTCCACCGTCCGCGCCACGAACGACGCCTCCGCCCCGATCGCCAGCGACACCGGGTTGAAGGGCGCGTCCAGCGATCCCATCGGCGTCGACTTGGTGATCTTGCCGACCTCCGAGGTGGGGGAGTACTGCCCCTTCGTCAGACCGTAGATCCGGTTGTTGAAGAGCAGGATCTTCAGGTTCACATTGCGCCGCAGTGCGTGGATCAGATGGTTGCCGCCGATCGAGAGCGCGTCCCCGTCACCGGTCACCACCCAGACGGACAGGTCGCGCCGCGAGGTGGCGAGCCCGGTCGCGATCGCCGGCGCCCGCCCGTGGATGGAGTGCATCCCGTACGTGTCCATGTAGTACGGGAAGCGGGAGGAGCAGCCGATGCCCGAGACGAAGACGATGTTCTCCCGGGCCAGCCCCAGTTCGGGCATGAAGCCCTGGACGGCGGCGAGGATCGCGTAGTCACCGCAGCCCGGGCACCAACGCACCTCCTGGTCGGACTTGAAGTCCTTCATCGACTGCCGGGCCGTGGCCTTGGGCACGAGGGAGAGCGCCTCGATCGTGCCGCCCGTGCCCGCGGCGCTCTCCGTGGACGTGGACCTCTCAGCCATCGATGGCCTCCTTGAGAGCCGTGGCCAGCTGCTCCGCCTTGAACGGCATGCCGTTCACCTGGTTGTACGAGTGGGCGTCGACCAGGTACTTCGCCCGTACGAGCGTGGCGAGCTGCCCGAGGTTCATCTCGGGGATCACCACCTTGTCGTAACGCCGCAGCACCGCGCCGAGGTTGCGCGGGAAGGGGTTGAGGTGGCGCAGATGGGCCTGCGCGATGGACTCCCCGGCCGTCCGCAGCCGCCGTACCGCCGCGGTGATCGGCCCGTACGTCGACCCCCAGCCCAGCACCAGCGTGCGCGCCTCGTGCGGGTCGTCGACCTCGATGTCGGGGACGTCGATCCCGTCGATCTTCGCCTGCCGGGTGCGCACCATGAAGTCGTGGTTGGCCGGGTCGTAGGAGATGTTGCCCGTGCCGTCCTGCTTCTCGATGCCGCCGATCCGGTGCTCCAGCCCCGGCGTCCCCGGCACGGCCCACGGCCGGGCGAGGGTCTGCGGGTCGCGCTTGTACGGCCAGAAGACCTCGGTGCCGTCCTCCAGCGTGTGGTTGGGCCCCTGGGTGAACTGCACGGTCAGATCCGGCAGTTCGTCGAGCTCGGGGATGCGCCAGGGCTCGCTGCCGTTGGCCAGGTAGCCGTCGGACAACAGGAACACGGGCGTGCGGTACGTCAGCGCGATCCGGGCCGCTTCGAGGGCCGCGTCGAAACAGTCGGCCGGGGTGCGCGGCGCGACCACCGGCACCGGGGCCTCGCCGTTGCGCCCGTACATGGCCTGGAGCAGATCGGCCTGCTCGGTCTTGGTCGGCAGCCCGGTCGACGGCCCGCCGCGCTGGATGTCGACGACGAGCAGCGGCAGTTCGAGCGAGACGGCGAGCCCGATGGTCTCCGACTTCAGCGCCACACCGGGCCCGGAGGTCGTCGTGACCGCGAGAGAACCCCCGAAGGCGGCCCCCAGCGCGGCCCCGATGCCCGCGATCTCGTCCTCCGCCTGGAAGGTCCGCACCCCGAAGTTCTTGTGCCGGCTCAGCTCGTGCAGGATGTCCGAGGCCGGCGTGATCGGGTACGAGCCCAGGTACAGCGGCAGATCCGCCTGCCGAGAGGCCGCGATCAGCCCGTACGAGAGGGCCAGGTTCCCGGAGATGTTCCGGTACGTCCCCACCGGGAAGGCATGGGTCGCCGGGGCGATCTCGTAGCTGACCGCGAAGTCCTCGGTGGTCTCCCCGAAGTTCCAGCCCGCGCGGAAGGCGGCCAGGTTGGCGGCCGCGATCTCCGGCTTCTTGGCGAACTTGGCCGCCAGGAACCGCTCGGTGCCCTCGGTCGGCCGGTGGTACATCCAGGACAGCAGGCCGAGCGCGAACATGTTCTTGCTGCGCTCGGCCTCCTTGCGGCTGAGGTCGAACTCCTTGAGCGCCTCGACGGTGAGGGTGGTCAGCGGCACCGGATGGAGGCTGTACCCGTCCAGCGACCCGTCCTCCAGCGGACTGGTCGCGTACCCCACCTTCTGCATCGCCCGCTTGGTGAACTCGTCCGTGTTGACGATGATCTCCGCGCCGCGCGGCACGTCCCCGATGTTCGCCTTGAGAGCGGCCGGGTTCATCGCGACGAGCACGTTGGGCGCGTCACCCGGGGTGAGGATGTCGTGGTCGGCGAAGTGCAACTGGAAGCTGGAGACGCCCGGCAGGGTGCCGGCGGGGGCACGGATCTCGGCGGGGAAGTTCGGCAGGGTGGAAAGGTCGTTGCCGAAGGTGGCGGTCTCGGAGGTGAAGCGGTCGCCGGTGAGCTGCATACCGTCACCGGAGTCCCCGGCGAACCGAATGATCACCCGATCGAGTCGCCTGACGTCCTTAGGTCCCGCCGGATTGCGCTGTTCCCTCAGTTCTCCCAGAGCGGACTCGTCGGCCTGCTCCGCTGGGCTGCTGACCTGGCTGGTCACTGAACTGGACCTCCCTTGAGGCGGCTGTCCGGGAACGGCCGACCCGACGGCCCTCCCAGGACCAACCCTACGTCGGCGAGGCCGACGAAAGCCTCGAAGTCCACCCGGAGGCCGGACGGGCCACGGAAGAGGAGGAATCGGGAGCCCTCGTCTGACACGGTGTCAGATAATCATGAATTCAGATAGGTGAGGACTGCCAGGACCCGCCGGTGGTCCCCGTCGCTCTGGGACAGCCCGAGCTTCAGGAAGATGTTGCTGACGTGCTTCTCGACGGCCCCGTCGCTGACGACCAGCTGCCGGGCGATCGCCGAGTTGGTCCGCCCCTCCGCCATCAGCCCCAGCACCTCACGCTCCCGAGGGGTGAGCCCCGCGAGCACGTCCTGCTTCCGGCTCCGCCCGAGCAGCTGCGCGACCACCTCCGGGTCCAGCGCCGTACCGCCCCGCGCCACCCGCACCACGGCGTCGACGAACTCCCGGACCTCGGCGACCCGGTCCTTCAGCAGATACCCGACGCCACGGCTGGACCCCGCGAGCAGCTCGGTGGCGTACCGCTCCTCGACGTACTGCGACAGCACGAGCACGCCCACCTCCGGATGCGACTTCCGCAGTTGTACGGCGGCCCGCACGCCCTCGTCGGTATGGGTCGGAGGCATCCGCACATCCGCGACGACGACGTCCGGGAGGTCGCCCTGCGCCGCGAACTCGGTGATCGTCTTGATCAGGGCGTTCCCGTCCCCGACCCCCGCGACGACGTCGTGCCCCCGGTCGGTCAGCAGCCGCGTGAGCCCCTCCCGCAACAGCACCGAATCCTCGGCGATGACCACCCGCACCCTGTCCTCCACGCCTGTTCCCCCCCACTGCACCCCGTACCGCGACACCCCCCAGCATCCCAGCATCCGGCCGCCCAGTCCCCACACAGCCAAGGAAACAGGGGTGGAACAGGGTCGCGCCCACCCCCCAAAAATGCACACGAGCACCCAGTCCCGACAAACCCTGAACACGCTCACCCGCACCCTTTTAAGGGGCGCGGGGAACTGCGCGATCTTTGATGGGCACGGGGAACTGCGCGACCGTTATGGGGCGCGGGGAACTGCGCAAACACCCCGACGAGCCGGCACGCACCCCCAACGTCGAGGCACCCACTCCCTCAGGGGCGCGGGGAACTGCGCAAACACCCCGACGAGCCGGCACGCACCCCCAACGTCGAGGCACCCACTCCCTCAGGGGCGCGGGGAACTGCGCAAACACCCCGACGAGCCGGCACGCACCCCCAACGTCGAGGCACCCACTCCCCCAGGGGCGCGGGGAACTGCGCAAACACCCCGACGAACCCGCACGCACCCCCAACGTCGAGGCACCCACTCCCTCAGGGGCGCGGGGAACTGCGCAAACACCCCGACGAACCCGCACGCACCCCCAACGCCAACACACCCACGGCAAAGGGCGCCCCCGGCGAAAGGCGCCTCCACCCCAGCCGCCCGCAGGGCCCCCTCAGGCCGCCCGCCAGGGCAACTCCGCGGTCACCCGAGTCGGCCCCCCGACCGGCGAGTCGACCACCAGCACCCCATCGACCGCCCCTATCCGCTCGGCGAGCCCCGCCAACCCGGACCCTGCCCCCGTATCCGCCCCACCCACCCCGTCATCGATCACCTGCAACATCAGCCGGTCCTCGACCTTCCACACATCCACGGTCACCCGAGACGCCCCCGCATGCTTGCTGACGTTCTGCAGCAGCTCGGACACCGTGAAGTACGCGATCCCCTCGATCGCCGGCACCGGCCGCGCCGGCAGGTCCACCTCCACCACCACCGGCGCCGCACACCGCGAGGCCACCGCAGACAGCGCCGCGTCGAGCCCCCGGTCGGTCAGCACCGCAGGATGGATCCCCCGCGCCAGATCCCGCAGCTCCTGCAGCGCGGTCTTCACCTCACCGTGCGCCGAGTCGACCATCACCGCAGCCGCCCGGGGGTCCTCCGCCAGCTTCTCCTTCGCCAGCCCCAGATCCATCGCCAGCGCCACCAGCCGGGCCTGCGCCCCGTCGTGCAGATCCCGCTCGATCCGCCGCAGATCGGCCGCCGCCGTGTCGACCACGACCCCCCGGTCCGACTCCAGCTCGACGACCCGCGCCCCCAGCCGCGACGGCCCCAGCAGCGTCACCACCATGCCCCGGTCGACCATCGTCAGACCCCGCACGATCCACGGCGTGGCCATCGTGAAGAGCAGCCCGACCAGCGCGGTCACGGTCACCTCGAACGGGTTGTCCAGATACACGGAGTGCGTCTCGTCCCCGTACAGCTGCAACCCGTCCTGCCCGGCCCACACGGGGAACACCCAGAACCACAGCGGATACGTCAGCAGCGCCCACCCGTACGTCCAGAAGGTCACGGCCACCCCGAACGAGAACACCGACCACGGGAACTGCACGAACGCGTACAACAGCTGCCGCCACGACGCCCCGCTGCGCAGCACCGCGCCCGTCCACGCCATCGCCCCGCGCCCCCGCATCCGCAGCGGCTCCGGCGCGGCCACGTCCACCCCGAGCAGCACGCGCGCCCGAGCCCGCTCCAGTGCGCCGAACGCCCGGCAACCGGCCAGCCCCGCCGCCAGCACCGGCACCCCGAGGAACGTGATCAGCAGCCCGGCACCGACGGACACCATCGTGATGGCGTACGTGAAGAGCAGGATCCCGATCGGCAGCCCCAGCAGCACGTACCCGAACTCCCGCCAGCTGCGCGCCTCGAACGGCGCCCGCAACCCGGCCGGCACCCGACGCCGCCGTTCCTCGCCCCAACTCCCGTACTCGTCCCCGTACTCCATGGCCATCACCGTCGCCCGCCTCCGCTGTCCCGCACTCCCGATGTCGTACCTCCACCTTGCTGTCCCCCGGCTGCCGGAACCATGGAGCGGGTCGGCGTCTGGAGAGGGGGGTTTTCCCCACCACCCTCGCCCCGAAGGGGCGCGGGGAACTGCGCGAGAAGCTCCACCGGACCCGCACTCGCACACGCAGAAGGGGCGCCCACAACGATTAGGCGCCCCTCAACACCGCCGAGCGCTACCGCCCCCGCCAGGGCAACTCCGCAGTCACCGTCGTAGGCCCACCCACCGGCGACTCGATCACGAACAACCCGTCCACCGCGTCCAGCCGCTCCGCCAGCCCGGCGATCCCGCTCCCCCCGTCGAGCCGCGCACCCCCACACCCGTCGTCCCACACCTGGATCAGCAGCCGGTCGTCGGACCGCCACACATCCACCGACGCGGCCTTCGCCCCACTGTGCTTGCTGATGTTCTGCAGCAGCTCGGAGACCGTGAAGTACGCGATCCCCTCGATCGCCGCGGCGGGCCGCACGGCCAGATCCACGGTCACCTTCACCGGCGCCGTGCACCGAGAGGCCACCGCCGACAGCGCCGCGTCCAGCCCCCGGTCGGTCAGCACCGCCGGATGGATCCCTCGCGCCAGATCCCGCAGCTCCTGGAGCGCCAGCTTCACCTCACCGTGCGCCTCCTCCACCATCGTGGCGGCCGCGTCGGGATCCTCCAGCAACTTCTCCTTGGCGAGCCCGAGCCCCATCGCCAGATTCACCAGCCGGGCCTGCGCCCCGTCGTGCAGATCCCGCTCGATCCGCCGCAGATCGGCCGCGGCCGTGTCGACGACGACCCCCCGGTCGGACTCCAGTTCGGCGATACGCCGCTCCAACTCGTCGGACGGCGACAACAGTGACCGCACCATCACCCGGTCCACGTTCGTCAGCCCCCGCACGATGTACGGCAGCACCGGCCACGCCACGAACAACCCCGTCAGGGTGATGGCGAACGTCGTGACGGCCCACGGCATCCGGATCAGCTCGTACAGCATCGACCGCCAGCCGACCGGATCCTTCACGCTCATCCACACCTGCGCGAAGAAGCCCTCGTCCGCCCGCCGCCCGTTCCCGCGGAACGGCAGCGGACTCGGTTCGTCCACCCGCACCCGCAGTAGCGCCCGCGCCCGCATCCGCTCCAGCCGCGCCAACTGCCGGGCCCCCATCAGCGCGGCGGCCAGCAGCGGGAAGCCGATCACCGTCAACGTCAGGAACGCGCTGGTGAACAGCACCGTCGTCACATACACGAACCCGAGCAGCGCGAACGGCAGATTGGCCAGCAGATGCGCGATCTCCCGCCAGGTCTGCCCCCCGAACGCGAACGTCGCGGGCGGCAGCGGGTCCGAGGGCGTGTGACTGGACGGCAGCGGACGACCGTACGGCCGCCCGGAGCCGGTCGGTGAGGAGAGGGGTTCGGTCATGCCCACCAGCCTGCCCGCCCCCTCCCGACCCGCGCCATGAGGCGGACCGCCCCGGCCACCCTGGGGAAAACCCCACCCTGTCCCATACCTCCCCCTCCCGGCCCGATCACGGCGGCACTCGGGCATGCCGACCTGTGACGGGCTGCTTACGCTCTCTTTAGCAGGGCCTAGACTCCCGTGCGTACAGATCGTCGAACAGCGACGTACGTACGGCGTCCGCATCCCGTACGTACGTATCGCCAGGCCAGGGAGCGAGGGACGGACGTGCCGGAACCGACCGTCGCCGCAGCGGCGCAGCCGAGCGTCGTCGTCGCGGCGGACTACTTCCAGTCCTACTCGGTGGTCGGACTGCTCGCCGCCGTGGGCGTGCTCTTCGTGGCCGTCGCCTTCGGCGCGGGACGGCTGCTGCGCCCCGAGGTCCCCACCCCGGAGAAGCTCCTGACGTACGAGTGCGGCGTCGACCCCGTCGGCGAGGGCTGGGCCCACACCCAGGTCCGCTACTACGTCTACGCCTTCCTCTACGTCATCTTCGCCATCGACTCGATCTTCCTCTTCCCCTGGGCGACGGTCTTCGCCGATCCCGGCTACGGGGCCACCACCCTCGTCGAGATGTTCGTCTTCCTCGGATTCCTCGCCGTGGGCCTGCTCTACGCATACAAGAAGGGCGTCCTGGCATGGACGTGACGCCAGAAGTGAACCCGCCGGAGCCGGGGGCCGCGCAGCCCGTCCTCCTCCCGGAGCCCAAACGGCTGGGCGCGCTCGCCCGCCTCGCCCCCGAGCCGATGAAGGTCATCCTGAACTGGGGCCGCCGCTACTCGCTCTGGGTCTTCAACTTCGGCCTCGCCTGCTGCGCGATCGAGTTCATCGCCGCGTCCATGGCCCGCCACGACTTCATCCGCCTCGGCGTCATCCCGTTCGCGCCCGGCCCCCGGCAGGCCGACCTCATGGTCGTCTCCGGCACGGTGACGGACAAGATGGCCCCGGCCGTGAAGCGCCTGTACGAGCAGATGCCCGAGCCGAAGTACGTCATCTCCTTCGGCGCCTGCTCCAACTGCGGCGGCCCCTACTGGGACTCCTACTCCGTCACCAAGGGCGTCGACCAGATCATCCCGGTCGACGTCTACGTCCCCGGCTGCCCGCCCCGTCCCGAGGCCCTCCTCCAGGGCATCCTGAAACTCCAGGAGAAGATCGCCCGCGAATCCCTGGGCGAGCGCTACGGCACCACCCCCCGCCCGTCGACGGCGGCGCTGCAGAGCGCGCTGGTGAAGCCGCCGACGACCGAGGCCGGACCGGCCGAAACGGGGGACAAGTGACCGGCTGGCTGCCCACCCCCGTCGAGGAGCTCTTCGGCCCCGAGGCCACGGCCGAGGAGTCCTACGACGTCCTCACCGTGGACGTCCCGCCCGCGTCCTGGACCGAGGCGCTGCGCACGGCCCGCACCACCCTGGGCTGCACGTACTTCGACTGGCTGAGCGCGGTCGACGAGCCGGGCAGCGGCTTCCGCGTCTCGGCCCACGTGGTGGCCCTGGCCCCCGTCCGACGCCTCCTGCTGCGCACGACGGTCCCCCACGCCTCCCCGCTCCTGCCAACCGCCGTCGACATCTACGCAGGCGCGGCCTGGCACGAGCGCGAGACGCACGAAATGTTCGGCGTCCGCTTCGAGGGCCACCCCGGCCTGGACCACCTCCTCCTCCCGGAGAACTTCGAGGGCCACCCCCTCCGCAAGGACTTCGTCCTGGCCGCCCGGGTGGCCAAGGCCTGGCCCGGCGCGAAGGAGCCGGGGGAGTCCGCGGCGGGTGCGACACACGGGGGCCCGAAGCGCCGCCAGATGCTTCCGCCAGGCGTCCCCGACCCCAACGAATGGGGCCCCCTCAAGGGTCAGCTCCCCCCGGCCCCGTCCCGTCCCGCCCGAGCCACGGCGCCCCGCACCCCGGCCGACCGCCCGCCCCGCCGAACCCGCTCGACCACCGAGGGCTCGGCAAGCCAGACCCCGCCCCCCGAGGCACCGGCCGCCCCGCCCGCGTCCGCGCCTCCGCGCCGCTCGCGCTCGGCGGCGGAAGGTTCGGCGAGTCAGACGGCTGCCGGCCCGGCCCGGGAGGCTCCCGACGGCCCGCCCGCGTCCGCGCCTCCGCGCCGCTCGCGCTCGGCGGCGGAAGGTTCGGCGAGTCAGACGGCTGCCGGCCCGGCCCGGGAGGCTCCCGACGGCCCGCCCGCGTCCGCGCCTCCGCGCCGCTCGCGCTCGGCGGCGGAAGGTTCGGCGAGTCAGACGGCTGCCGGCCCGGCCCGGGAGGCCCCTGACGGCCCGCCCGCATCCACACCCCCGCGCCGCTCCCGTACCGCGTCGCAGGGCTCGGCCAGTCAGCGCGCCACCCCCGCCGCCTCGCCCCAGCCGCGCCGCACCGCAGGCAGCCCGGACGCCCCCTGGCACCACGCCCGCCCGGCTTTCGACACCCCGCCGACCGAGCCGAAGCCGAAGCCTGATCCGAAGCCGCAGCTTGATCCGGAGCCGCAGGCCGAGCCGAGGCCGGAGCCGCAGGCCGAGCCGCGGCCGAAGCCCGAGCCCGAGTCGCAGGCCGAGCCGGAAGCGGGGCCGACGCCCGAGCCCGCGCCGAAGCCCGAGCCCGAGTCGAAGCCCGAGCCGGAAGCGGGGCCGACGCCCGAGCCTGCGCCGAAGCCGACGCCCGAGCCCGCGCCGGAGGCAGGTGCGGAGCCCGAAGCCGCGCCCACGCCGCCCAGCGACCCCGACGACAACGGGACCCCCGCCGACCCCGACAGGGCCCCCGGCGCCCCCGCCCCCAACGACACCCCCGACCCCGAACCCCCCACAGGAGGCGCGCAGTGAACGACGCTCTGGACGTCGCCCTGCGACTCCTCATCGTCTTCGTCGTCTTCCTGACGTTCCCCTTGATCATCGGCCAGACCGAACACAAGGTCATGGCCCACATGCAGGGCCGCCTCGGCCCCATGTACGCCGGCGGCTTCCACGGCTGGGCCCAACTCGTCGCCGACGGCGTCAAGTTCGCCCAGAAAGAAGACATCGTCCCGGCCGGCGCGGACCGCCGGGTCTTCCAACTCGCCCCGGCCGTCGCCCTCCTCCCGTACCTCCTCGTCCTCCTCGCCATCCCGATCGGCCCGGGCGAGGGCGCCGTCGGCGAGGTCATCGACGCGGGCGTCTTCTTCGTCCTCGCCGTGATGGGCGTGGGCGTCCTCGGCTCGCTGATGGCGGGCTGGGCCTCCGCCAACAAGTTCTCCCTCCTCGGCGGCCTGCGCACCGCCGCCCAGCTCCTCGCCTACGAACTCCCGATGCTGCTCACGGCGGCCTCCGTCGCGATGGCGGCCGGCACCGTCTCCCTCGTCGGCATCCTCGACGCCTTCGAGTGGTGGTGGCTGCCCTGGCAGATCGTCGGCGCGATCGTCTTCTTCGTCGCCGGCCTCGCCGAACTCCAGCGCCCGCCCTTCGACATGCCCGTCGCCGACTCCGAGATCATCTTCGGCGCCTACACCGAGTACACCGGCCTCCGCTTCGCCCTGTTCCTCCTCGCCGAGTACGCCGGCATCGTCGTCCTGTGCGGCCTGACCACCGTCCTCTTCCTCGGCGGCTGGCACGGCCCGTGGGGCGACGAAGGCCTGGGCTGGGCCTGGACCCTCCTGAAGACCGCCGTCCTCGCCTTCGTCGTCATCTGGCTCCGCGTGACCTACCCCCGCCTGCGCGAGGACCAGCTCCAGAAACTCTCCTGGACCCTCCTCGTCCCCCTCTCCCTCGTCCAGATCGCCCTCACCGGCACCATCAAGGTGGTGTTCCTCTAATGGCCCCCATCCCCGGCTCGGGCCTCGCCAAGGGCCTGGCCGTCACCCTCCGCACGATGACGCGCAGGACCGTCACCGAGCAGTACCCGGACGTCCAGCCGGAGCTGCCGCCCCGCACCCGTGGTGTCATCGGGCTCTTCGAGGAGAACTGCACGGTCTGCATGCTGTGCGCCCGCGAGTGCCCGGACTGGTGCATCTACATCGACTCCCACAAGGAGACGGTCCCGCCCGCCGCCCCCGGCGGCCGCGAGCGCAGCCGCAACGTCCTGGACCGCTTCGCCATCGACTTCGCCCTCTGCATGTACTGCGGTATCTGCATCGAGGTCTGCCCCTTCGACGCCCTCTTCTGGTCCCCGGAGTTCGAGTACGCGGAGACCGACATCCACGAACTCACCCACGAGCGCGACAAGCTCCGCGAGTGGATGTGGACCGTCCCCTCGCCCCCGGCCCTCGACCCCGCCGCCGAGGAACCCAAGGAACTGGCCGCCGCCCGCAAGACCGCCGAGAAACTGGCGGCCTCCCGGGCCGAGCCGGCCGGCACCGAGGGAGAACCCACATGACCCTCACCCAGGCACCGCAGGGCTTCCTCTCCCCGACGGGTGTGGAGATCGCCTTCGTGCTCGTCGGCCTCGTCACCTTCGGCGCCGCGATCGTCTCCGTCACCACCCGGCAGCTGGTGCACGCCGCCCTGTGGCTGGTCGTGGCGCTCGGCGGTCTCGCCGTCGAATACCTCCTGCTCACCGCCGAGTTCATCGCCTGGGTGCAGGTCCTCATCTACGTCGGCTCCGTCGTCGTCCTCCTCCTCTTCGGACTGATGCTCACCAAGGCCCCCATCGGCCGCTCCCCGGACGCCGACTCCGGCAACCGCTGGGCCGCCCTCACCGTGGCCGTCGCCTCCGCCGCCGCCCTCGTCTGGGTCGTCGTCGACGCCTTCCGCACCACCTGGATCGACCTCGACGGCCCGGCCGCCGGCTCCACCGAGGCCACCGGCGAGAGCCTCTTCCAGAACTGGGTCCTCCCCTTCGAGGCCCTCTCCGTCCTCCTGCTGGCCGCTCTGGTCGGCGCGATCGTCCTCTCCCGCAAGGCGAAAGCGGACGCGCCCCCCACTCCGCCCAGGACCCAGCAGGCCCAGCTGAAGGCCCCCACCGGACCCGAGTCGGCCGAGTCGGCCGAGGGAGGTGCCCGCTGATGCACCTCGCCTATCCCGTCGTGCTCTCCGCCCTCCTCTTCTGCACGGGCCTGTACGGCGTCCTCGCCCGCCGCAACGCGATCCTCGTCCTGATGTCCGTCGAGCTGATGCTCAACGCGGTCAACCTCAACCTCGTCGCCTTCGACGTCTGGCTCAGCAGGACCGCCGAGGAGACCCTGCACTCCGGCCAGGCCCTGACCCTGTTCACGATCACCATCGCCGCCGCCGAGATCGGCATCGGCCTGGCGATCGTCCTCGCGGTCCACCGCAACCGGGGCACCGCCGACATCGACAAGCTCCGCGACACCGCCGAGCACCCCGACGGAACTCCCTGCCCCGACGTCGACGACACCCACGAGCCCGGCCTGCCCGGCCGCCCCGAGCGGAGCGAGAAGGCTGAGGCCACCGCGTGACCACGACCACCCTCGCCGTCCTCGTCCCCCTCCTCCCGTTCCTCGGCGCCGCCGCAGGCCTGCTCCTCGGCCGCACCGCCCCCGGCTTCGTCCGCCCCCTCGCCGTACTGCCCACCCTGACGGCCTTCGCCCTGGCCGTCCTGGTCGCCGTACGCCAGGGCGGCGACCGGACCCTCGACGCGGCCACCCAACTCACCCCGACCGGCTCGGTCCCGATCGACCTCGCCCTGCACATCGACGGCTTCGCCGCCCTCGTCGCCGTCCTGGTCGGCCTCGTCGCCACCTGTGTGCAGATCTACTCGACCGGCTACCTCCGCGACGACCCGCGCTACCCCTCCTACGCCGCCCTCGTCTCCCTGTTCACCTCCGCGATGCTGCTCGTCGTCTACTCCGGCGACCTGATGGTGCTCCTGGTCGGCTGGGAGATCATGGGCATCTGCTCGTACTTCCTGGTCGGCCACTACTGGGAGACCCCGGAGGCCCGAGCCGCCTCCCTGAAGGCCTTCCTGGTCACCAAGCTCGGCGACGTCCCCTTCCTGATCGGCCTGTTCGCCCTCGCCACGGACGCCGGGTCGTTCCGCATCACGCGGATCCTCGCCACCGTCGCCGACGGCGGCCTCGACCACCCCACCCTCGTCGCCCTCCTGCTCCTCGCCGGAGTCGCCGGCAAGTCGGCCCAGTTCCCCCTCCACACCTGGCTCCCCGACGCGATGGCGGGCCCCACGCCCGTCTCCGCCCTGATCCACGCGGCGACGATGGTCGCCGCCGGTGTCTACTTCGTCGCCCGTCTCCTCCCGGTCTTCGCCGCCTCCTCGGCGGCCCTGGTCGTCCTCGCCGTCATGGCCGCGCTCACCATGGCCGGCTCGGGCCTGGCCGCCCTCGCCCAGGACGACATCAAGCGCGTCCTCGCCTACTCGACGATCGGCCAGCTCGGCTACATGACGGGCGCCCTCGCCGTCGGCGACCGCGGCGCCGCCGTCTTCCACCTCCTCTCGCACGGCGCCTTCAAGGCGCTGCTGTTCCTCGCCGCCGGCGTGATCATCCACGCGTCCGGCACCAACTCCCTGGCCGCCATGTCCCGTATGAGCCACCTCCGCGCTCGCGTCCCGGACGCCTTCTGGACGATGACCGTGGCGCTGCTCGCCCTCGCCGCGATCCCGCCCTTCAGCGGCTTCTTCTCCAAGGAGTCCGTCCTCGGCGCCGCCGAGCACGCCGCCACCGGTCACACCCTCACAGGCCCCGTCGAGCACGTCCCGGCCGCGGCCGGCTGGACCGTCCTGGTCGCCGGTGTCCTCACGGCCCTGCTCACCGCCGCGTACGCCGCCCGACTGTGGCTGCTCGCCTTCCGCGGCCAGGGCACCGAGGCGCCCGACCACGGCCGGCAGCCCCGCGCGATGACCGTCGTGCTGTGGGTGCTGGCCGTCCCGTCCCTCGCTCTCGGCGGACTCGCCTACGGCAGGCTCCCCGACTGGTTCGACGGCGACGACCTGGCCCCCACGCTCACCACGTCCGTCCTCGGCACGGGCGCTGCCCTGATCGGCGCCCTGGCGATGTACGCGGCCTGGCGGTACACCACGGCCGTGACCCACCCGCCGCTGGGCGCGGTCGCGGCCCACCCCGACGCGGACGCCGGCGCCGTCGAGGCGGAGGCCATCGCCAGCCACACCCCCGCCTACGGGGACGTGGCCTCGGCACCAGACCCCGCCGACCCGGGCCGTCTCCTGCTCGGCCCGCTGCACCGTCACGCCGCCGTCGGCTTCCACCTCGACGCCGTGTACTCGACACTCTTCGTCCGCCCGGTCCGGGCCGGCGCGTCCCTCGTCCGGTTCCTCGACCGCGAGGTCGTCGACACCTATGTGAGCGGCGCGGGCGCCCTGCCCCGCCTGCTGGGCGCGGCCGTCCGCAAGGCCCAGACCGGCAACGTCCAGACCTATGTGAGCGCGCTGCTCGCCGGCACCGTCGTCCTGGTGGTCGCCGCCCTCGTCGTCGCCACGGGAGCGTGAGCAGGCGTGATCGATATCAACGAGTCCGTGATGCAGGTCCTTCTGGCGTTGATCGTCGTCGGCCCGCTCCTCGGCGCCGCCGCCGCTCTCCTCCCGGCCCCACCCGGACTGAAGGGGAAGTCACCCGAGCAGGCGGTGCTGCGCCACGGGATCACCGTGACCGGCGCGGTCCTCGTCGCCGCGATCGTCCTCGCGCTCGGCTTCGACCACGACCAGCCCTCGAAGATGCAGGCCAGCACGGACATCAGCTGGATCCCGGCACTCGACGTACGCATCCACCTCGGCATCGACGGCATCTCCCTCCCCCTTCTGGTCCTGACCGCGCTGCTGACCTTCCTCTGCGCGCTCTACTCCTACTTCAAGATGCCCACGGGGCCCTCCCCGAAGGCGTTCGTCGCTCTCCTGCTCGTCCTGGAGTCCGGCACCCTCGCCACCTTCGCCGTCCTCGACCTGCTGCTGTTCTTCCTCGCGTTCGAGATGGTGCTCATCCCGATGTACTTCCTCATCGCCCGCTGGGGCGGTGAGCAACGCACGCAAGCCGCTTGGAAGTTCATCCTCTACACCCTGCTCGGTTCCGTGGTCATGCTGCTGGGCCTGCTCCTGATCGGAATCAGGGCGGGCACATTCGACATGGTGGCACTCGCCACTGACAGTCACCCCGAACTGACCACATCCGTGCAGGTCATCGCCGCTTTGTCGATCGGGATCGGGCTCGCGGTCAAGACCCCGATGTGGCCGCTGCACAGCTGGCTGCCGGACGCCCACACCGCGGCCCCGACCGTCGGCTCGGTCCTGCTGGCCGGTGTCCTGCTGAAGATGGGCACCTACGGGTTCGTGCGCATCCTGCTGCCGATCACCCCCGACGGGTTCCGCACCTTCGCGCCGTACCTCGCCGCCTTCGCGGTCGTCGGCATCATCTACGGCTCCCTCGCCTGCCTCGCGCTCGCCCGACAGGGCGCCAAGGGCGACCTCAAGCGCCTGATCGCCTACTCCTCCGTGGGCCACATGGGCTTCGTGCTCCTCGGGATCGCCACGATGACCCCGACCGGCGTGAACGGCGCGCTCTTCGCCAACATCGCCCACGGCCTCATCACCGGCCTGCTGTTCTTCCTGGTCGGCGCCCTGAAGGACCGCACCGGCACCACCGACCTCGACACCCTCGCGCAGGAGACCGGCGCCGCCCTCTACGGCAGGGCCCCCCGCCTCGGCGGCCTCCTCGCCTTCGCCGCGGTGGCCTCCCTGGGCCTGCCTGGACTCGCCGGGTTCTGGGGCGAGATGCTGGCCCTGTTCGGCGCGTTCGAGCCCGCAGCGGGTCTCAGCCGCCCGGTCTTCCTCACCTTCATGACGATCGCCGCCTTCGGCACGCTCCTCACCGCCGCCTACCTGCTGATCGTGGTCCGCCGCGTGTGCATGGGCGCCGTCCCGAAGGAACCGGCGGAGGGACCACGCCGCACGGGCGAACAGACGTACGCCCTCGCGGACGTACAGACGTACGAGTTCGCGGCCTGGACCCCGCTCGTGGCCCTCACCGTCCTCGCCGGCCTCTGGCCCGCGGCCCTCCTCGGTCTGACCGACCCGGCCGTGCAGCAGCTCCTCGCAGGAGGCACCCGTTGAGCCCGAGCACCCTGGCCCAACCGCCGGTCCCGGCCCAGTCCGCCCAGGCCGCCCAGACCCTGGCCGAGTCGGTCGTCCAGTCCGTGGACTGGCTCGCGATCGCGCCACCCACCGTCGCCGCGGTCGTCGGCCTCGCCGTGCTCGTCGCCGACCTCTTCACGGACGACCGCAGGAAGGCCCTGCTCGGCTGGGTCTCCGTCACGGGACTCGCCGTCTCCCTGCTGGCCCTGCTGCCGCTCCTGGACGCCGACCGCGCCACCTTCTGCCTGACCGGCGCCCCGGACGTCTGCAGCTACACAGCCGACCGGTTCACCCTCGTCATCCAGTTCCTCGTCCTCGGTGGTGCCCTCCTCGCCGCCCTGCTGTCCATGACGGCCCTCAAGGACGACCGGAAGAAGCTCCCCGAAGGGGAGTTCTGGTTCCTGCTGCTGTCGTCCGCCGCCGGAGCCGCCCTCCTGCCCGCCTCCCGCGACCTAGCCACCCTCGTCGTCGCCCTGGAGGTCGCCTCCCTGCCCGCCTTCGCCCTCGTCGGCATCCGGCACGGCGACCGACGGTCCTCCGAGGCGGCCCTGAAGTTCTTCCTGTCGTCCGTCACCGCGACCGCCGTCAGCCTCCTGGGCATCAGCTTCGTCTACGCCACGACAGGCACCCTCTACCTCACCCAGATCGCCGACCGCGTCGAGAACGTCGACGGCCAGCTGCACACCCTCACCCAGGCCGGCGTCGTCCTCACCCTCATCGGCTTCGCCTTCAAGACGGCCGCCGTCCCCTTCCACTTCTGGGTCCCGGACACCTACGTGGGCGCCCCCCTGCCCGTCGCCGCCTACCTCTCCGTGGTCGGCAAGGCGGTCGGCTTCTCCGGCCTCATCCTCGTCACCGTCGTCGCCCTCCCGTCGTACGCCGACGTCTGGGGCCCCGCCCTCGCCGTGCTGGCCGCCCTCACCATGACCGTCGGCAACCTCGGCGCCCTGAGACAGGGCGCCACGCGCGCGTACAGCGCGGTCCGGCTGCTCGCCTGGTCCTCCGTCGGCCAGGCCGGCTACCTCCTCGTCCCGATCGCGGCGGCCGCCTACGCCGACGACACCGCAGACGCCGAGAAAGCGGTCGGCTCCACCGTCGCCTACGCCCTGATGTACGCCGCCGTGAACCTCGGCGCCTTCGCCGTGGCCGCCCTCGTCGGCCGCACGAAGCCCCTGAACCGGCTCAGCGACTACCGGGGCCTGTACGCGTCGAGCCCCCTGTCCGCCCTGCTCCTGGCCTTCTTCCTGCTCTGCCTCGCCGGACTGCCGCCGGGCATCATCGGCCTGTTCGCCAAGGTCATGGTCTTCTCGGCGGCCGTCGACGCGGGCCTCGGCTGGCTCGCCGTCGTGATGGCCGTCAACGTGGTGATCGCCCTCTTCTACTACCTCCAGTGGACGGCCCTGCTGTTCCGTGCCCCCGAGGGCGACACCGCGGCCGCGCCCCGGTCGCACCGCGTGCCCGCCCCGCTCACCCTGGCCCTCGCCCTCACCGGAATCATCGGCGTCGCCCTGTCCGGCGCACCCCAGCTCGTCCTGCGCTTCGCCGACATCGGCCTCTTCTAGCGAAGCCGCCGTCCCGCCTCGCCGAAGCCGCGGCCCCCTCGGCGAGGCGGCGGCCCCGCCCTCACCCGCCCGGCCCACCGGCCGGGCCGCGCGCACCAGGGAACTCGTCATCCCCGCCTGGCGTTGACCAGTACGGGAGGGTCCACTGAGAAGTGGAATCAACAGCTACAGCGAGCAAAGGGTTCCCCTGCCGCACGACCTGGAGGGCGTACCGTGCACCGCCGGCACAACGGGCTCAGGACCGCCGTTCTCCTCGGGGGACTGTCCGCACTCATCATCGTCATCGGAAGCCTCTTCGGCCGTACGGGCCTGATCATCGCGGTCGTCGTCGCCCTCGGCACAAACGCGTACGCGTACTGGAACAGCGACAAGCTGGCTCTACGCGCGATGCGCGCCCGCCCGGTCAGCGAGTTCGAGGCCCCGGCGCTCTACCGCATGGTCCGCGAGCTCTCCATGCAGGCCCGCCAGCCGATGCCGCGCCTGTACATCTCCCCGACGGACGCCCCGAACGCGTTCGCGACCGGCCGCAACCCGCGCAACGCGGCCGTGTGCTGCACCGACGGCATCCTCCGCCTGCTCGACGAGCGCGAGCTGCGCGGTGTCATCGGCCACGAGCTGAGCCATGTCTACAACCGCGACATCCTCATCTCGTCGGTCGCCGGCGCCCTCGCCTCCGTGATCATGTTCTTGGTCAACTTCGCCTGGCTGATCCCCATCGGCCGCTCGGACGACGACGACGGCCCCGGCCTCCTCGGCATGCTGCTGATCATGATCCTGGGGCCGCTCGCCGCGTCCCTCATCCAGCTCGCGATCAGCCGCTCCCGCGAGTACGAGGCGGACGCCTCCGGCGCCCAGCTCACCGGTGATCCACTTGCTCTCGCCAGTGCACTTCGCAAACTGGAAACGGGTACCAAGCAGCTCCCGCTGCCCCCCGAGCCCCGGATCGAGACCGCGAGCCACATGATGATCGCGAACCCCTTCCGGCCCGGCCGGGGATTCTCCAAGATGTTCTCGACCCACCCGCCGATGGCGGAACGCATCGCCCGACTCGAGAAGATGGCAGGCCCCCCACAGTGAAGACCGTACTGAACATCATCTGGCTGATCCTCAGCGGCTTCTGGCTCTTCCTCGGCTACCTGTTCGCAGGGTTGCTTCTGTGCATCACCATCATCGGTATCCCGTTCGGCATCGCGTCGTTCCGCATCGGGATCTATGCCCTGTGGCCCTTCGGGTACAGCGCCGTGGAGCGCCGTGACGCGGGCGCGCCCTCCTGCCTGGGCAACATCCTGTGGCTGCTCCTGGCGGGCTGGTGGCTGGCGCTGACCCACATCTTCACCGGCCTCGTCCTGTGCGTGACGATCATCGGCATCCCCTTCGGCATCGCCAACTTCAAGCTCGTCCCGGTCTCGCTGATGCCCCTGGGTCGCGAGATCGTCCGCTCCGACCAGCCGTTCGCCCAGCAGCGCTGGTGACGTGACGGGGCGGCCCGTACGCACGCCTCAGCGGCGCCGCCGCAGGCCGTACACGGCCGCCCCCACGCCCAGCACGACCGCGCCCACGGTCACCGACGACGAGGGCAGCGAGAACGCCAGCACGGCGCACCCGACGAGTCCGACCACCGGCACCACCCGGGTCAGGGGCGCCGAACTCAGCGTCCAGGCGGACGCGTTGGCGACCGCGTAGTACGCGAGGACCCCGAAGGACGAGAACCCGATCGCGCCCCGCACGTCGACCGTGGCGGCCAGAACGGCCACCACGGCACCGACGGCCAGCTCGGCCCGGTGCGGCACCTGGAAACGGGGGTGCACCGCGGCGAGCGCCCCGGGCAGGTGCCGGTCCCGGGCCATCGCCAGGGTCGTGCGCGAGACCCCCAGGATGAGCGCCAGCAGCGACCCGAGCGCCGCCACGGCGGCCCCCACCCGCACCACGGGCACCAGCCCCGGCACCCCGGCCGCCCGCACCGCGTCGGCCAGCGGAGCCGAGGCCTGCCCCAGCCCACCGGAGCCCAGCACGGCGAGCGCGGCGACCGCCACGGCCGCGTACACGACCAGCGCGATACCCAGCGCGAGCGGGATCGCGCGCGGGATGGTGCGCGCCGGATCCCGTACCTCCTCACCCAGGGTCGCGATCCGGGCGTACCCGGCGAACGCGAAGAACAGCAGCCCGGCCGCCTGGAGCACGCCGCCCACGCCCCCCGACGCCCCGATGTCCAGCCGCCCGGCGTCGGCCGCGCCGGACCCCAGACACACGACCACCACGGCGGCGAGGACCGCCAGCACCACCGCCACGATCGCCCGCGTCAGCCAGGCCGACTTCTGCACCCCGCCGTAGTTCACGGCCGTCAGCGCCACCACGGCCGCCACCGCGACGGCGTGCGCCTGCCCCGGCCACACGTACGCGCCCACGGTCAGGGCCATCGCCGCGCACGAGGCCGTCTTGCCGACGACGAACGACCAGCCGGCCAGGTACCCCCAGAACTCCCCGAGCCGCTCCCGCCCGTACACATAGGTGCCGCCCGACTCCGGGTACAGGGCCGCCAGTCGCGCCGACGACATGGCGTTGCAGTACGCGACCACCGCCGCGATCCCGAGCCCGAGCAGCAGCCCCGACCCGGCGGCGCGCGCCGCCGGTCCCAGCGCGGCGAAGATCCCCGCGCCGACCATCGCCCCGAGCCCGACGACCACCGCGTCCCCGACGCCGAGCGTGCGGTGCAGCTCAGCGCCCGATCCGGCTTGTGTCATGTGCCGCACCCTACTGACCAACGCAACCACCGGATGTCGGGGAGGCGTCCTCCCGGACAACAGGAGCAGGACGGACGAAAGAAGGTACGGCCGGGAACCCGGCCGCTGTCCGTTGTGGGGGGAAACACAGCACGGGTACCGCACAGGTACGGCACGAAAGGGCAGGTGCACGGCATGAGCATCATCGGCTGGATCGTCTTGGGGCTGTTGGCCGGAGCCATCGCCAAGTTCCTGCTGCCGGGCCGCGACCCGGGCGGCTTCATCGGCACGACCCTCATCGGCGTCGCGGGCGCCTTCATCGGCGGCTGGATCTCCGCCCGCTGGCTGGACCACCCGATCTCCGAGAACTTCTACGACGGCGCGACCTGGGCGGCGGCGATCGGCGGTTCCCTGGTCCTGCTGATCGCCTACCGCATCCTGTTCGGCCACTCCCGCCGCTGACCGCGCGACCACGCCAGGGACACGCACGAAAGGGTGGGCAACACGGCGAACCGTGCAGCCCACCCTTCCTCGTACGCTCGTACGCTCGCTCGGGTGCGAGAAACGCTCCTACGGGCGCTACGCGCCGCTCGTCACCGGTAGTTGACGAACTGCACCGCGAAGTCGAAGTCCTTGCCCTTGAGCAGGGCGATCACGGCCTGGAGGTCGTCGCGGCTCTTGGAGCTGACGCGGAGCTCGTCACCCTGGACCTGGGCCTTGACGCCTTTGGGACCCTCGTCGCGAATGATCTTCGCCACCTTCTTGGCGTTCTCCTGGGAGATGCCCTCCTCGATCGAGGCGAAGATCTTGTACTCCTTGCCGGACAGCTGGGGCTCACCCGCGTCCAGCGACTTCAGGGAGATCCCGCGCTTGATCAGCTTGGACTGGAAGACGTCGAGGATGGCCTTCACCCGGTCCTCGGAGTTCGCCTCCATGAGGATCTTCTCGCCGGACCACGAGATCGAGGCGCCGACGCCCTTGAAGTCGTAGCGCTGGGAGATCTCCTTGGCGGCCTGGTTGAGGGCGTTGTCGACCTCCTGCCGCTCGACCTTCGAGACGATGTCGAAACTGGAGTCGGCCATGTCCTGTGGCTCCTTGCATCGGTGAAACGGGAGGCGACAAGCCTAGCCACCCCGCCCCCACGCGCACTGATCAATCAGGTGGCGAAGCACCCCCGAGCATCAGGTATCGTTTACGACGTCGCCACGGAGGGCCGCCGAAAAGCGGTTCGAAGGACGACAAATCCCAGGCGGTGTGCCCGAGTGGCCAATGGGAGCGGACTGTAAATCCGTCGGCTTAGCCTACCCAGGTTCGAATCCTGGCGCCGCCACGTGGAGGGAAGCCCCTTCCGGACTGTGAGAGCAGTTCGGGAGGGGCTTCTTCGTGTGCGCGGTGTGGGTGCGTGTGCGGATCCGGTCAGGGCTCTCGGCGGCCAGGCACACTGACTGCATGTCATCGCGTCGCAGGAACTGCCCCGAGTGCCGTCGTGAGATCGCCGTCGTGGCGGGGCGGTTCGCGCGGCACGATCCGCCGGGGGCCAGCGGGGAACTCGTGTCGTGTCCCGGGTCGCGCAGGCCGGCCCAGCTGGGGGCGGCCCAGCCCGCGCTCGACCGTTTCGTCGTCCCCGAGTTCCCCGGTCAGCTGCCCCTCTTCTGACTCCAGGGGTGACTCCAGGGGCCAGCCGGCGGTCGGCCCGGGTGCCCCGCCCCCTCAGTTGCCCGCCACCGACTTCACCGCCACCGACACCGGTGTCGAACCGCTGATCAGCTCCAGGGTGAGACCGGCCGTCGCAGGGGTGTCGAGGAGTTCGAAGAGCGTCGCGGCCACGTCGTCACGGGGGACCGGACCGCGCCCGGTGGACGCCTCCAGACGGACGAGGCCCGTGCCGGCGTCGTCGGTCAGCATGCCGGGTCGCAGGATCGTCCAGTCCAGTGCGTCCAGGCCGCGCACATAGGCGTCGGCCTGGCCCTTGGCCCGAAGGTACACGTCGAAGACGCCGTCGCCCTCGTGGTCCGGATCCGCCCCCATGGACGAGACGACCAGGTGACGTCGTACGCCCGTAAGCACCGCGGCGTCCGCGAACAGGACCGCCGCCCCGCGGTCGACCGTGTCCTTGCGTGCCGTTCCACTGCCCGGACCCGCGCCCGCAGCGAACACGGCCGCGTCCGCGCCCTGCAGATGCGCGGCGACCTTCTCCACCGACGCCGACTCCAGATCGCACAGCACCGGTTCGGCACCGGCCGCGCGCAGATCGTCCGCCTGTTCCGGGCGGCGGATGATCCCCGCCACCTCGTCACCGCGCGCGGCGAGCAACCGCTCCAGCCGCAGCGCGATCTGACCATGACCTCCAGCGATGACAATGCGCATGTTTCCGACCGTACGCCCGACCCGACGCGTTTGCCGCGCAACCATTCGGCCGTCCCGAGTGTCTCCACCATGTTCGCCGTACCGGCGAGCGCAGGAATTCACGGGGGGACCCATCACCGTCATGCGTAACGCCATCTCCACGACCGTCGTACGTACGTCCATGAAGCGCGCATCCGCCGCGGGGGCGCCCGTGGCCCGCCGGGCCTTCACCGGGGTCGGCTGCGCCGCGGCCGTCCTCGTCACGGTGGCCGCCTGCGGGACCGTGCAGAATCTGACTGCGGGCCAGAAGGTCGACAACGCCGTCGAGCGGCTGGGCGAGCAGAAGTCGCTGGCCTTCGGGATCCGGCTCGACGCCGACCCGGACGACCTCGTCGCGCTGATGGGCGAGGACAGCGAGGAAGTGCCGCCGGAGATGGCGGAGTTCTTCACCGGGCTGCGCGTCGACGTGTCGGTCACCTCGAAGAAGCCGCTCGCCGCGTCCGGTGAGAAGGACGTCACCGGCATGGGCATGAAGATCTCGGGCGAGGAGGGCGTGTTCGCCGAGTACCGGCTCGTCGGCGACTACACGTACTACCGCGCAGACATGCAGGCCATGGGCGACGCGATGGGCATGCCCTTCCCGACGGCCGACGAGCTCGACGAACTCCCCGAGGAGGAGCAGCACATGCGGCCGCTCCTGGAGGGCGACTGGGTCAAGGTCGACACGTCCGACCTGCAGGACGCCGCCGAGGACGCGGGCGCCGACGCCGGCTCGGGCGGCTCCGACGAACTCGACGCCAAGACCCAGAAGAAGATCCTCTCCGCGGTCCGCGGAGTCGTCGCCCGCGAGGTCGACTTCAAGACCAAGAACGGCGAGGACGGCACCGAGGTCATCACCGCCAAGGCCAACTTCCGCGACCTGCTCACCGGGATCGTCGACAAGCTCCAGCCCATCGAGGGCGACCTCCCGGCAGGGGCCGAACTCCCCACGGGCGAGGACATGAAGGACGCCCCGAACAAGAAGGTCGCGGTCGACTTCACCCTCAAGAACGGTGACCTCACCCGCATCGAGACCGACCTCGCGGTCCTCGCCGACGACGCGAAGGGCGTCAAGGCCCCGCTCGTCCTCACCTTCGGCAAGGCCGGCGACATCAGCGCCCCCAAGGGCGCGTCCGAGATCCCGGTCGAGGAGTTCGGCGGCCCGCTGGGCAGCGGGATGTTCCCCGTCTGACCGACACGGGGGCGCCCCCTCTCCGGACGGAGCACGCGCGCGTGGAGCACGAAATCGCCCCACGCGCGCGTGCCGCGACCTCCGGGGTCGCCCCACGCGCGCGTGCCGCGACCCCGGATCACGACGGCTCCCCCCGCCCCTGCCGAGGCAGCCCCGGCGCCGTGCTCGTCGCCGTGCCGCCGTACTCGCGTACCGCGCTGGTGCGCGCCACCACACGCCCCCGATGCACGACGATCCGGCTGTACGCCAGCGACAGGACCCCCGAGAGTCGCGCGCCTCGCACAGCGAGCAGCTCGGCGGGGAAACCGGCCTCGACGCGCACCTCGGGCAGCCCCAGGGCGGCACGCGCCGCCCCGCTGACGGTGTCGTACGCCTCCTCGGGCCGCAGCCCGTACCGGGACGCCAGCAGGTACGCCGCTTCCAGGGGGTCCCCGCGGCCGACCGGGTTCGACACGTCCCGCAGCGCCCCGCTGCCCGCCGCGACGCGCACACCGGCCGCGCGCAGCAGCCGTACGGGCGCCGTGCCCCGGCGGTCCACGGTGCCGCAGCCGCCCTGCGGGAGACAGACGACGGTCACCCCGGCCGCGGCGAGCTGGTCGGCGGCGCGGGCGGCGGCCTGGGAGGGAAGGCGGGCGAGACCGCCGCACGGGCCGAGCGTCACACCCGGCCGCAGGCCGCCCGCCATGGCCGCGAGCCGCGCGAGCCGGGCGGGGTCGTCGCCGTCGGTGTGCAGGTCGACCGGGCAGTCGTGCTCGGATGCGATCTCCAGGACCGCCTCCACGTACCCGGTGGGATCGGGGTCCAGGTCCGGGCAGCCGCCGACCACGGAGGCGCCCATCTTCACCGCGTCCCGCAGGATCGCGAGCCCGTCCGCCCCCGCCACCCCGGTCAGCACCCGGGGCATCGCCACCGTTCGCACCTCGACGAGGCCGCGCAGGGCCTGCCGCGCGGCGTGCACCGCCGCCAGCGCCCCCAGCCCCTGCACACCGCCCACGTGGACGTGCGAGCGCAACGCCGTGGCCCCGTGCCCGAGTTGCAGCAGCGCGGCCTCGGTGGCCCGCCGCTGGACATCCAGGTCGTCGTACGGGACGGGCCCCGCGAAATCGGCCGACAGGGCCGTGTCGCCGTGCGCGTGCGGCTCGACGGGAGCCGGCAGGAGCAGATGGCCGCCGAGGTCCACCCGGGTGGCGGACACCCCGGACGGGGCGGGCCCGGGGCCCAGACTGCCCGCCGTGCCGACCGCCTCGATCCGCCCGCCGCCCAGCCGGACGTCCACCATCCGGCCGTCGGTCAGTCGCGCCCCGCACAGCAGCAGGGCGCCGGTCTCGTCCGGGCCCGAGGGCGGGCCGGAGGAGGAGGGGGACGGCTGCGGCTGGCTGTCGGGCATCGCGCTCCTGGGGCTACAAGATCACGCAGAGTGAGTCGAGCCTAGGCGGGCCACCCGCCCTCGTCGCGGAGGAGCGCAATAGTCGTACCGGAGCGGTTCACCTGCCGGGAGAGGTGACGGCGACGGCCGGTGGGAGGCGGGGGACTGCCGGGAGAGCCGGGGGCGGTGGTGTGCGTGGGACCTGCGCGGCCTGCGGAAACGGGACGGGCGACAGCTCCCCGGCGGCTCCGGGAACCTCTGTGGACGACCCTCGGACGGCGCCCGGGCGATCCATGGATGCGGGCCGGGAAACGGATTTGGGCGATCGGCGGTGGGGCGTGTAATGTCTTCATCGCTCGCCCCAATAGCTCAGTCGGCAGAGCGTCTCCATGGTAAGGAGAAGGTCTACGGTTCGATTCCGTATTGGGGCTCTGGTGTGAAAGGTTCCCGTCGCAAGGCGGGATCCGATCGCATCACAGCGGTGTAGCTCAGTCGGTAGAGCAAGCGGCTCATAATCGCTGTGTCACCGGTTCAAGTCCGGTCACCGCTACTGACAGTAGCCGATTGCGGGGTCGGTCCTTCGATCGGCTACTCTTTCTTGCGTTAAACCAATCCCATCCGTTCGTCAAGGAGCACTCACGTGGCTGCCACCGACGTCCGCCCGAAGATCACGCTGGCCTGCGTGGAGTGCAAGGAGCGGAACTACATCACCAAGAAGAACCGGCGTAACAACCCGGACCGACTGGAGATGAAGAAGCACTGCCCGCGTTGCAACGCGCACACCGCGCACCGCGAAACGCGATAGATCAGGCTCGTACACGAGGCCGTCCCCGAGTGATCGGGGGCGGCCTCGCGTCGTTACACCGACCAGTACCGGTCAGTACTGCCGGTGCCGGTCAGTACCGCCGTATCCGCAGCAACCAGGAGGTGCCGAGCCCATGGCGCTCGACCAGTCCTTCGTGGGGCGTACCTACCCGCCCACCGACCCCTACGAGGTCGGCCGGGAGAAGATCCGCGAGTTCGCGGAGGCCGTGGGGGACACCAACCCCGTCTACACGGACCCCGAGGCGGCCAAGGCGCTCGGGTACGCCGATGTGATCGCCCCGCCGACCTTCGTGTTCTCGATCACCTTCCAGGCGGCGGCACAGGTCGTCCAGGACCCCCAGTTGGGCCTCGACTACAGCCGGGTGGTGCACGGCGACCAGAAGTTCGCCCACAAGCGCCCCGTGCGCGCCGGTGACCGCCTCACCGTCACCTCCACCATCGAGGCGATCAAGTCCCTCGCGGGCAACGACATCCTGGACATCCGCGGCGAGGTCCACGACGAGTCCGGTGAGCACGTCGTGACCGCCTGGACCAAGCTCGTGGCCCGCGCGGCCGAGGAGGCGTGAGAACCCGATGACCGCGAAGATCTCCTACGACGACGTCGAGGTCGGCACCGAACTGCCCGCCCAGAGCTTCGGCGTGACCCGCGCCACCCTCGTCCGGTACGCGGGTGCCTCCGGCGACTTCAACCCGATCCACTGGAACGAGAAGTTCGCCAAGGAGGTCGGCCTCCCGGACGTGATCGCGCACGGCATGTTCACCATGGCCGAGGCGATCCGTGTCGTCACCGACTGGACCGGCGACCCGGGCTCGGTCCTCGAGTACGGCGTCCGCTTCACCAAGCCCGTGGTCGTCCCCAACGACGACGAGGGCGCCACCATCGAGGTCAGCGCCAAGATCGGCGCCAAGCTCGACGACAACACCGTCCGCGTCGACCTGACGGCCATGAGCGGCGGCCAGAAGGTCCTGGGCATGTCCCGCGCGGTCGTCCGACTGGCCTGACGGCCCACGCCTCACGGCCGCACCCCCACGGTCCCCCGCCCCTCCCCGGTGCGGGGGTCTCGTACTCTTGAGCCCGTGCAGGAACTCCACGACGCCCCCCTCGCCCCGCTGACCACCTTCCGGCTGGGCGGGCCCGCGCGCCGGCTGATCACCGCTACCACCGACGACGAGGTCGTCGCCGCCGTCCGCGAGGCCGACGACACCGGTACGCCGCTGCTGCTCATCGGCGGTGGCTCCAACCTGGTGATCGGCGACCAGGGCTTCGCCGGAACCGCGCTGGTCATCGCCACCAAGGGCTTCGCGCTCGACGGGACACGGCTGGAGCTGGCCGCCGGCGAGGTGTGGACCGACGCGGTCGCCCGCGCCGTCGAGGCCGGGCTCGCCGGGATCGAGTGCCTGGCCGGCATCCCCGGCTCCGCGGGCGCCACACCGATCCAGAACGTGGGCGCGTACGGCCAGGAGGTCGCCTCCACCATCACCGAGGTCGTCGCCTACGACCGCCGCACCCGCGAGACCGTCACCGTCCCGAACACCGAGTGCGCCTTCTCCTACCGCCACAGCCGCTTCAAGGACGAGCCGGAGCGCTATGTCGTCCTGCGGGTCCGGTTCGAACTGGAGGACGCGGGCGGCCTGTCGGGTCCGATCAAGTACGCCGAGACGGCCCGCACGCTCGGCGTCGAACCCGGCGACCGGGTGCCCCTCGCCGAGGCCCGCGAGACCGTGCTGAAGCTGCGCGCCGGGAAGGGCATGGTGCTCGACCCCGAGGACCACGACACCTGGTCCGCCGGATCGTTCTTCACCAACCCGATCCTCACCGACGAGCAGTACGCCGCCTTCCACGCGCGCGTGCGCGCGCGCCTCGGGGACGACGTCACCCCGCCCGCCTACGCCGCCGGCGACGGCCACACCAAGACCTCCGCCGCCTGGCTGATCGACAAGGCCGGCTTCACCAAGGGATACGGCACCGGGCCCGCCCGGATCTCCACCAAACACACCCTGGCCCTCACCAACCGGGGCGCCGCCACCACCGAGGACCTGCTCGCCCTGGCCCGCGAGGTCGTCACCGGAGTCCGTGACGCCTTCGGCATCACCCTGGTCAACGAGCCGGTGACGGTCGGCGTCAGCCTCTAGTCCCTGTCGTCACATTCCCGCCTGCCCCGCGACGCCATGCACGCGCTCTCGACGCACCGGGCACCGACCCGAGTACGTCTGGTACGCCGGTCGGTGCCCGGCACGCCGAGAGCACGCTCCCCCGGTCTCGGCTGCGCTCGACCGGGAGGTACCCCCACGACGCCGCCAGCCCGCCCTTCGGGCGACGACGGGAATGTGACGACAGGGCCTAGTGTCCTGAGTCTTTATTTCGCTAAAGAAGTAGGCTGGGCTCATGGCGCGTATGGGTCGGCCGACGGTCGAAGTGGTCCTGACGGATGAGGAGCGAGAGACGCTGCTGCGCTGGTCGCGGCGAGCAACGTCCTCGCAGGCTCTGGCGTTGCGGTGCCGGATCGTGCTTGCGTGTGCTGAGGGCGGTTCGAACACCGTGGTG
The DNA here is from genome assembly GCF_032598905.1 of Streptomyces sp. 11x1. Taxonomy (NCBI): domain Bacteria; kingdom Bacillati; phylum Actinomycetota; class Actinomycetes; order Kitasatosporales; family Streptomycetaceae; genus Streptomyces; species Streptomyces sp. 11x1. The sequence goes on along the minus strand of NZ_CP122458.1, from coordinate 4,149,814 downwards.
GGAGCGGAGCTTGGGGTCCACCCGGTCACGGTGGCCAAGTGGCGCAGGCGGTTCGCGGCCGACCGGCTCCAGGGCCTGTCCGACGAGCCGCGGCCCGGCCCGCCCCGCACGGTGAGCGACGAAAAGGTCGAGGAGGTGGTCGTGCGGACCCTGGAGACCACCCCGAAGAACGCCACGCACTGGTCGACGCGGGGAATGGCCGCGGCCAGCGGCCTGAGCCAGTCCACCATCTCGCGGATCTGGCGGACCTTCGGCCTCAAACCGCATCTGGTGGACACCTTCAAGCTGTCCAAGGACCCGCAGTTCATCGAGAAGGTCCGCGACGTCGTCGGCCTGTACCTGGACCCGCCCGAGCGGGCCATCGTCCTCTGTGTGGACGAGAAGTCGCAGATCCAGGCACTGGACCGGTCGGCACCGGTGCTGCCGATGATGCCGGGCATGCCCGAGCGCCGCACCCACGACTACCTGCGCGGCGGCGTGACGACCCTGTTCGCCGCCCTGAACGCGGCCACCGGCGAGGTCATCAGCTCGCTCCACCGCCGGCACCGCGCGGTGGAGTTCAAGAAGTTCCTGGCCAAGCTGGACAAGGAGGTCCCCGACCATCTCGACGTCCACCTGATCTGCGACAACTACGCCACCCACAAGACGCCCGCGATCCAGAAGTGGCTGCTGGCCCATCCGCGGTTCCACATGCACTTCACCCCGACCAGCGCCTCCTGGCTCAACCAAGTGGAGCGCTGGTTCGCCCTGCTGACGGACAAGCAGATACGGCGTGGCGTCCACAGGAACGTCCAAGCCCTGGAGAAGGACATCCGGACCTGGATCGCCGACTGGAACGACAACCCCAAGCCCTTCGTCTGGACGAAGACCGCTGACGAGATCTTCGAACGCCTCACCGGATATCTGAACCGAATCAAAGACTCAGGACACTAGGAGACCGCTGAAGATCTTGCTCTGGCCGCCCGACTCACCCTGGATTGCCGGTAAATGTCAATCGCCATCAAGTAGGGCAAGCCGGGCGCATTTTCAAGATCTTCAGGACGCTTCTAGGACACCCCCGCCCCGACCCCGGCCGGGGCGGCGAGCCAGTCGTCCACGCCGGCCAGCAGCTTCTTCCTCTCCTGCTCCGGGGCAGCCGACCCCCGGATCGACTGCCGGGCCAGCTCAGCCAACTCCTCGTCCGTGAAGTCGTGGTGCCGGCGGGCGATCTCGTACTGGGCCGCCAGACGCGAACCGAACAGCAGCGGGTCGTCCGCGCCGAGCGCCATCGGCACCCCGGCGTCGAACAGCGTCCGCAGGGGGACGTCCTCGGGTTTCTCGTAGACGCCGAGCGCCACGTTCGAGGCCGGGCAGACCTCGCAGGTGATCTGCTGCTCGGCGAGCCGCTGCAACAGGCGCGGGTGCTCCGCCGCGCGCACCCCGTGACCCACCCGGTTCGCGTTCAGGTCGTCCAGACAGTCCCGCACCGACGACGGACCGGTCAGCTCACCGCCGTGCGGCGCCGACAGCAGGCCCCCCTCCCGGGCGATCGCGAACGCTCGGTCGAAGTCCCGCGCCATGCCCCGGCGTTCGTCGTTGGAGAGCCCGAACCCGACCACCCCCCGGTCCGCGTACCGCACCGCGAGCCGGGCCAGCGTGCGCGCGTCCAACGGGTGCTTCATACGGTTCGCCGCCACCAGCACCCGCATCCCGAGCCCCGTCTCCCGCGCCGTCGTGTCGACCGCGTCCAGGATCACCTCCAGCGCCGGGATCAGCCCGCCCAGCCGGGGCGCGTACGACGTCGGGTCCACCTGGATCTCCAGCCAGCCCGAACCGTCCCGGACATCCTCCTCCGCGGCCTCCCGCACCAACCGCTGGATGTCCTCGGGCTCCCTGACGCACGAGCGCGCCGCGTCGTACAGCCGCTGGAACCGGAACCACCCACGCTCGTCCGTCGCCCGCAGTCTCGGCGGTTCCCCGCTGGTCAGCGCCTCCGTCAGCGCGTCGGGGAGCCGGACCCCGTACTTGTCGGCCAGTTCCAGCACGGTCGTGGGCCGCATCGACCCGGTGAAGTGCAGATGCAGATGGGCCTTGGGCAGTTCAGAGAGGTCACGTACACGCTCCATCGCCCGATCCTGCCGCACGCCCATGCCGTCCCGGAAGCGGAATCCTCGAACGTGGTCTGGCTCGCACACATGAAAGAGGGGACCACATACGGAAATCTGTATGTGGTCCCCAAGGAATCTCAGCTCAGGACGTCAGTCCGTCGCCTCCGCCAGCAGCTTCTGCACGCGGGAGACGCCCTCGACGAGATCCTCGTCACCCAGGGCGTACGACAGACGCAGATAGCCGGGGGTGCCGAAGGCCTCGCCGGGGACGACCGCGACCTCGGCCTCCTCCAGGATCAGCGCGGCCAGCTCGACCGTGTCCTGGGGGCGCTTGCCGCGGATCTCCTTGCCGATCAGCTCCTTCACCGACGGGTAGGCGTAGAACGCGCCCTCGGGCTCCGGGCAGAACACGCCGTCGATCTCGTTGAGCATCCGCACGATCGTCTTGCGGCGGCGGTCGAAGGCCTCCTTCATCTTCTCGACGGCCGACAGGTCGCCGGAGACGGCGGCCAGCGCGGCCACCTGCGCCACGTTGGAGACGTTCGACGTGGCGTGCGACTGGAGGTTGGTCGCGGCCTTGACGACGTCCTTCGGGCCGATGACCCAGCCCACGCGCCAGCCCGTCATCGCGTACGTCTTCGCGACCCCGTTGACCACGATCGTCCTGTCGGCGAGCTCGGGCACGACCACCGGCAGCGAGTGGAACTCGGCGTCGCCGTAGACCAGGTGCTCGTAGATCTCGTCGGTCAGGACCCACAGGCCCTTCTCGGCGGCCCAGCGGCCGATCTCCTCCACCTGAGCGCGCGTGTAGACCGCGCCGGTCGGGTTGGACGGGGAGACGAAGAGGAGGACCTTCGTGTTCTCCGTGCGGGCCGCCTCCAGCTGCTCGACCGAGACCCGGTAGCCCGTGGTCTCGTCGGCGACGACCTCGACCGGGACACCGCCGGCGAGACGGATCGACTCCGGGTACGTCGTCCAGTACGGCGCGGGGACGATGACCTCGTCGCCCGGGTCGAGGATCGCGGCGAACGCCTCGTAGATGGCCTGCTTGCCGCCGTTGGTGACGAGGACCTGCGACGCGTCGACCTCGTAGCCGGAGTCGCGCAGGGTCTTCGCGGCGATCGCGGCCTTCAGCTCGGGCAGACCGCCGGCCGGCGTGTAGCGGTGGTACTTCGGGTTCTTGCAGGCCTCGACGGCCGCCTCGACGATGTAGTCCGGGGTCGGGAAGTCGGGCTCACCGGCGCCGAAGCCGATCACCGGGCGCCCGGCGGCCTTGAGGGCCTTGGCCTTGGCGTCCACGGCGAGGGTGGCGGACTCGGAGATCGCGCCGATGCGCGCGGAGACCCGGCGCTCGGTGGGAGGGGTTGCAGGGCTCATGGACCCCATCGTTTCAGACAGGAAACGCGCCGGGCACGCGGGTTTCACAGACTGAACAGCAACGGAACAACCGTCCGTATCCGCGGCCGGAAACAGTCGATCTTCGGCGAGCAACGCCCCTGCGGACGCTTTCTGTTCGACGACAGGCTTCGGACCACGTATGCTCTCTCCTCGTTGGCCTTCACCGGCCGCGCCCACCAGGTGCACACCGAGCACTCGGTCGGATGCGGTACGTTGGGGGAGAACCGCAAAGGGTCGTAGCTCAATTGGTAGAGCACTGGTCTCCAAAACCAGCGGTTGGGGGTTCAAGTCCCTCCGGCCCTGCTACACACTCCTCACGCCAGGATGTGTGCGCATGTACGTACAGCAATGTTCCGCCGTGCGGCTCAGACCGGGCGCGGCACGGCCACGACCCGGACCGGAATCAGGTGAGGATGAATGACGGACGCCGTGGGCTCCATCGACACGCCTGATGCCCAGGACGAGGTGCCCGAGGACAAGAAGAAGACCCGCAAGGGCGGAAAGCGCGCCAAGAAGGGCCCGCTGAAGCGCCTCGCGCTCTTCTACCGCCAGATCGTCGCGGAGCTGCGGAAGGTCGTCTGGCCGACCCGCTCCCAGCTGACGACCTACACGACGGTGGTCATCGTCTTCGTCGTCATCATGATCGGTCTTGTTACTGTGATTGACTTCGGCCTCGACAAGGCTGCCAAGTACGTCTTCGGCTGAGCCGAGAGCGAAGGGCGCCGTTACCTGGCGCCCCTTTCGCGTGTTCCACCCCCATGATCCAGGAAGAAGCAGCCACGTGTCTGACCCGAACCTGAAGGACGCCATGGAGCCTCGCGGTGAAGGTGCCGAGTCCGTGGACGACGAACTCGACATCGTCGAGGGCTCGGACGAGGTCGACGAGTTCGAGGCTGCCGAGGCCGAGGCGGGGGAGCCGGCCGAGGAAGCTGCGCTGCACGTCGAGGACGACTCCGACGACGCGGACGCCGACGAGGACGAGGACGAGGCGACCGAGGAGGTCGTCGAGGAGGAGGCCGAGCCGGTCGACCCCGTCGAGGCTCTCCGCGAGGAACTGCGGACCCTGCCCGGTGAGTGGTACGTCATCCACACCTACGCCGGTTACGAGAACCGCGTGAAGACCAACCTCGAACAGCGTGCCGTCTCGCTGAACGTCGAGGACTTCATCTTCCAGGCCGAGGTGCCGCAGGAAGAGGTCGCGCAGATCAAGAACGGCGAGCGCAAGACGATCCGCCAGAACAAGCTCCCCGGATACGTTCTCGTCCGCATGGACCTGACGAACGAGTCCTGGGGCGTCGTCCGCAACACCCCCGGCGTCACCGGCTTCGTGGGCAACGCCTACGACCCGTACCCGCTGACCCTGGACGAGATCGTCAAGATGCTCGCGCCGGAGGCCGAGGAGAAGGCCGCCCGTGAGGCCGCCGAGGCCGAGGGCAAGCCGGCGCCCGCCCGCAAGGTCGAGGTCCAGGTGCTGGACTTCGAGGTCGGCGACTCGGTCACCGTCACGGACGGCCCGTTCGCCACGCTGCAGGCGACGATCAACGAGATCAACGCGGACTCGAAGAAGGTCAAGGGTCTCGTGGAGATCTTCGGCCGCGAGACTCCGGTCGAGCTGTCGTTCGACCAGATCCAGAAGAACTGAGTTCTGCTGAGTTCTTCGGAGCGCAGCAACCCACGCTTCCGACCAGGTCAGGCGAGCTGTCCGCAGCTTGTCTGACCTGCTCGGTTTTTGGCCGCGCATCTATACCCGCTATCGTTGTGCGGTATGCCTTCATCTGGCCGCGAACCGGATGAGGGCGCACTCGAATCGAAAGGACCCGGAGAGTAATGCCTCCCAAGAAGAAGAAGGTCACGGGGCTCATCAAGCTCCAGATCCAGGCCGGCGCGGCCAACCCGGCTCCGCCGGTCGGCCCCGCGCTCGGTCAGCACGGCGTCAACATCATGGAGTTCTGCAAGGCCTACAACGCCGCGACCGAGTCGCAGCGCGGGTGGGTCATCCCGGTGGAGATCACGGTCTACGAGGACCGCTCCTTCACCTTCGTCACCAAGACGCCCCCGGCCGCCAAGATGATCCTCAAGGCCGCGGGTATCGAGAAGGGCTCCGGCGAGCCGCACAAGACCAAGGTCGCCAAGATCACCGAGGCGCAGGTCCGCGAGATCGCCACGACGAAGATGCCCGACCTCAACGCCAACGACCTGGACGCCGCCGCGAAGATCATCGCCGGTACCGCGCGTTCCATGGGCGTCACGGTCGAGGGCTGAACCCCACCTTCGTAGAACCATGCGGCTCACGGAGCCGCACGTGGTAGGGCCTGCTCGGCCCGTACACCACGACTCCTTTCAGAACACACAGGAGCAGTTGTGAGCAAGCGCAGCAAGGCTCTCCGCGCTGCGGACGCCAAGGTCGACCGGGACAAGCTCTACGCCCCGCTCGAGGCCGTCCGTCTCGCCAAGGAGACCTCCACCTCCAAGTTCGACGGCACCGTCGAGGTCGCCTTCCGTCTGGGTGTCGACCCGCGCAAGGCCGACCAGATGGTTCGTGGCACCGTGAACCTCCCGCACGGCACCGGTAAGACCGCCCGGGTCCTGGTCTTCGCGACCGGTGACCGTGCCGAGGCCGCGACCGCCGCCGGCGCCGACATCGTCGGCTCCGACGAACTGATCGACGAGGTGGCGAAGGGCCGTCTGGACTTCGACGCCGTCGTCGCCACCCCGGACCTCATGGGCAAGGTCGGCCGCCTCGGCCGCGTGCTCGGTCCCCGTGGTCTCATGCCGAACCCCAAGACCGGCACCGTGACCCCGGACGTCGTGAAGGCCGTCAACGACATCAAGGGCGGCAAGATCGAGTTCCGCGTCGACAAGCACTCGAACCTGCACTTCATCATCGGCAAGACGTCGTTCGACGACACCAAGCTGGTGGAGAACTACGCCGCGGCGCTGGAGGAGATCCTCCGTCTGAAGCCGTCGGCCGCCAAGGGTCGCTACATCAAGAAGGCCGCGATCAGCACCACGATCGGCCCCGGCATCCCGGTCGACTCCAACCGCACCCGCAACCTCCTCGTCGAGGAGGACCCGGCCGCCGTCTGAGCCTGACGCTCACCGGCAGCCGCGTCGCGGTCGCACAGCCCGTGGACGAGCCCCGCAACCTTCAGAGGTGCGGGGCTCGTCCCTTTTCGGCATACGGGCATACGGGCCCCGCAGGGGTCCTCACGGGTCCTTCCGGCGTACGGGTGGGCATACGCGCGCGCATGTGCTGCCCTGGTGTGCGGAGCACGGTGAATCTCCCTGGGGGGTGGGGACGGATGACCAGGTCGAGCACGCGTCGCCGTAGGGCGGTGTCGTTCGCGGTGGTGGCCGCGCTGACGGGGGTGGTGGCCTGCGGCTCCCCGGACTCGGACGAGCACGGCGGGGACGATCCGTTCGCGGCGCTCAAGCTCGCGGACTCCTCCACCCGTGACGCCGACTCGTCGAGGATCGAGTCCACTGGCGACCTGGGCGAGCTGATGTCCATCGAGGCCGACGGCGAGGTCGACTGGGCCGACGGTCTCGACGGCACGATGACCATCACCTACACCGGCGGCCAGGCGGCCGACCAGATGCGCCGCCTGGGCATCACCTCGACCGAGGCCCGCTACCTGCCCGACGCCTACTACGCGGACATGGGTGATCTGTTCGCCGGCCGGTACGGCGGCAAGCGGTGGATCCGGTACGCGTACGAGGACATGGACGAGATGATCGGCGGGGCCTCCGGCGCCTATGTGCAGGAGCACTTCAAGAGCGTCACACCGAACCAGTCCGTACGGCTCCTGCTGGCCTCCGGTGACGTCGAGGAGGTCGGTGAGGAGGACGTCCGCGGGGAGCGGACCACGCACTACGCCGGCACCGTGGACGTCGCCGACCTCCAGGAGCGGAACGCGAACCTCGGCGAGGACATGCGGGCCGAACTGGAGGAGCAGCTGAAGGCCTCCGGCATCACCACCGTCGACATCGACCTCTGGATCGACGAGGACGACCTGCTGGTCAAGAAGGTCGAGAAGGTCGACACCGCGAACGGCACGGTGAACTCCACGGCCCACTACAGCGACTACGGCGTCGACGTCTCCACCGAGGAGCCGCCGGCCGCCGAGACGGTCGACTACAAGGACCTGATGAGCTCATCGCCGACGAGCTGAATTCGAGGGACAGACACGACCCGGCGGCGCTAGTGTCCCAGCCGTCCCATAGAGGTGGGGCGTGAGGGACCAGGGGGACACATGAGGTTTGCCGCGCGCGGCTCCGTACGCTCCGTACACGGCCGCAGAGCGGTCGGCGTCGCCGTCGTGGCCGCGTTGCTCGGCGGTGCCACCGCCTGTGGCACGCAGGCGCAGGCCGAGGCGAGCCCGAAGACACCCGCCGAGGCCGTGGCCCGGGCCGCCGAGCGGACCACGGACGTCACGTCGCTGCGGTACCGGGTGAGGGGCACGGTGCCGGAGAACGGGAGGATGCGGGTCGAGGCGGCGATGACCGCACGGCCGACCTCGATGCGCATGGACGTGACCGGGCTGGCCGCGAGCGAGGGCAAGCCCGTGGAGGTGCGGTTCGCCGACGGGGTGCTCTACGCCGAGGGGGACCCGGCCGCCATCGGCGCACCGGCGGACAAGGAGTGGTTCAGCGTCGGGCCGGCCGTGTGGGGACGCGGCGCGGCGGAGAACAACACGTACCGCGTCCTGCCCACCGCGTTGGAGGCGAGCCCGCTCGCGCAGTCCACACTCCTGACCGGCGCGAAGAAGGTCCGCGAGGTCGGCACGGAGACGGTCGACGGAAGCGGGACCACGCACTACCGGGGAACGGTCACCTGGAACAGCCTGCGGGACGCCCAGACGGCCGCCCGCGACAAGGCGACCCGGAAGCTGCGGACGACGAGCCTCGACCAGTTCATGATGCTGGACATCGAGGAGACCCTCACCATGGACCTCTGGGTCGACGACGACGGCCGGGCCAAGCGGTACCGGCTCCGGGGGGAGACCGAAAGCCTGAAGGACGGGCGGATGGTCGACACAGGCCCGCTCGACCTGACCGTCACCCTCCTGGACGTCGACCGGCCGGTGACCGTCGAGACCCCGCCGGCCGAGGACACCGTCGACCTCGCCGAGCTGGTGGACGGGGCATGAGAGGGCTGAGTGGCGCCGTCAAGGAGCGGATTTGCTTGACACGTCGTGTGTCATCTAACCTTCCGGAGAAGCCAAAGACCGCTGGTCGTTGCCGTGCGCTTGTAAGAGGGCTCGGTGGCCGAAGGATCCGCTGAACCGCGGACGACCCGCGCAGGTGACTGTGGAAGTTGCTCCCGGTCCGGTTCCGTGCCCGCATGGAATTCGTCCGGTCGAGCTACGCCCCGTGCGCCTGCGCCGGGGCGTTTCGTTCTGTTCGGCCCCTTCTGAGCGGTCCTCATCACCCGGAAGGAGGCCGACGCTCTATGGCAAGGCCCGACAAGGCTGCCGCGGTGGCCGAGCTCACGGAGCAGTTCCGTAGCTCGAACGCCGCCGTGCTGACCGAGTACCGGGGTCTCACCGTCGCGCAGCTGAAGAACCTGCGCCGTTCGCTCGGTGAAGACGCCCAGTACGCCGTGGTGAAGAACACGCTGACCAAGATCGCGGCCAACGAGGCCGGGATCTCGACGCTCGACGACCTGTTCAACGGTCCGACGGCGGTTGCCTTCATCACCGGTGACCCGGTGACGTCGGCGAAGGGTCTTCGTGACTTCGCCAAGGACAACCCGAACCTCGTCATCAAGGGCGGTGTCCTTGACGGCAAGGCGCTGTCCGCCGACGAGATCAAGAAGCTTGCGGACCTCGAGTCCCGCGAGGTTCTGCTCTCCAAGCTGGCGGGTGCCTTCAAGGGCAAGCAGTCCCAGACTGCTCAGCTCTTCCAGGCGCTTCCCTCGAAGCTCGTCCGCACCGTGGACGCTCTTCGCGCCAAGCAGGACGAGCAGGGCGGTGCCGAGTAACTCGGCTCGCGCATTGATCCGCGCCGCCTGAAGCGCGGGTCGTAGCGGGCCGTAAGTACGCCCGCCGTTTCGATACATCCGGCACCTGCCGAATTAGTGGAAGGATCGCCCATCATGGCGAAGCTCAGCCAGGAAGACCTGCTCGCGCAGTTCGAGGAGATGACCCTCATCGAGCTCTCCGAGTTCGTGAAGGCGTTCGAGGAGAAGTTCGACGTCACCGCCGCCGCGGCCGTCGCCGTCGCCGGCCCCGCCGTCCCCGGCGCCCCGGCCGAGGCCGCTGAGGAGCAGGACGAGTTCGACGTCATCCTCACCGGTGCCGGCGACAAGAAGATCCAGGTCATCAAGGTCGTGCGTGAGCTGACCTCCCTGGGCCTGAAGGAGGCCAAGGACCTCGTGGACGGCGCCCCGAAGCCCGTTCTCGAGAAGGTCGCCAAGGAGGCCGCGGAGAAGGCCGCCGAGTCCCTCAAGGGCGCCGGCGCCTCCGTCGAGGTCAAGTAAGGCCCACGGGTCCACTCAGGACCTGCTCGCACACGGCTCCGGGCTCGGGGCTGTAACGCGGACGCACCGAAGGGCGATCACCCATGTGGGTGGTCGCCTTTCGGCGTTCCGGGACGTCGAGTGACGGCTGCCTTGCACTGTCGGTGGCGGCGAGTATGGTGATCTTCGTCGTGCCTCCGAGCACCCCTGGTGACCGGCCGCGAGTGACGATCGCAGCATCTGGTTCGGGCATGGGGGGCCTTGACGAACTGCACGCAGCGCGCAATTCTCAGGACGCGTCGTCACACGGATCCGAACTCCGAGGCATGGATCGACGGCGAAGAGGGCAGTATCGATGTGCATCGAGGGCGTGGCTTGCCGCAGGCGTTGAGGAACAACGAGGGTTTCCGAGGGTCCGTAAACCCGCACTGGACATCAGTGGGCCAACTGGCTACACTGACCCTTTGCGCTGCCTGTTAGCTGCCTCCTGCCCGTCACCAGGGGCATGCCCTCGCTCGAGCACCGACGATTGAACGTCCCTCACCTGGGGCTTTCCATCTCCGCGCCCGGTCGAGGGGGCCGGTACGCGCGTAGTGAGTCCGAGCCCTCGGAAGGACCCCCTCTTGGCCGCCTCGCGCAACGCCTCGACCGCGAATACGAACAACGGCGCCAGCACCGCCCCGCTGCGCATCTCCTTTGCAAAGATCAAGGAGCCCCTCGAGGTTCCCAACCTGCTCGCGCTGCAGACCGAGAGCTTTGACTGGCTGCTCGGCAACACCGCCTGGCAGAGTCGGGTCGAGGAGGCTCTGGAGAACGGTCAGGACGTCCCCACGAAGTCCGGTCTGGAGGAGATCTTCGAGGAGATCTCCCCGATCGAGGACTTCTCCGGGTCGATGTCGCTGACCTTCCGCGACCACCGCTTCGAGCCGCCGAAGAACAGCATCGACGAGTGCAAGGACCGCGACTTCACCTACGCGGCCCCGCTCTTCGTCACGGCCGAGTTCACCAACAACGAGACCGGCGAGATCAAGTCCCAGACGGTCTTCATGGGCGACTTCCCGCTCATGACCCACAAGGGCACCTTCGTGATCAACGGCACCGAGCGTGTCGTCGTGTCGCAGCTGGTCCGCTCGCCCGGTGTCTACTTCGACTCCTCCATCGACAAGACCTCCGACAAGGACATCTTCTCCGCCAAGATCATCCCGTCCCGGGGTGCCTGGCTGGAGATGGAGATCGACAAGCGCGACATGGTCGGTGTGCGTATCGACCGCAAGCGCAAGCAGTCCGTGACCGTCCTCCTCAAGGCCCTCGGCTGGACCACCGAGCAGATCCTGGAGGAGTTCGGCGAGTACGAGTCCATGCGCGCCACCCTGGAGAAGGACCACACCCAGGGGCAGGACGACGCGCTGCTCGACATCTACCGCAAGCTGCGTCCGGGCGAGCCCCCCACGCGTGAGGCCGCGCAGACGCTCCTCGAGAACCTGTACTTCAACCCCAAGCGCTACGACCTCGCGAAGGTCGGCCGCTACAAGGTCAACAAGAAGCTGGGTGCGGAGGCGCCGCTCGACGCGGGCGTCCTGACCGTCGAGGACGTCATCTCGACGATCAAGTACCTGGTGAAGCTGCACGCGGGCGAGACCGAGACGGCCGCCGACAACGGCCAGACGATCGTCGTCGAGACCGACGACATCGACCACTTCGGCAACCGTCGTCTGCGCAGCGTCGGCGAGCTCATCCAGAACCAGGTCCGTACGGGTCTGGCGCGTATGGAGCGAGTCGTCCGCGAGCGCATGACGACCCAGGACGTCGAGGCGATCACGCCCCAGACCCTGATCAACATCCGGCCGGTCGTCGCCTCCATCAAGGAGTTCTTCGGCACCAGCCAGCTGTCGCAGTTCATGGACCAGAACAACCCGCTGTCGGGACTGACGCACAAGCGTCGTCTCTCGGCGCTGGGTCCCGGTGGTCTGTCCCGTGAGCGGGCCGGCTTCGAGGTCCGTGACGTGCACCCGTCCCACTACGGGCGCATGTGCCCCATCGAGACGCCCGAAGGCCCGAACATCGGTCTGATCGGTTCGCTCGCCTCCTACGGCCGCGTCAACGCGTTCGGTTTCGTGGAGACGCCGTACCGCAAGGTCGTCGACGGCCAGGTCACCGACGAGGTCGACTACCTGACGGCCGACGAGGAGGACCGCTTCGTCATCGCGCAGGCCAACGCCACGCTCAACGACGAACTGCGCTTCACCGAGAACCGCGTCCTGGTCCGCCGCCGTGGCGGCGAGGTCGACTACGTCCCCGGTGACGACGTCGACTACATGGACGTCTCGCCGCGCCAGATGGTGTCGGTCGCGACCGCCATGATCCCCTTCCTGGAGCACGACGACGCCAACCGTGCCCTCATGGGCGCGAACATGATGCGTCAGGCCGTGCCGCTCATCAAGAGCGAGTCCCCGCTCGTCGGCACCGGCATGGAGTACCGCTCCGCCGTCGACGCCGGCGACGTGGTCAAGGCCGAGAAGGCGGGTGTGGTCCAGGAGGTCTCCGCCGACTACATCACCACCACCAACGACGACGGCACGTACATCACGTACCGCCTGGCCAAGTTCGCCCGCTCCAACCAGGGCACCTCGGTCAACCAGAAGGTCATCGTCAACGAGGGCGACCGGATCATCGAGGGCCAGGTCCTGGCCGACGGTCCGGCCACCGAGAACGGCGAGATGGCGCTGGGCAAGAACCTCCTCGTGGCGTTCATGCCGTGGGAGGGTCACAACTACGAGGACGCGATCATCCTGTCGCAGCGCCTCGTGCAGGACGACGTCCTCTCCTCGATCCACATCGAGGAGCACGAGGTCGACGCCCGTGACACCAAGCTCGGCCCCGAGGAGATCACCCGGGACATCCCGAACGTCTCCGAGGAGGTCCTCGCCGACCTCGACGAGCGCGGCATCATCCGTATCGGTGCCGAGGTCGTCGCCGGCGACATCCTCGTCGGCAAGGTCACGCCCAAGGGTGAGACCGAGCTGACCCCGGAGGAGCGCCTGCTCCGTGCGATCTTCGGTGAGAAGGCCCGTGAGGTCCGTGACACCTCGCTGAAGGTCCCGCACGGCGAGATCGGCAAGGTCATCGGCGTCCGCGTCTTCGACCGTGAGGAGGGCGACGAGCTTCCCCCCGGTGTCAACCAGCTGGTGCGCGTGTACGTGGCGCAGAAGCGCAAGATCACCGACGGTGACAAGCTCGCCGGCCGGCACGGCAACAAGGGCGTCATCTCGAAGATCCTGCCGATCGAGGACATGCCGTTCCTGGAGGACGGCACCCCGGTCGACATCATCCTCAACCCCCTCGGTGTGCCGTCCCGAATGAACCCGGGACAGGTACTGGAGATCCACCTCGGCTGGCTCGCCAGCCGCGGCTGGGACGTCTCCGGTCTCGCCGAGGACTGGGCGCAGCGCCTCCAGGCGATCGGCGCCGACTCCGTCGCCCCCGGCACCAACGTCGCGACCCCGGTCTTCGACGGTGCCCGCGAGGACGAGCTCGCCGGTCTGCTGCAGCACACCATCCCCAACCGCGACGGCGAGCGCATGGTGCTCCCCTCCGGCAAGGCGCGTCTGTTCGACGGCCGCTCCGGTGAGCCGTTCCCGGACCCGATCTCGGTCGGGTACATGTACATCCTCAAGCTGCACCACCTGGTCGACGACAAGCTGCACGCACGGTCGACCGGCCCGTACTCGATGATCACCCAGCAGCCGCTGGGTGGTAAGGCCCAGTTCGGTGGCCAGCGCTTCGGTGAGATGGAGGTGTGGGCGCTGGAGGCTTACGGCGCCGCGTACGCCCTCCAGGAGCTGCTGACCATCAAGTCCGACGACGTCACCGGCCGCGTGAAGGTCTACGAGGCCATCGTCAAGGGCGAGAACATCCCCGAGCCCGGCATCCCCGAGTCCTTCAAGGTGCTCATCAAGGAGATGCAGTCTCTCTGCCTGAACGTGGAGGTGCTGTCCAGCGACGGTATGTCCATCGAGATGCGTGACACCGACGAGGACGTCTTCCGCGCTGCGGAGGAGCTCGGCATCGACCTGTCCCGGCGCGAGCCGAGCAGCGTCGAAGAGGTCTGACGGGAGTTCGGCCGGGCTCGTGAAGAGCCCGGTCGGCCCCAGGACCCCCGTATCAGACCAAAGACTTACAACCCTGAGAGGGATTGACGCATAGTGCTCGACGTCAACTTCTTCGACGAGCTCCGGATCGGTCTGGCCACCGCTGACGACATCCGTCAGTGGAGCCACGGCGAGGTCAAGAAGCCCGAGACGATCAACTACCGCACGCTCAAGCCCGAAAAGGACGGACTCTTCTGCGAGAAGATCTTCGGTCCGACCCGGGACTGGGAGTGCTACTGCGGCAAGTACAAGCGTGTCCGCTTCAAGGGCATCATCTGTGAGCGCTGTGGCGTCGAGGTCACGCGCGCCAAGGTGCGCCGTGAGCGGATGGGCCACATCGAGCTGGCCGCTCCCGTCACCCACATCTGGTACTTCAAGGGCGTTCCGTCGCGGCTGGGCTACCTGCTCGACCTCGCCCCGAAGGACCTGGAGAAGGTCATCTACTTCGCGGCGTACATGATCACGTACGTCGACGAGGAGCGCCGCACCCGCGACCTGCCCTCCCTGGAGGCGCACGTCTCCGTCGAGCGGCAGCAGATCGAGAACCGTCGCGACGCCGACCTCGAGGCCCGTGCCAAGAAGCTCGAGACCGACCTGGCCGAGCTGGAGGCCGAGGGCGCCAAGGCCGACGTGCGCCGCAAGGTGCGCGAGGGCGCCGAGCGTGAGATGAAGCAGCTGCGCGACCGTACGCAGCGCGAGATCGACCGTCTCGACGAGGTGTGGACCCGGTTCAAGAACCTCAAGGTCCAGGACCTGGAGGGCGACGAGCTCCTCTACCGCGAACTGCGTGACCGCTTCGGCACGTACTTCGACGGCTCGATGGGTGCCGCGGCGCTGCAGAAGCGCCTGGAGTCCTTCGACCTCGACGAGGAGGCCGAGCGCCTCCGCGAGATCATCCGTACCGGCAAGGGCCAGAAGAAGACCCGTGCGCTCAAGCGCCTCAAGGTCGTCTCCGCGTTCCTGCAGACCAGCAACAGCCCCAAGGGCATGGTGCTCGACTGCGTGCCGGTCATCCCGCCGGACCTGCGCCCGATGGTGCAGCTGGACGGTGGCCGCTTCGCGACCTCCGACCTGAACGACCTGTACCGTCGTGTGATCAACCGGAACAACCGTCTGAAGCGGCTTCTCGACCTCGGCGCGCCCGAGATCATCGTCAACAACGAGAAGCGCATGCTCCAGGAGGCCGTCGACGCCCTCTTCGACAACGGTCGTCGTGGTCGCCCGGTGACCGGTCCCGGTAACCGCCCGCTGAAGTCCCTCAGCGACATGCTGAAGGGCAAGCAGGGTCGATTCCGTCAGAACCTGCTCGGCAAGCGTGTGGACTACTCCGCGCGTTCCGTGATCGTCGTCGGTCCGCAGCTGAAGCTGCACCAGTGCGGTCTGCCGAAGGCGATGGCGCTGGAGCTCTTCAAGCCGTTCGTGATGAAGCGGCTCGTGGACCTCAACCACGCGCAGAACATCAAGAGCGCCAAGCGCATGGTGGAGCGCGGCCGTACCGTCGTGTACGACGTCCTCGAAGAGGTCATCGCCGAGCACCCGGTGCTGCTGAACCGTGCTCCCACCCTGCACCGCCTCGGCATCCAGGCCTTCGAGCCGCAGCTGGTCGAGGGCAAGGCCATCCAGATCCACCCGCTCGTCTGCACCGCGTTCAACGCGGACTTCGACGGTGACCAGATGGCCGTCCACCTGCCGCTCTCCGCGGAGGCGCAGGCCGAGGCCCGCATCCTGATGCTGTCCTCGAACAACATCCTCAAGCCCGCCGACGGCCGTCCGGTGACGATGCCGACCCAGGACATGGTCCTCGGTCTGTTCTTCCTCACCACCGACGGCGAACTCCGTGACACCAAGGGCGAGGGGCGTTCGTTCGCCTCCACGGCCGAGGCGATCATGGCGTTCGACGCCGGCGAGCTCGCGCTGCAGTCCGCGATCGACATCCGCTTCCCGGTGGGCACCATCCCGCCGCGCGGCTGGATGCCGCCGGCGCGCGAGGAGGGCGAGCCGGAGTGGCAGCAGGGGGACAGCTTCCGTCTGAAGACCACGCTCGGCCGTGCGCTCTTCAACGAGCTGCTGCCCGAGGACTACCCGTTCGTCGACTACTCGGTGGGCAAGAAGCAGCTCTCCGAGATCGTCAACGACCTGGCCGAGCGCTACCCCAAGGTCATCGTGGCGGCGACGCTCGACAACCTGAAGGCGGCCGGCTTCTACTGGGCGACCCGTTCCGGTGTCACCGTGGCCATCTCCGACGTCGTCGTTCCCGAGGCGAAGAAGGAGATCGTCAAGGGTTACGAGGCGCAGGACGAGAAGGTCCAGAAGCAGTACGAGCGCGGTCTGATCACCAAGGAAGAGCGCACGCAGGAGCTCATCGCGATCTGGACCAAGGCGACCAACGAGGTCGCCGAGGCGATGAACGCGAACTTCCCGAAGACGAACCCCATCTTCATGATGGTCGACTCGGGTGCCCGCGGAAACATGATGCAGATGCGTCAGATCGCCGGTATGCGTGGTCTGGTGTCGAACGCCAAGAACGAGACGATCCCGCGTCCCATCAAGGCGTCCTTCCGTGAGGGCCTGTCCGTCCTGGAGTACTTCATCTCCACGCACGGTGCCCGTAAGGGTCTGGCGGACACCGCCCTGCGTACCGCCGACTCGGGTTACCTGACCCGTCGTCTGGTGGACGTCTCGCAGGACGTCATCATCCGCGAGGAGGACTGCGGCACCGAGCGCGGTCTGAAGCTGCGGATCGCCTCGAAGGACGAGACCGGGGTCCTGCGCAAGGCCGAGGACGTCGAGACCAGCGTCTACGCCCGCATGCTCGCCGAGGACGTCGTCATCGACGGCAAGGTGATCGCGCCGGCCAACGTGGACCTGGGCGACGTGCTCATCGACCAGCTCGTGCACCACGGTGTCGAGGAGGTCAAGACCCGCTCGATCCTGACCTGTGAGTCCAAGGTCGGTACGTGTGCCATGTGCTACGGCCGCTCCCTGGCCACCGGCAAGCTGGTCGACATCGGTGAGGCGGTCGGCATCATCGCCGCCCAGTCCATCGGTGAGCCCGGTACCCAGCTGACGATGCGTACCTTCCACACCGGTGGTGTGGCCGGTGACGACATCACGCAGGGTCTGCCGCGTGTCGTCGAGCTCTTCGAGGCCCGTACGCCCAAGGGTGTCGCGCCGATCTCCGAGGCGGCCGGTCGCGTCCGCATCGAGGAGACGGAGAAGACCAAGAAGATCGTCATCACGCCGGACGACGGCAGCGACGAGACGGCGTTCCCGATCTCGAAGCGCGCCCGTCTGCTGGTGAGCGAGGGCGAGCACGTCGAGGTGGGCCAGAAGCTCACCGTGGGTGCCACCAACCCGCACGACGTGCTGCGCATCCTGGGTCAGCGTGCCGTCCAGGTCCACCTGGTCGGCGAGGTCCAGAAGGTCTACAACTCGCAGGGTGTGTCGATCCACGACAAGCACATCGAGATCATCATCCGGCAGATGCTCCGCCGTGTGACGATCATCGAGTCCGGCGACGCCGAGCTGCTGCCCGGTGAGCTGGTCGAGCGCTCGAAGTTCGAGACCGAGAACCGTCGTGTGGTCCAGGAGGGCGGTCACCCGGCCTCCGGTCGTCCGCAGCTGATGGGTATCACCAAGGCCTCGCTGGCGACGGAATCCTGGCTGTCGGCCGCCTCCTTCCAGGAGACGACCCGAGTCCTGACGGATGCGGCGATCAACGCCAAGTCCGACAGCCTCATCGGCCTCAAGGAGAACGTCATCATCGGTAAGCTCATCCCGGCCGGTACGGGTCTGTCCCGCTACCGCAACATCCGGGTCGAGCCGACCGAGGAGGCCAAGGCCGCGATGTACTCGGCCGTCGGCTACGACGACATCGACTACTCGCCGTTCGGCACGGGCTCCGGCCAGGCCGTGCCGCTGGAGGACTACGACTACGGTCCGTACAACCAGTAGGCGAGCGGTCGCAGCCGCTTGAGTTGAGGGGCGGTCACCTTCGGGTGGCCGCCCTTCGGCGTCTTGTCACGGGCGTGTCGGTGCGGCGTACGGGCGCCTGGCGTGACGTACGGGCGTGCACGGCGGGCGTACGGGTGTGCGATGTGGCAGAACCGGGACAGGACCGGTGCGGGGGAACCAGTGCCGGGGGGCGTACGTTGTCGCATCATGGGGGGACAACCAGTCCGGGGGAGTTTCTCGTGTCGAATCCGTCGTGGCAGCCGATGCCGTGGCAGCAGGCGCAGGGCAGTGGTCCCTCCATGCTCGCCGCACATGCCGACCGTGAGCGTGCCGTCGATGTGTTGAAGGCCGGCTTCAGTGAGGGCCGCCTCCCGCAGGACGAGTACGAGAGGCGCGTCGAGAGGGCCTACCAGGCGCGCACGGTGGGGGAGCTGGCCCTCCTGGTCGCCGACCTGCCCCAGGGGCCCACAGCGGCGCAGCCGAGCGTCATGGCGCCCATGCCGCCCATGGTCCCGAGAACGTTCATGCCGGCGCCCGTGCTGCCGCCGCCCACCAACGGCAAGGCCGTGGGCGCGATGGTCTGCGGTGTGCTCACGACCATGTCGCTGGGGCTCACCGGCATCCCGGCGGTCATCCTGGGCCACACCGCCCGCGCCGAGATGAAGCGCACCGGGGAGGGCGGTGAGGGCTTCGCCCTGGCCGGTCTGATCCTCGGCTGGCTCTCCGTGGCGGGCTGGGCCTTCTTCCTGCTGGTCCTGATGATCGCGGGAGTGTCGTCGAGCAGCGGAACCTGAGCCCCAGCGGGCCGGTGGCGCGGACGCGTCGGTGCGGAGACGTTCGTCCTTAAACCACCTCCCGCCCATTTGTTTTGACCATAGCGAATGAGGTAGGTACGCTCAGACCTTGTGCCTGGGGTGTGCCCTGGCTCTCGTGCGTGCCTTCAACCGCACAGGGGGAGCCGTAAGCGGCCGCCGTACTCTGCGCCCTTTCTGCCTCGCGGCGGGAGTTCAGCAGTTTCGACACACCCGACCGCGTGGGTCGGCGAATGTTCCGGGTTAGCTTCACCATTCGGCACACAGAAACCGGAGAAGTAGTGCCTACGATCCAGCAGCTGGTCCGTAAGGGCCGGCAGGACAAGGTCGAGAAGAACAAGACGCCCGCACTCGAGGGTTCGCCCCAGCGTCGCGGCGTCTGCACGCGTGTGTTCACGACCACCCCGAAGAAGCCGAACTCGGCCCTGCGTAAGGTCGCGCGTGTGCGTCTGACCAGCGGGATCGAGGTCACCGCTTACATTCCGGGTGAGGGACACAACCTGCAGGAGCACTCCATCGTGCTCGTGCGTGGTGGCCGTGTGAAGGACCTGCCGGGTGTTCGCTACAAGATCATCCGCGGTTCCCTCGACACCCAGGGTGTCAAGAACCGCAAGCAGGCCCGCAGCCGCTACGGCGCCAAGAAGGAGAAGTAAGAATGCCTCGTAAGGGCCCCGCCCCGAAGCGCCCGGTCATCATCGACCCGGTCTACGGTTCTCCTCTTGTCACGTCGCTCATCAACAAGGTGCTGCTGAACGGCAAGCGCTCCACCGCCGAGCGCATCGTCTACGGCGCCATGGAGGGCCTGCGTGAGAAGACGGGCAACGACCCGATCATCACGCTGAAGCGCGCTCTGGAGAACATCAAGCCGACCCTCGAGGTCAAGTCCCGCCGTGTCGGTGGTGCGACGTACCAGGTTCCGATCGAGGTCAAGCCCGGTCGTGCCAACACGCTCGCGCTGCGCTGGCTGGTCGGTTACTCCCGCGCCCGTCGCGAGAAGACCATGACCGAGCGTCTGCTCAACGAGCTTCTCGACGCCTCCAACGGCCTGGGTGCCGCTGTGAAGAAGCGCGAGGACACGCACAAGATGGCCGAGTCCAACAAGGCCTTCGCGCACTACCGCTGGTAGTCGCAGACCCCATCGAGACCGAGAGAAGACTGAAGCCTTATGGCTACCACTTCGCTTGACCTGGCCAGGGTCCGCAACATCGGGATCATGGCCCACATCGACGCGGGCAAGACGACCACCACCGAGCGGATCCTGTTCTACACCGGCGTTTCGTACAAGATCGGTGAGGTCCACGACGGCGCCGCCACCATGGACTGGATGGAGCAGGAGCAGGAGCGTGGCATCACGATCACCTCTGCTGCCACCACCTGTCACTGGCCGCTCGAGGGCGTCGACCACACCATCAACATCATCGACACCCCGGGTCACGTCGACTTCACCGTAGAGGTGGAGCGTTCGCTCCGCGTCCTCGACGGTGCCGTGACGGTGTTCGACGGCGTTGCCGGCGTGGAGCCGCAGTCGGAGACGGTGTGGCGTCAGGCCGACCGTTACGGCGTGCCCCGCATCTGCTTCGTCAACAAGCTGGACCGTACCGGCGCCGAGTTCCACCGCTGCGTGGACATGATCTCGGACCGTCTGGGCGCCCAGCCGCTCGTCATGCAGCTCCCGATCGGCGCCGAGGCCGACTTCAAGGGCGTCGTCGACCTCGTGACGATGAAGGCCCTGGTCTGGTCCGCCGAGGCCGCCAAGGGTGAGATGTACGACGTCGTCGACATCCCGGCCACGCACACCGAGGCTGCCGAGGAGTACCGCGGCAAGCTCGTCGAGGCCGTCGCCGAGAACGACGAAGAGATCATGGAGCTGTACCTGGAGGGCGTCGAGCCCACCGAGGAGCAGCTGTACGCCGCGATCCGTCGCATCACCATCGCGTCCGGCAAGTCCAACGACACCACGGTCACCCCGGTGTTCTGTGGCACCGCGTTCAAGAACAAGGGCGTCCAGCCCCTGCTCGACGCGGTCGTGCGCTACCTCCCCACCCCGCTCGACGTCGAGGCCATCGAGGGCCACGACGTGAAGGACCCCGAGCTGGTCGTCAAGCGCAAGCCGTCCGACGACGAGCCGCTGTCCGCGCTGGCGTTCAAGATCATGAGCGACCCGCACCTCGGCAAGCTCACCTTCGTCCGGGTCTACTCGGGCCGCCTGGAGTCCGGCACCGCCGTGCTGAACTCCGTCAAGGGCAAGAAGGAGCGCATCGGCAAGATCTACCGCATGCACGCGAACAAGCGTGAGGAGATCGAGTCGGTGGGCGCCGGCGACATCATCGCCGTCATGGGTCTGAAGCAGACCACGACCGGTGAGACGCTGTGCGACGACAAGCAGCCGGTGATCCTGGAGTCCATGGACTTCCCGGCGCCGGTCATCCAGGTCGCCATCGAGCCCAAGTCCAAGGGTGACCAGGAGAAGCTGGGTGTCGCCATCCAGCGTCTCGCGGAGGAGGACCCCTCCTTCCAGGTCCACTCGGACGAGGAGACCGGCCAGACCATCATCGGTGGTATGGGCGAGCTGCACCTCGAGGTGCTGGTCGACCGTATGCGCCGTGAGTTCAAGGTCGAGGCCAACGTCGGCAAGCCGCAGGTCGCCTACCGCGAGACGATCCGCAAGGCCGTCGAGCGCGTCGACTACACGCACAAGAAGCAGACCGGTGGTACCGGTCAGTTCGCCAAGGTGCAGATCGCGATCGAGCCGATCGAGGGCGGCGACGCCAGTTACGAGTTCGTGAACAAGGTGACCGGTGGCCGCATCCCGAAGGAGTACATCCCTTCGGTGGACGCCGGTGCGCAGGAGGCCATGCAGTTCGGCATCCTCGCGGGCTACGAGATGACGGGCGTCCGCGTCACGCTCATCGACGGTGGCTACCACGAGGTCGACTCCTCCGAGCTCGCGTTCAAGATCGCCGGTTCGCAGGCCTTCAAGGAGGCCGCGCGCAAGGCGTCCCCCGTGCTCCTTGAGCCGATGATGGCCGTCGAGGTCACCACGCCCGAGGACTACATGGGTGAGGTCATCGGCGACATCAACTCCCGCCGTGGTCAGATCCAGGCCATGGAGGAGCGGGCCGGTGCCCGCGTCGTGAAGGGCCTCGTGCCCCTCTCGGAGATGTTCGGCTACGTCGGAGACCTCCGCAGCAAGACCTCGGGTCGCGCAAGCTACTCGATGCAGTTCGACTCCTACGCCGAGGTTCCGCGGAACGTCGCCGAGGAGATCATCGCGAAGGCCAAGGGCGAGTGACGCACGGCGTTGAACCACCGCGTTCAACGCACCGCGTGCACACGCTTTAGGCTTGACTCCGGAGCCTCGTGGGGCAAACGGCCGCAAACACGGTTGTTTGCCCCGGGACCCGGACTTTCCAGCAAAGATCACCTGGCGCCGATGAAGCAAGGCGTTCAGAACCACTCCACAGGAGGACCCCAGTGGCGAAGGCGAAGTTCGAGCGGACTAAGCCGCACGTCAACATCGGCACCATCGGTCACATCGACCACGGTAAGACGACCCTCACGGCCGCCATTACCAAGGTGCTGCACGACGCGTTCCCGGACCTGAACGAGGCCTCGGCGTTCGACCAGATCGACAAGGCTCCCGAGGAGCGCCAGCGCGGTATCACCATCTCCATCGCGCACGTCGAGTACCAGACGGAGACCCGTCACTACGCCCACGTCGACTGCCCCGGTCACGCGGACTACATCAAGAACATGATCACGGGTGCGGCGCAGATGGACGGCGCCATCCTCGTTGTCGCCGCCACCGACGGCCCGATGCCGCAGACCAAGGAGCACGTGCTCCTGGCCCGCCAGGTCGGCGTTCCGTACATCGTCGTCGCCCTGAACAAGGCCGACATGGTGGACGACGAGGAGATCCTGGAGCTCGTCGAGCTCGAGGTCCGTGAGCTGCTCTCCGAGTACGAGTTCCCGGGCGACGACGTTCCGGTCGTCAAGGTCTCCGCGCTCAAGGCGCTCGAGGGCGACAAGGAGTGGGGCCAGTCGGTCCTGGACCTGATGGCCGCCGTCGACACCGCGATCCCGGAGCCGGAGCGCGACGTCGACAAGCCGTTCCTGATGCCGATCGAGGACGTCTTCACGATCACCGGTCGTGGCACCGTCGTCACCGGTCGTATCGAGCGTGGTGTCCTCAAGGTCAACGAGACCGTCGACATCATCGGTATCAAGACCGAGAAGACCACCACCACGGTCACCGGCATCGAGATGTTCCGCAAGCTGCTCGACGAGGGCCAGGCCGGTGAGAACGTCGGTCTGCTCCTCCGTGGCATCAAGCGCGAGGACGTCGAGCGCGGCCAGGTCATCATCAAGCCCGGTTCGGTCACCCCGCACACCGAGTTCGAGGCCCAGGCCTACATCCTGTCCAAGGACGAGGGTGGCCGCCACACGCCGTTCTTCAACAACTACCGTCCGCAGTTCTACTTCCGTACGACGGACGTGACGGGCGTTGTGACCCTCCCCGAGGGCACCGAGATGGTCATGCCCGGCGACAACACTGAGATGAAGGTTGAGCTCATCCAGCCCATCGCCATGGAAGAGGGCCTGAAGTTCGCCATCCGTGAGGGTGGCCGGACCGTGGGCGCCGGCCAGGTCACCAAGATCAACAAGTAAGCTTGTCGGTCTGACCTGGTAGCTCCAGCATCAGCTGAGCTCCTGAAGGGGCCCGTACGACTTCGGTCGTACGGGCCCTTTCGCTTGCCCTGGCTTTACGGGCAGCTCGTTCGAAACTATTCGGCGCGTTCGACCCGTTGTCCCCTCGCTTCACTCCCTCCACCATTTGTCATGGCACTGAGCAAATCCGCGTTCGGAGCGATCGGTGGAGAGGTGTGGCATGGCCGGGGACGTCAGCCGTAGGAGCGTTCTGGGGGCGGGCGCGGGTCTCGCCGCGGTGCCGACGTTGCCGGGGACCGCGTGGGCCGGGGAGGGTCGGGCGACAGGGGCGCCCGGGGAGGGCGGGGGCGCGCGTGTCACCGATCCGGGCGCGTACCTCTCCTTCGCGCCCGTGTCCGGGGGATTCCCGCTGGTCGGTGCCCCGGTCGTGGTCAGTTCCGAGGATCACCCCGGGGTCGTGCGGGTCGCGGGGGACCTGCGGGACGACATCGAGCGGGTGACGGGGGTCCGGCCGGGGAGCGAGGTCGCGCGGGAGGTGGTCCTGGTGGGGACCATTGGGCGCAGTCCCCTGATCGACGGGCTGATCGACGCCGGGAAGCTGGACGTCGACGGGGTGCGGGGGAAGTGGGAGACCTCGTTGCAGACGGTCGTCGAGCGGCCGATGCCCGGGGTGCGGCGGGCCTTCGTCATCGCGGGCAGCGACCAGCGCGGCACGATCTTCGGGGCGTACGACGTCTCGTACGGGCTCGGCGTCTCGCCCTGGTACTGGTGGGACGACGTGCCGCCGGTCCGGCGCGCGGCGGTGTACGTGCGGCCGGGTCGCTTCAGCCAGGGGACGCCGGCCGTGAAGTACCGCGGTGTCTTCATCAACGACGAGAACCCGGCGCTCGGGACATGGGCGCCGGCGTACTTCGGGCCCGGGAAGGCGCCGGGGCACCCAGGGGGCTTCACCGCGGACTTCTGGGCCAAGGTCTTCGAGGCGCTGCTGCGGCTCAAGGGCAACTACGTCTGGCCGGCGGTGTGGGGGCGGGCCTTCGCCGAGGACGATCCGGAGAACCACGCGCGGGCGACGGAGTACGGAATTGTCATGGGCACGTCTCACGAGGCGCCCATGATGCGGGGGATCGAGGAGTGGAACCGCCATGCGGTACCGGCCGTGCGGGACAGCGCGGGCAAGGTCGTCACCCCCGGGCGGGACCCCTACGGGGGCACCGGGGAGTGGTCGTACCGGCGCAACGCCGAGGCCGTGCGGGCGTACTGGCGCGACGGCATCCGGCGCATGGTGGACCAGGGCTTCGAGGGCGTCGTCACGCTGGGGATGCGGGGGAACGGCGACACGAGCCTGCCGGACGGTGACGGCATCGAGCTGATGCAGGAGATCATCGCGGCGCAGCGCGGGATCATCGAGGAGGAGACGGGGCGGCCCGCGTCGGAGACCCCGCAGGTGTGGACCCTCTACAAGGAGGTCCAGCGCTACTGGGACCGGGGGCTGCGGGCGCCCGACGACGTGACCGTGGTCCTCACGGACGACAACTGGGGGAACATCCGCAAGCATCCGGACCCCGGGGAGCCCGTACGGCCCGGGGGGTACGGGTTGTACTACCACTTCGACTACGTCGGGGTCGGGCGCAACTACAAGTGGGTCGACACCGCCAACCTGGCGAACCTCTGGGAGCAGCTGCACGAGGCAGACGCCTACGGCAACCACGGCCTCTGGGTGGCGAACGTCGGTGACCTGAAGGGCAATGAGCTGCCGACCGAGTTCTTCCTCGACTACGCCTGGAATCCCGGGCGTTGGGATCTGGAGAACCTGGGGGAGTGGGAGCGGGGCTTCGCGCGGCTGCACTTCGGGGAGGAGGTCGCGGCCGGGATCGCCGAGGTGCTGAGCACGTACGGACAGCTTCAGGGGCGCCGCAAGCCCGAGCTGCTGAACCGGCGTATCACGGTCGCCGAGGGCACCACCGAGGTGGTCTACGACGACCAGGAGACGCCCTTCCACTTCGGGCACCGCGAGTTGGAGCGGGTCACGCAGGAGTGGCGGGCCCTGATGAGACGTGCCGAGCGGGTCGGCGGGCGGCTTCCGGAGGGCATGCGGGACGCGTGGTTCGAGCTGGTCGGCTACGAGGTGGCGGCCACCGCGAACCTGTACGGGCTGCGAGAGGCCGAGTTCCGCAACCTGCTGTACGCCAGGCAGGGGCGGGCGGCGACGAATCGTATGGCGGCCGAGGCGGAGGCGGGTCTGGAGCGGGACTTCGCGCTGGCCGATCGCTTCAACACCGAGGTCGCGGGCGGGAAGTGGCGGGGCTTCCAGACCCAGCCGCACATCGGATACGGGGACGTGGAGCGCTACGGCCCGAACGCCGGATGGCAGCAGCCGGAGAAGGACCATATGGCGCTGCCGGACGAGATCTTCCCCAAGGTGCGGCGGATCGAGGTGCCGGAGGCCGCCGAGTTGGGGGTGGCGGTGGACGGGGCGGACGACTCGGGGGAGTGGTGGCCCGGGTCGGGTGCCACTGGGGCGGGGCCGGTGCTTCCGGTGTTCAGCCCGTACCAGACCAGGCCCCAACAGTACGTGGAGATCTTCAACCGGGGGCGTACGCCCTTCTCGTACCGGATCGAGCCGTCGGTGCCGTGGCTGGTGGTGGAGCGGTTGCGGGGGCGGGTCGAGGAGCAGGAGCGGGTGGCGGTGCGGGTGGACTGGGGGCGGGTGCCGACGGGGCGCGCCTCGGGCTCGTTGACGGTGACAGGGGCCGGGGAATCGGTCACCGTGCGGGCCGTCGCGGAGAAACCGTCGGCGAGGGAGGCGCGGGGGCTCAGGGGATTCGTCGAGGCGGGCGGCTATGTCGCGATCGACGCGGAGCACTACGCGCGGGCGGTGGGGTCGGCCGACGGGCGCGTGCGCTGGCGGCGGATCGAGCGGATCGGACGTACGGGGGCGGGGATGACGCCGTGGCCCGTGACGGCGCCCCGGCGGACGCCGGGCGGGGCCGGGCCGCGGCTGGAGTACGAGGTGAGTCTTCTGTCGGCCGTGGAGGAGGTGACGGTCCGGGTGTATCTCTCGCCGAGGAATCCAGCGCTTCCGACGGGTGGCCTGCGGTACGGGGTGTCGTTCGACGGTGGGGAACCCCAGGTCGTCGACATCAGCGCCGTCACCGGGGCCGACGACGGACTCATGAACAAGCAGTGGGCGCGCAACACCTCGGACAACGTCAACATGACAGTGACCCGGCACGCGATCTCCGGGCCCGGGGTGCACCGGCTGACGTTCTGGATGGTCGACCCGACGGTGGTGGTGCAGCGCCTGGTGATCGACACGGGCGGGTTGACGCCGACGTATCTGGGGCCGTTGGAGAGTCGCCGGATCTGAGTTCCGAGTTCTGAGGTCTGAGAAGGGACCTGGAGATGACGTACATGAACCGGTTTCGCATGCCCGCGCTCGGGGTGGTCGCCGGGGCGCTGCTGGCCACGGCGGTGGCCGTGCCGTCGGCCTCTGCGCACGGCCCTCATGGCGGCCCGTCGTTGAGGGCGCTCGCCGACCGCGCCGGCGTCCGCGTCGGCACGGCCGTCGACATGACGGCCCTCGCGGACGACCGGACGTACCGCCGGACGACGGTCCGTGAGTTCAACTCGGTGACCGCCGAGAACGTCATGAAGTGGGAGTCGGTGGAGCCGCAGCGGGGGGTCTACGACTGGAAGGCCGCCGACGACCTGGTCCGTTTCGCGCGGGCGAACGGGCAGGTCGTGCGCGGGCACACCCTGGTCTGGCACAGCCAGCTGCCGGGCTGGCTGACGGCCGGGGTGGCGGACGGATCGATCGGCGCGACGGAGCTGCGCGGCATCCTCAGGAAGCACATCACCACCGAGGTGAAGCGGTACAAGGGGAAGATCCAGCAGTGGGACGTGGTCAACGAGGTCTTCGAGGAGGACGGCAGCCTGCGGAACTCGATCTGGCTGCGTGAGCTGGGCCCGTCGTACATCGCGGACGCGTTCCGCTGGGCGCACGCCGCCGATCCGAAGGCGAAGCTCTTCCTCAACGACTACAACGTGGAGGGCGTCAACGCGAAGTCCACGGCGTACTACGAACTGGCAAAGCGGTTGCGCGCGGAGGGCGTACCGGTGCAGGGCTTCGGCGCGCAGGGGCACCTCGCGATCCAGTACGGCTTCCCGGCCGACGTCCCCGCGAATCTGGCCCGCTTCGAGGCGCTGGGGATGCGGACGGCGTTCACGGAGGTGGACGTGCGGATGATCCTGCCGGCGGACGAGGTGAAGTCGGCGACGCAGGCCAGCTACTACCGGCAGTTGCTGGACGCCTGTCTGGGGGCGCGGAGCTGCACGTCGTTCACGGTGTGGGGATTCACGGACAAGTACTCGTGGGTGCCCGGAGTCTTCGACGGCGAGGGCTCGGCGACGCCGATGGACGAGGAGTACGGGCGCAAGCCGGCGTACGGGGCGCTGCGGGAGGGGTTGGCGGCCGGGAGGTGAGCGGCGTCGACCTCAGCCCTTGTCCGGGTAGCGGGGCAGGTTCTCCGTGGAGATGGTCCAGTCGGCGATGGTGACGTCCTCGCCGTAGACGAAGTCCTTGCGGGTGGCGTAGCGCGGGCCGTCCGGCGTGGCGTGGATGTCGGTGAGGACGGCGCCCGTGCCGGTGCGGGGGTCGAAGACGGCGTAGACGGGGATGCCGAGCAGGGGGTAGTCGCGCATCTTGGCGACCCAGTCGTTGTCGGGGTTGGAGCGGGAGACGACCTCGATCGCGGCGACGAGTGTCCGGGGGTCGATGGAGCCCGGGACATTGAGATCGTCCCAGGCGATCACCATGACATCGGGGTGGCGCATGATGCCCTCCGGCTCGTCCTCCACGTCGGGCGTGCCGTTGTGGGCCAGCAACTCCTCCGGCATGAGTTTTTCCAGACGGCGGCTGACATGTGCTGCCGTCACTTCGTGAGGTCCTCCCGGAGACATCATGTCGTGGACGATCCCTTCCTTGGTGATCTCGAATTTGCCGGGGAGGGCGTCGTCCATCGACTGAACGAAATCCCGCATGGTTCGGTAGATGTGGGGGGCGCCGTGTTGCGCGTCGTCCGGGGCGATGGTCATGGCGCTCGCTCCTCGTCTGGGCCCGTGGGCAAGGATCGTCACGTTCATGCTAGGTGACCTCCATGAGGTTGGGCCTGGGGTCGGGCCCGCAGTCGCGGCAGCGGCTCCCTTTCGGGCCCCGGAAGCCACGGTCGCAGCCGTCGCAGTTCGTCATCTCGTAGTGGGCGGGAGGCGGTGACGCCGGGGCGCGGTACGGCGGCAGGGGTGGCAGCCGGTCCGTGAGCCGGTGGGCCAGGAACGCGGCCGGGCGATGGAGGGGCTCGTTCGGGAGATCGTCGGTCAGGGCGTGGCGTACGGCGGTGGGGGTGAGGTCGCGCTCCAGCCAGGCGGCGACGCCCGGGGCGAGGTGCGCGGCGTCGCAGGCGGAGAGCAGCAGCCGGGGTCCGTGCGGCGCAGGTCGGCGAGGAGATCGGTGGCGGTCTGGAGGAGGGTGGGGGAGCGGTAGGCGGGCTGGGGGACGGCGGGGAGGGGCTTGCGGGGGGTCTTTTGCCTCGGGTCCTGGCGGTCCTTCCGGGGCGCGTGCGCCGGGCGTGCCCCGGGCTCGTTGTCGGCCCTGTTGTGGCCGGGCTGGTTGCAGGAGGTCGTACGGGTGACGATCCGGCCGCCGGGGGTACGTACGCGCTCCCGGCGCAGGTAGCCGTGGTCCTGCAACTCGTTCAGCGCGGCGGCGATCCGGGTCGCGCCCTCCTTGAAGCGGGCCGCGAGGCTCTTGATGTCGACGCGGGCGCCCTTCGGCAGCGACTGGATATGCGTCGCCAGCCCGATCGCGAGGAGCGACAGCTCCGGGTGCTGGGCGAGGTGGTTGCCGATCACCGTGAAGCGGGTGGTGTGGCGGGTGTGGTCGTGGACCAGGCCGCCGCCGGATTGGCTCTGCCGGTTCGGGTGGTTGTTGTCGGCAAGCCGGGCATGGGCGCGCGGGGGCGCGCTAGGGTGCTGGGTATCCATCGGGAAGCTCCTACTTCCTCGGTGGTCAGGCCCTCGCACTGGGATTGCCGTCCCGGCGGGGGCCGTCGCATGTCTGCGGTTGTGTTGCGCCGAGCGTAGGGCAGGTGACCGCTCCCGAATCCAGCCGAGTGGGCGATGTTCACCCGCGAGGGTGAGGCGGCCTGCCGGGCGGGAGGAGGGGTGGGGTTTGGTGGGGTTCTTTCTCTCCCAGGGTTCTTTGGGGAAAGACCGCTCGCCGCACCGAAGCGCACATTTCCGGGTTCCGGTAGTACACGCACCTCGCGGTTCGGAGAGGATGTCTGTCATGCCGAAGACCACGAAACTGCGCACGTACACCATCCAGGACGGTCTGCTCGACGAGTGGGTACAGCGCTGGCGGAGCGAAATCGTGCCGTTGCGGCTGGAGTTGGGGTTCACGATCGGTGGAGCTTGGGTGGATCGTGAGAGCAACCGGTTCATCTGGCTCATCTCGTACGACGGTCCGGAGACCTTCGCCGAGCGCAATGCCCTGTACTGGTCGTCGCCCGAGCGCAAGGCCATGGGCCTGAACCCGGACGACTACCTCGTCGGCGACGACGAGCTCACCATCGAACAGGTCTACTGATGCACGACGTCACACGGGGTCGAGCGACAGCAGATGCTGCCGCCGTTCCTCGTGCGTGAGGGTGCGGAAGACCCTTCCCCGGGCGGTCGCCTCCAGCCCGTCGTAGTCCGGCTCCGCCCGCCACACCCGCGCTGTCCCGTCGGCCGATGCTGTGAGCAGGCGTGCACCGTCCGGGGACCAGGACACGGAGGTCACCTTGTCCTGGTGCACGCCGACCACGGCGATTTCCTTGAGGGTGGAGGCGGACCAGACCCGTACGGTGCGGTCGTCGGAGCCCGTGGCGATGTGCCGGCCGTCCGGTGACCAGGCGACGGCGCGAAGCCGCCCCTCGTGCCCCTTGAGCACATCGACGCGCCGTCCGGTGGCGACATCCCACACGGCGGCCGTCCAATCGGCGGAAGCGGTGGCGATCCTCGTCTCGTCCGGTGACCAGGCCACGTCCTCGACGTAGTTCTCGTGGCCGCGCAACACGGTGAACTGACGCCCCTCCTCGATGTCCCAGAGTCGGCACGTACGGTCGTCAGAACTGCTGGCGAGCCGCCGCCCGCTCGGCGACCAGGCCAAGCGCCCCACCCAGTCCTGGTGTTCCGTCAGTTTCAGCAGCTGGGTCCCATCGCGTGCGGACAGGACACACACAGCGCCGTCGTGACCACCGGTGGCGATCCGGCCGCCGTCCGGGGACCATGCGCACCCCTCGACGACCTCGCCCTGTCGTTCGAACAGTGTGCCGCCGTGTCCGTCGACAA
Source organism: Streptomyces sp. 11x1 (assembly GCF_032598905.1). Classification (NCBI taxonomy): domain Bacteria; kingdom Bacillati; phylum Actinomycetota; class Actinomycetes; order Kitasatosporales; family Streptomycetaceae; genus Streptomyces; species Streptomyces sp. 11x1. The sequence goes on along the minus strand of NZ_CP122458.1, from coordinate 4,118,898 downwards.
TCCGGAACAGGCCGTTGTTGGTGCCGAACGCGAGCCGTTCGCCCTGCGGAGCCCAGGCGACGGCCCAGACCCGGTCCGCCACCTCGGTCACCGGTCCGGCCACGACGCCGGTGTCCGAGTCCCACACACGCAAGGTGCCGTCGTCCGAGGCCGTGGCGAAACGGCTGCCGTCGCCGGACCAGGCAGCCTGGTTCACCGGGCGCCGGTGTCCGTCGGCCATGACGGTCTCGGCACCACGCGGACGCAGGTCCCACACCATGCCGGTGCCGTCGCTGGAGCTGGTGGCGAGCGTGGTCCCGCAGGGTGCCCAGGTAACGCCCCACACCGTGTCGGCGTGGCCACGCAGCACGGCCAGGACCTTGGCGTCCGCTGTGTCCACGATGCGCACCGTGCGATCGGAAGAGGCACTGGCCAGCATGCGGCCGTCCGGCGACCAGGCCAGGTTCCAGACGTAGTCGGCGTGTCCGCGAAGTAACAGGCGCAGTTCGCCGGTCCCGGCATCCCAGATGCGGGCGGTGTGGTCCCCGGAGCCGGTGGCGATGTGCCGCCCGTCCGGCGACCAGGCGATGCCCTCGACGAAGTCCGAGTGCCCGGTGAGCGTGGTGACCGCCTCCCCTGTCGCCAGGTCCCACACGATCGCGCTCTGATCGTGGGAGGCGGAGGCCAGGCGGCTGCTGTCCGATGACCACGCCACGCCCCAGACGTCTTCGCAGTGCCCACGCAGTTCGTGCGCGAGCCGCCCGGTATCGGCTTCCCAGACCCGTACGACCCGGTCCTTGGAACTTGCGGCGACATGTCTGCCGTCCGGCGACCAGGCCACCTGTCTGTTGACGTCCTCGGCACCGGTGAGCAGCCCGACCGGCTCCCCCGAGGCGGCGTCCCAGATACGGACGACCCGGTCACGGCCGACGGTGGCCAGTCTTGCCGAGTCCGGTGACCAGGCGACGGACTCGACCATGACGCCGTCGCACGGCAGAACCAGCAACGGGCGTCCGGAGAGCGCGTCGTAGACGCGGCCGGTGCCGTCCCTGGAGGCTGTGGCCAGCATGCGGCCGTCCGGGGACCAGGCGATGTGCCGAACGGTGTCCGTGTGCCCGTCGAGCCGGGAGCGGAGGTGACTCGCCGCCAGCGCCGCCATCAGCCCACGCCTGGCAGAGGGCGTGGGTGCGCACTCGTCCAGCGCGGCGAGTGAGAGCAGCAGGGAACGCTCCGGTTCGCTCTGGGCGCTGAGCAGAACCTGACGGCCGATGCTGTCGGAGATCCTGATCAGGAAAGTCAGGTCACGGCGCTGTGAGGACTCGACGAGCGCGCGGGCGGCTGCGGACGCCTGCCCGGATTCCTCCAGCGCTTCGAGCCAGCGCCGGGCCGCGGTGAGACGTTCCCCGGTGAGGAGATAGTCGTCACTTCGTCCGGCCCGCTCCCAGTCGGCCGCCCATCGCTCCAGCTCGGCGCGCTCACGGAGTCGTTCGGCCCGGGCCTCGACCTCCTGCCGCAACGGGGCCCACTGGCGGAACAGCGCCTCGTGGGTGACCTGCGCGAACGGCTCACCGCCGGTCGCGGAACCGCGACCCGTGGCATCGGTGCGCAACAACCGGGCCTCGACGAAGGCATCGACGACAAGGCTGTCCCGTTCGTCGAGTTCGGACAACGGCACATGGCGACGGGCCACGTCCTGGCCCTCGACGGTGACGAACTTGAGCAGGACCCGGAGGACGGAGTCGATGCCCAGGCCCGCACCGAGCCCGGTCACGGTGTTGTCCGCCTGGCGCGCGAGCGCGCCGGGCACTCCGCCGAGCCGCTGGTACAGCTCCTCGGTCACCGTCCCGCCGGGGCCAGCGGCGAAGAACAACTCCTGTAGGAGATAGGCGAGCAGCGGAAGCGCGTCGTCCGTCCCGGTCTCGCCGACGATCGAGTCGACGACACCGGACTCGAAGCGGAGCCCGACGAGGGCGCCGGGTCGCTCAACGGCTTCGACGAGCTGGGCCCGGCCCAGAGTCCCGATGGCGATGGGATGTTGGAGCAGCTCTGCTTGCCCCGTGCCGAGGAGCCTGCCGAGCAGATCCACACGGAGGGTGACCAGGACCCGAACCGCCGGGTCCTGGTCCACACAGTTGCGAAGCGCTTCCAGGAACTGGGCTCGTTCCCGCTCGCCCGCCAGGGTGACGACCTCCTCGAACTGGTCGACAACGAGGAGTATCCGCCGGAACCGCCCACCACGCAGCCGCGCCAACTCGGCTCGCAGCGCGTCCGGCCCCAGGCGAAGCCTGCGCAGCACGGCGCTCGCCGGTTCCTGTCCCTCCGAGGCAGCCGCCAGCGCCCCGGCGAGGGCGCCCAGCGGGCCGGCGCCCGGGGCGAAGGCCGGCACGACGGTCCAACGGCGTTGCCGAAGCCGGGGCATCACCCCGGCTCGGACCAGCGAGGACTTTCCGCTTCCGGAGGCCCCGACCAGCACCAGAAACCGTTCCGCCGGGCTGGCGGCAGTGGCATGCAGCCGACGTGTCAGTTCGGCCGCCTGCGCCTCGCGGCCGAAGAAGACGGCCGCCTCGTCCTCGTCGAACGCGTCGAGCCCCGGGTAGGGAACCCTGTCACGCGGCCACTCGATCCGGGGTGGTGCGGGATTCTCCAGCCGGTGGGCGACGACCTGCCCGACCACAAGCGCCAGGATCAGTACGCCGATGGCCGGAACGGAGAAGCGCTGAATGGCCTCCAGCGCCCAGGGAGCGTTGTCCGTACTGGTCGCGTAGTTGGTGGCGATCCCGAGCAAGCAGGCGACCAGCGCCAGCAGGACCTGGAGCACGACCTGCATACGGTTCCTCATCGAGTACCGCCCACCCCCGTCGTACCGGTCTCGAAGGACCGGCATCGCGCCACCCATTCATGACCATCTTCTGGGGGTCCGCGGCGGTGTTCAACGGCGAGTACGGGTTTCGGCCATCACCAGGCGTTCGACTCAGGGTGCGAGCTTCACCTCGGCCCATACGGTCTTGCGCGGCGGCCGTCCCTCGGTCACTCCCCAGCGGTCGGCGAGAGCCTCGACGAGGAGGAGGCCTCGGCCGGACTCGGCTTCGGGGGAGAGGGGTTCGGGCTGGGGCAGCCGTTCGGGGCGCGTGTCCGTCACCTCGATGCGGAGGGTGACGCCGATGACGTACATCGTCAGATCGAAGTCGCGACCCCGGACCCGTCCGTGCGTCGCCGCGTTGGCCGCCAGCTCGGCGACCAGGTGGTCCGCCGGGTGCAAGGGCAGCTCCCACGCGCGCAGTCGCTCGGTGGCGAGGAGGCGGGCGAGCCGGGCTCCGCGAGGTGTGGGTGACAGCCGGACGCTGAAGTTGCGGAGGGGGCTGACGAGTTCGGTGTCGGGGGCGACGGTTTCCGGATTCACGTCACTCAGCGTGGCGGTGCGTGCCTACTGTGAACAGTGACTACGCCGGTACGTACGGTTACTGTCCAGGGCTTGTCCGGCGCTGTCGGGCTTGTCCAAAACGGGCGTACAGGTAGGGGGCGTTGAGTCACAGCGGTACGGCGGAGGGGTGCGCGATGCACGTGGACGGGCTCAAGGACGCGACGGACGAGCCGGGTTGGGAGGTGGACCCGGACGACGACTGGGGCGTCGCGGTCGTCGAGACCGTGGGGCGGCAGTTGAAGCTGAGGCGTGAGGCCGTCGGCATGCGGGTGGCGGACTTCGCTGTGGCGATCGGGTACGGCGAGGACCTGGTCTACAAGATCGAGGCCGGGAAGCGGATTCCCCGGCAGGAGTACCTGGACAAGTCCGACGAGGTGCTGGAGGCGGGCGGGCTTGTCTCGGCGACCTGGGAGGACGTGAAGAAGGTCCGGTACCCGAAGAAGGTGCGGGAACTGGGGAAGCTGGAGGGGCAGGCGGTCGAGATCGGGGTGTACGAGTGCAACATCATCGCCGGGTTGTTGCAGACGCCGGACCATGCGCGGGCCGTCATCGGGGCGGCTCAGCCGCCGTATTCGCCGGACGACGTGGAACGTATGGCTGCGGCTCGGCTTGCCCGGCAGTGCGTCTTCGCACGTGATCCGGCGCCGTCGATTCACTTCGTCCTGGAAGAGGCACCTCTGCGTCGGCAGGTCGGAGGCACAATGATGTGGCGACAGCAGCTCGAACGCCTGCTGGAGGTGGGGCGGTTGCACAATGTCACACTGCAAGTGATGCCGACGAACACTGAACCCCATCCGGGACTGGACGGCAGGATCGAACTGCTCAAGTTCTCGGACGGTAGTGCCGTGGGCCGCTCCGACGGTGCGTTCAACGGTCGGGCGACCCATGATCCCAAACACCTGCGCATCCTTGAGCTGCGGTATGGCACCATCCGGGCTCAGGCTCTCTCGCCCCGGGAGTCGCTGGCCTTCATCGAGCAACTGCTGGGAGAAACATGATCCACAAGGCCGTTGGCGGGGATACCTCCGAGTTGGCGTGGTTCAAGAGCAGTTACAGCGGTGGCACCGACGGCAACTCCTGCGTCGAGGTCGCCGTAACCTCCGGCACTGTCCACGTCCGCGACTCCAAGGACGTACGGCTCCCTCGGCTCGCGCTCACGCCGACCGCCTGGGCGGACTTCGTGTCGCACACCGCCGAGGGCTGACGGCTGAGGTGTCGGCGAGGTAGTTCACCGCCCTGCTCGCTCCCTGGCTTCGAATACCTCGAAGTCGAGGAAGCCGTCAGCACTGGCCTGAAGCCAGTGCAACGCACGGGCTCGGCTGATGGTGTCTCGCTTGGTCCTGGTGTCCAGCCGCTGCTGGGCGAAGGTCGGCAACGCGTCGTCGATGTCGATCAGAGTGCGGTTCAGGGGGACCTCCACGCGGTAGGCGGATCCGTGTGTCGGAGGCGTCCCGTGCCGGAGTGGTGTCGGCACGGGACGCGTTCTCGTCGAGTCAGGCGGCGGCTTCGATGATGTCGAGCGGCGGGAGGTGCTTGACGATCTCGATGGTCGCAAGGCTCACCGTCACGACGCGCATGAGCAGCTTGACGATGTACTCTGGGTCGTCGGACCAGTCGTTGGAGTCGTTGACGATGCCGGACTTCGGGTCGGTCTTCATCTGGTACCGGTTGATGATCCACTCGATCGCCGAACGGGCGCCGAGCTGGTACTCGTACGCCTCCTCCGGGATGTTCTCCAGAGTGACGTGGTTGTTGTAGACGATCCGCGTCCGGTCCTGGACACCCTTCACCTTCGGGATCTTCATCTTCGTCACTCGCAACAGCTCGTCCAGGGGCATGTCCGGACGGGCGTGGGTGAGCGTCCTCACGATGCCACTGAAGGGCTTCGCGGACTCGTATTTGATGTGCAGCTCGGAGAGCTGGCGGCCGGCCTCGGCGAACGCCCGGAAGGCGCGCACCTTCGGGATACGCGGCAAGGACTTCCTCAGGTCAGCGGCGTTCGTGGCCGGTCAGACCGTCACTGTGTGACCTCGGCGACGCCGGTACTCCGAGGGCCCGGAACCGTCCCGTCGGCAACCAGTTCCGTCACCGCGTCGCCGTGGTTGCGGACCAGGTAGTCCATCGCGTGCTCGGTGGAGGACTGGTACTCCAGCTGTTGCCCGTAGAAGCGGAGCCGAGCCTCGCAGTCCTGGACGAGTTCGCCCCAGGTGCGGACCCAGATCCGGTACGTCGGCTGGTTCAGAGCGCATCCGGGGGGATTGTGGGGCTGGTGGGACAGCTCGCGCAGCGTGTCCGTCATGTCGTTTCCGACCAGCCAGAAGTCCCATGTGGTGCGGGTGTCCCGGAACCGGTCGTCCTTCCGGACGGCCTGTGCGTAGCTGCTGAGCTGCTCGAACTCGCCCGATCCCAGGGTGAGGCCGGGACGTTTGAGTTCGACCACCAGGTGGTGCCGTTCGTCATGCCGGTGCCGGGACGCTCTCGACAGCATGAGGTCGACAATCCCCTGGCGTCCGTCGGGCCGGAGCACGGGAGGGCCCGTCGGCTTCTCGCGGCCCAGCAGGTGGCAGTGCTTCCGCAGAACCTCGGTGAGGCTTCGATCGCTCACGTGCAGGCCGTACTCCTCGCCGAAGATCCAGCACTCGTTCTCCAGGATTCGGTGGAGTTCGGAGCGCTCCTTCACGCGGTTCTTGGCGTGGGGGTCGAAGACGAGGTGCTCCAGAGCCGCCAGGAAGTCCAGCCGACTGGTCGCGGCCGTGGAGGCCTTGAGCAGAGCCGACAAGGGAGTGCGGTCGAGGAGTCGGTTGAGCTGCTCCCGTTCCTGCTTGGAGAGGTTGAACAGCTCCTCGGCGATGCGCAGGACGTCCGAGGGCTCGTGAGCGAGTACGGATCGAAGCAGGGCGAACGTGGTCCTGCGCGTTCCGGTGGACTTGGGCAGGTGACGGAAGACCGTCGTGGCCACCGCGTCGAACGTCTCGCGCTCGGTGCGTTCGCGTGCGTCGGCGGGTTGCTCCGCGTACGGGTAGATGCCTTCCCTGCGCCATTGCGCGACCTGTTCCCGTCGTCGTTCGTCGACGCGTGCGCGGAAGTGAGCCTTGAGTCGCTCACGGGCCGTCGTGAGGACTTCGGCCAGCGGTCCGTGCGTCGCCCAGTCGGTGAAGGCGAGGTCTTCGGAGTCGATGTCGTCGAAGCCGGACCAGCTGAGATGCGCCGTGAACTCGAAGCCCGGGGCCTGGATGCCCGGCTTGAGCTGCGCTCGCGACATGCCCTCGCCGTCGCACAGGAAGAGCGCGCGGGTGACGGGCTTGCGCCACTCGACCACCTTCAGACGCGCGGGCTCGCCGCTCCAAGCGGCGGGGGAAGGCAGGTCGTAGTCGCTGACGTGCGACTGCTCGGCGGCCGGGTCGAGGTTCTGGCCGTCGTACTCGATCCGGACGTCCGGGTACTTCTCCAGGTACGTGGCGAAGGCCGTGGTGAGTGATGAGCGGGCCCGGTCCTCCGCGAGGATGTCCAGCTGCTCGTCCTCGCCGAACGCCTCGAACAGCGTGCCGGTCGGATCGTCGGTGGGTTCCGGGTCGCCGATGTCGAACTCGTCCATCGAGCGCCGGTCCGCCTCTATCACCAGCTGCTGCCGGCCCCCGACCCCGTCGCTGACGCTGGTCCAGCGCACCTGGATGCCGAGGGCGAAGGCACGCACCCGGCCCCGCCCGTTCTTGCCGTGCAGGGCACGCTTCTTCACCGGGCTGCCCTGCGCGCGCTTCTTCCAGGAGGCGCCGATCGGCCGGAAGTACTCCTCGCAGTGCTCGGCCGACATCCCGCTGCCGTCGTCCTGGACGCTGACCCGGTCCACGCCGCCCAGGTCGTTGCGCTCCAGCGTGACGACGACGTGCCCGGCATCGGCGTCGACGCTGTTCCAGATCAGCTCCTCGACCGCGCCGATCGGATCGCGCAGCCGCGCCAGCTCGGCGACGTGTTCCCGACTGGTCTCCAGCCGCACCTTCACCATGACGTCGGTTTCTCCGGTTCTTTCATGTTCTGCCGTACATCCCTGGTCGAGGGCAAAGTCTGCCCTCTGCGGCGGGCCTGACGTGGGGAATCGCCGCGAGATCACTCTTGGTACTCTGCCGCCGCTCGTACGGACATCCATTCGAAGAGGTGTGAATGAAGTCAGGCAGACGAACCGTCGCGGTGGCCACGCTCGTGGGGGCGCTCGGGCTCTCGGTGCTGAACGCGCCGACGGCTCAGGCGGCGGACACCGGTATCACCGTGTCGGACATCGTCATCAACAAGGGCAAGCCGATCGTGGTGGGTACGACGAAGGAAGTGGCGCCGCCGATCTCCTTCAACATCGCTCTGCCAGCCGGGCAGAGCACCGCGACGCCCTCCGGTTACACCGCGCACCCCTTCATCTACCGCGGTGGCATGAGCAAGGCCGTCGACACCGGCGACGGCTACATCGGGCCGGGTATCTACACCTGTTTCGAGATCGACGCCAAGCACGCCCGCTGCGAGGGCGAGTTCCACATCGACCCGCACTGGAGCCGGAAGCAGGTCGACACCAACGCGGCCGCCACGACCTGGAAGACCGCCGTCGCGCTGCGCCTGTGGAAGGCCGACGGCGGTCTCAAGACCGAGGAGTACGAGACCCGGTCCCAGACCGTGCAGCTCAAGCGCGCGGCCAAGGCGACCGTCAACGCCACCCCCGAGCCGGTCACCAAGGGCAAGGCCATCACCGTCACGGGCAAGCTGACCCGGGCGAACTGGAGCACGAAGAAGTACGACGGCTACGGCGGCCGTACCGTGAGCCTCCAGTTCAAGGCCAAGGGCTCCGACACCTTCAAGACGGTGAAGAAGGCCACCACCAGCAGCACGGGGACGCTGAAGACCACGGTCACGGCCTCCGCCGACGGCTCGTACCGCTGGGTCTACTACGGCAACTCGACGACCGGCGTCGCCACCAGCGCGTCGGACTACGTCGACGTCCTCTGACCCTCTCCGTCTCAGTACAGGGTCGGTACCTCGCCGCCCTCCGCCCGCGTCAGCGTGACTCCCGCCAGGCCGCGTAGCCGGCGTTCCGCCACGGCGGTCAGTGCGGCGGCGGTCGGCGGGGTCTTCCCCAGGCCGATGGCGTAGCGGGCGGGGGCCGTGGTGAAGGGGCGGGGCCAGGCGTGGCAGTCGGGGGCCAGTTCGGCGAGGTCCGTGATCAGGGCCCGCATCCTGCCCCGGACCCGGCCCTCGTCCGCGCCCTCGTCCCGGCTCCCGCCCCCGCCTCTGCCCGAACCCACCGTCAGGACCGCCCAGGCGGCGTGGCGGCGGTGGAGTGGGGGAGGGGTGAGGATGTCGGTCCAGGGGGCGTCCTCCTCCAGCAACTCCCAGGCCCGGAACAGCTCTTGGGTGACCAGGTCCCGCATGCCCGCCGTCACCTGGTCCGTGCAGGAACGGACCGGGGCGGACGGGGTCGCGACCGTGAGGGGCCCGGGGACTCCGTCCAGCTCTCCCACCGGCTCGCGCCAGTCCCACGCCGCCCACGTCGCGAAGAAGGGCCGCAGGAGGTCGGTCGGTGGCAGATCGGCCGACTGCGCCGCCGTGCGGGCCGACAGCACCGACCACGCCAGGCCCGGGAGCCCGCCGAACGGCGCCGAGTCCAGGCCCCTGGCCTTGGCCCACACCTTGACCTGCCGGGCCAGCCGGACGAACGCCGGGTCATGCGCACCCACCGACGTGAGCACCGCCTCCGCGTCGCTCACCGCGCTGAGCGCGATCGCCGCCGCCTCACCCAGCTCGGCCCGCCGCGCCACCGCCTCCGCCGGATCCATCACCCCCGTGGCCACGACCGCCAGATCCACATCCAGCCCGTCGAGCCGCAGCCGTACGCCGGGTACGCGAGCGCCGATCACCTCGCGCACCTCGCCGACCGCCACGCCCGTCATCGTGGTCAACTTGGCCTGCACGGCGTCCAGTTCGACCGTTCCCGGCAATGCCGCCACCAGGTCCAGGTCCGCGCCCGGCAGCGCGCAGCCCATGCGCCGGGAGCCGACCACGTGCACGACGCCGTCCGGGAGTGCCTCCGTGAGGAGGCGGGCGATCCGGTCCGCCACCTCATCCCCGCCGACCTCGGCCACCTCCTCCGATGCCCGCTCCTCCGCCCACCGCACCTCTCCCGTCCCCAGGCCCACCGTCCCGCGCACCCGCATGGGCTCGTCCCCGCGCCGCGACAGCAGCGCCAGTTCGCCGACCCGCGCCCGCATGGGGGTCAGTCGGGCCTCGCAGGACTTGGCCAGGGTGTTCGGGTCGGTGGTGCGGCCCAGGCTGAGGTGCGGGGTGAACCCCTCGCGGTGGCCGCGACAGTGCGGGAAGTGGCGTACGAGGGTGCCGTGCAGGTCGGCCCACGGGCCCTCGCCGGCCGCCGCCGGGTCCAGCCACACTGTCGCGTCATCGCGATGCCCGAACCAGTGCACACCTTCCAGCCGGGCTTCGAACGGCGAGGTCGCGGCCGTCGCGAGCAGCGCGGCCGCCTCCTCGAAGGCGTGCTCCGGTACGAAGCCGAAGAGGACGTTGACGTGCGGGGGCCAGCGGTGGATCTGCGGGTCGTGGTCGCGGCGGATGTCCTGGACCGGCGGCCACAGCTCCTCGGGAGGGAGCCAGGCCAGCGCCGTACGGGCCGTCGGCCGTGCGTCGAGGCGGCGGGCGACGTCGGTGTCCGGGGCCTCGGGTGCCACCTCCACCCGTACGCCGTAGTGGTCCGAGACGTACAGCCCCTCCGGGGTGGGCGAGTCCCCGTGCAGCCGGGCCGAGCGCACCCCCAGACCCGTGCCGCGCAGCAGTACCCGGTCCAGCCGGGAGGCCCGTCCGGACAGGGACGAGACCGCGGCCAGCGGGTTGGCGGTCGGGTCGAAGGTCGGTGTCGTGTCCGCCCGGCCGTGCGTCTCGCTCCACGCGTCCCGCATGCCCAGGGCCGCCTGCGGGGTGTCGTCGCCGTCGTTGAAGTCGCCGAGGAGCAGCAGGTCGGCGTCCAGGGTCGCGAACCCCTCGGCCAGCCGGGCCAGTTCGGCGGAGCGGCGGCCCGCTCCGTCGGTGGAGTGGTCACTGCTCAGATGCGTCGTCGCCACGACGAGAGGGCGTGCGCCCGCTTCCACGACCACGGCGGTCACCGCCTTGTGCGGGCCCAGCGCGTGGAACGCGGCCTCGCGGACCGGCAGCCGGCTCAGCAGGAGCAGACCGCACTCGTCCACGTCCCGCCCGCGCGGATCCGTCCCCAGGATCCAGCCCTCCCGTACCCAGGGCTCGCGCAACAGCATGGCCAGCAGCTCCGCCTCGACCTCCTGCAACGCGATCACGTCCACGTCGGCCTCACGCAACGCCCGCAGCAGCAGCGGCCTGCGCCGGGCGCTGTCGATGAGGTCGGCGTCGTAGCGGTCCCAGAGGGTGTTCCAGGTCAGCACCCGTACGGCTGCCGCGGCGACGCCGCCCGGTGAGCGCGCGGGCGCCCAGTCCTCTCCGTCCCACGCATGTGGCGTGCGCGCCGTGAAGAACGGCGCTCGGAGCAGGCGCGCCTCCCGTACGCGCCCCGCGTCCGTCGCGTCGATCCGGTCCGTCCCCGTGGCCCGGTCCCAGACCAGCTCGCCGTCCGCCTCGAAGAACAGCACCCGGTGCCACGGGATCTCGCCGCCGGGCACGAACGCGGGCAGCGGGACCCGCTTGGGGTCGGCGTTCCGCTGGAGCACGCCGAGCACGAAGCGGGCCGGGTCGAAGCGCGCGTCCCAGCGCACCCGGTGATAGATCTCCTCGCTCGTCCGCACGGTTCCTCGGACCTCTCCCTCAGATCTCGTCCTCTATGGTCCCGCTCGCACCGATGTACCAGGTGCGGTGGGCGTCGCCCGGATACGGCGGGGTGAAGCGGCGCAGCTGGGCCGTGAGCACGTCCGGCGGCACGGGGTGCTCGCGGCGGCCGTTGCGGCGGACCAGCGCGTCCTCGTCGACCAGGACCACGGCGTGCGTGATCAGGGCGTTGCGGCGGTGGGCGACCGCGTGCACCAGTGAGCGCTGCTGGTGGGTGAGGGAGGTGGCGTCCCACACCGCCGTGCCACCGGCGGCGAGCGCCGCGTCCAGCCGGTCCAGCCCGGCGCGCAGCACGTCGGCGTTGGCCCGCTGGTCGGCGCGCGCGCCGCGCGCGGCGCGCAGGTCGTCCAGCGATACATACGTGTCCACGCCCGCGAGCCCCCGCGCGAACGTGCTCTTGCCGCTGCCCGCCGGGCCGATCAGCTGGATCAGCCTCGGGAAGGCCCCGGACCGCCACCGCCAGGTGGCCGCGACGGCCTCCGCCGCGTCTCCCAGGTGCCCCCGCGCATACGCCTGCCGTGCCTCCGCCCGGCACCGGACCGCCGCGTCGGCCGACAGCTCCGCGAACGCCTCCGCCAGGGTCCCCTCGTCGAGGCCCCGTACCTCCTCGGCGTGCAGTGCCGACCACTCCACCTGCTCGCGTGCCTCGTCCGTCGCCGCCGTGGCGCGGGCGACCGCGTGCAGCAGACCGAGATCGGCGGCCAGGGAGAGCCGGGCCAGGCCCGTCCGGCGGTCCTCGTCGGGATACGGCCGGTGCAGCGCGGGGTGCAGCCCCACCAGGTCGGCGACCCGGCGCGCGAGGGGCATCCCCACGAGACCCGCCAACCGGGCGGCCACCCGGGCCCGCCGACCGCCCGTGGCGTGCGCGTGCAGCAGCGTGGCCAGCACACCGGCGAGCCGCTCGTCCCCGGTCCGCCCCTCCGGGTCGAAGCGGGCCACCGCCTCCCGGTCCCCCTCGCCGGGCAGTCCGACGGCCTCCGCCAGCGCGTCGGCATCCACGGGCGCGCCGGAGCGCACGGCCCACAGCGGCGCCCGCGCTCCCAGCCCGTTCTCCACCACGGCCGCGTGCATCCAGTGGGTGTCCGTCCGCACGTGCCCGGCCCGCACCCACTTGGCGACGCGCGCGCCGAACTCGTCCGCGGCGAAACCGTCCACGACCCGGACGACGTACCCCTCCTGCCGCCCGAGGTCCAGCCGCAGGGCGCGCAGCGCCTTCTCGTCGAACACGCCCCGCCACAGCACGCGCGGCACGGGGATGCCGAGCCCGCGCAGCAGGTCCACCGTCCGGTCCCAGCCCAGGCAGCGCCCGTCCGCGTCCCACACCGAGAAGCCGTAGAAGAAGCTGTCCAGGTCGTCGTACGCGAGGGAGTGGCGCGCGAACATGTTCTCGCCGCACACCCGCCAGCCCGCCGGGACCGCGTGGCCGATACGGGCCTGGAGCGCCTTGACCCAGGTGCGGGAGGGGTGGTGCGCGGAGTCGAGCGAGCGGGCGTGCAGGCCGTCGGCGTAGAGCGTGGTGTTCTCGCCGTCGAGTTTCTCGGTCACGACGACCTCGCGGCCGCGCAGGCCCGACAGGTCGGTGACCCGCAGGTCGTCGGCGGTCGCGCCGGGGGACCAGGGCAGATGCCTGGTCCGCGGATAGTGCGTGCGCATGATGGACGTTCCCCCGTGACAGCCGACTTACCTGATCAGCGTAGGAGTGTCGCTCGTGGGCGGGCGAGCGGATTACGGGCGGCTTAGGGTCCGGGTATGAAGCCCAGAGCGGGTGTCGGGCTGACCACGATCATGGTGGTGCTGACGGTGACGACCGGTGTGATCGAGGCCGTCAGCTTCCTGGTCCTCGGCCCCGTGTTCACCGCCGTGCAGACCGGCAACCTCCTCTTCCTCTCCTTCGCGCTCACCGGTGCCGCCGGGCTCTCCCCGGCGGCGGCGGGCGTCTCGTTCGCCGGCTTCACGATCGGCGCGGTGCTCGGTTCCCGGTTCGAGTCGATCGTGGACGCCCGAGGCCGGCGCTGGTTCCCGCCCGCGCTGATCGGTGAGGCGCTGCTGCTGGGGCTCGGCGGAGTGGTCGCCTGGCGCACGGGCCTCGACGCGCCGGGCGCGTCGGCGGACGGTCCGCACTACGCGGTGGTCGCGCTGGTCGCCGGGGCCATGGGCGTGCGCAACGTCACCACCTTGCGGGTGCGGGTCGCGGACCTGCCCACCACCGTGTCCACGCGCGCCCTGACCGCGCTCCTCGGCGGACTGCCCCTGCTCTCCGACACCCGCATCGGTTCGGGGGCCACGAACGAGGGGCGCCGCCTCGCCTCGGTCGGCGCCATGTTCACCGGTGGCCTGCTGGGCGCCTGGCTCCTCCACGAGGAGGTGCGCCCGGCGGCGGTCCTGCTGGTCCCGGCCGTCCTGGTCCTCCTGCTCGGCACCACGTTCTGGGCAGGACCGGGGCCACGCACGTCGGAACCGGGCTGAGCCGGGGCCGCGTTGCTGGATAGAGGATCATATGAGTATGAGTCTTTTAGTGATGCGCATGACAGGCGTGGCGACGATTCTGGCCGCCGTCTCCCTCGCCTTCTGGCTGGTGTTCGGCGCTCCCCGCGACTGGGACGGGGGCATGCGGTTCCTGCGGCTGGCTCTGGGACTGGGGTGCCTGGGAGCGATCAGGGGCGGAGCCAAGCTGGTGTTCCCCGACACAGGGGACGACACCGACCCGGGCGAGGCCCCCGACCCTGCTCAGGGCGACGGTCGCGGCACCCGGGTTTGACCTGTGTCACTCTCGGGGTAATCTCTCCGGCTCGATTGGCGGAGGCGCTGCGCCGTATGGCAGACTAGCGGGGTTGCTCGGTCGAGTGTTGATGCTGCGCGCCTCCCGCCGGGAGGACCGGAAGCGAGTCCCACAGTACTCGTCGCCCCAACTGCCCCACGGCAGCGCTGGAGCGGACGTACGGGAATCTTTCGGGAAGCAAGGTACGGCGCCGACCAGGCACCCGGTGGGCCTCCGCCCCCGGCCCGCGGTACCGGAAGGGCCGCGTTTCCCAAGACTGGGGATGCTCGAACAAGGGGCATCTGTGTCAGCGGGAGCGCGACACGCCCGACCGCGTGGGTCGGAGGAGCGGGTGACGGAACACCGGGTTCCAGAGCGTTAAACGAGACAAAGGACTACTGAGTAGCCATGGCGGGACAGAAGATCCGCATCCGGCTCAAGGCCTACGACCACGAGGTCATCGACTCCTCGGCGAAGAAGATCGTCGAGACGGTGACCCGCACTGGTGCGTCGGTCGCGGGCCCGGTGCCGCTGCCCACTGAGAAGAACGTGTACTGCGTCATCAAGTCGCCGCACAAGTACAAGGACTCGCGCGAGCACTTCGAGATGCGCACGCACAAGCGCCTGATCGACATCCTCGACCCGACGCCCAAGACCGTTGACTCTCTGATGCGACTCGACCTCCCGGCCGGTGTCGACATCGAGATCAAGCTCTGAGGGTCGGTGATCTGAGAATGGCTAAGCAGATCAAGGGCATCCTGGGCGAGAAGCTCGGCATGACGCAGGTGTGGGACGAGAACAACCGTGTTGTTCCGGTCACCGTCGTCAAGGCCGGCCCCAACGTCGTGACCCAGGTCCGTACGAACGATGTCGACGGCTACGAGTCGGTCCAGATCGCCTTCGGCGAGATCGACCCGCGCAAGGTGAACAAGCCCCTCAAGGGTCACTTCGCCAAGGCCGACGTCACCCCCCGCCGCCACCTCGTCGAGATCCGCACCGCGGACGCCTCCGAGTACACGCTGGGCCAGGAGATCTCCGCCGAGGTCTTCGAGGCCGGCGTCAAGGTGGACGTGACCGGCAAGAGCAAGGGCAAGGGCTTCGCCGGTGTCATGAAGCGTCACAACTTCAAGGGCCTCGGCGCCGGACACGGCACCCAGCGCAAGCACCGCTCCCCCGGCTCCATCGGTGGCTGCGCCACCCCCGGCCGTGTGTTCAAGGGCCTCCGCATGGCGGGTCGTATGGGCAACGAGCGGGTCACCACCCAGAACCTGACCGTCCACGCCGTTGACGCGGAGAAGGGTCTGCTGCTCATCAAGGGCGCGGTTCCCGGTCCGAACGGCGGCCTCGTCCTGGTCCGCACCGCGGCCAAGGGGGCCTGAGGTACCGATGAGCACTGTTGACATCCTTTCGCCTGCCGGCGAGAAGACCGGAAGCGTCGAACTCCCCGCGGAGATCTTCGGCGTGGAGAAGGTCAGCATCCCGCTGATCCACCAGGTCGTCGTCGCGCAGAACGCGGCTGCCCGTCAGGGCACGCACAAGACCAAGACCCGCGGCGAAGTCCGTGGTGGCGGTAAGAAGCCTTACCGGCAGAAGGGCACCGGCCGCGCCCGTCAGGGCTCGACCCGCGCGCCGCAGTTCGCCGGTGGTGGCGTCGTGCACGGTCCCGTGCCGCGTGACTACTCGCAGCGGACCCCGAAGAAGATGAAGGCCGCGGCCCTGCGTCACGCCCTCACCGACCGGGCCCGCCACAACCGCATCCACGTCGTCTCCGGCGTGATCGAGGGCGAGAACCCGTCCACGAAGGCCGCCAAGTCGCTGTTCGGCAAGATCTCGGAGCGCAAGAACCTGCTCCTGGTCGTCGAGCGTGCCGACGAGGCCGCGTGGCTCTCCGCCCGCAACCTGCCCCAGGTCCACATCCTGGAGCCGGGCCAGCTGAACACGTACGACGTGATCGTCTCGGACGACGTGGTCTTCACCCAGGCCGCTCTCGAGTCCTTCGTCGCCGGCCCGAAGGCCACCGACACCGAAGGGAGCGAGGCCTGATGGCTACGCGTCACCCGAGCATTGCCTCCAAGGCTGCGAAGGCCGCCAAGGCCGCGCGCGTCGCCAAGGCGCGTCGCCACGCCGCCGAGGGCAAGAACACCGTCGTCACCGCGCCCAGCAAGGCGTTCACGGACCCCCGTGACGTGCTGCTGAAGCCGGTCGTGTCGGAGAAGAGCTACGCGCTCCTCGACGAGGGCAAGTACACCTTCATCGTGGCTCCCGGCGC
Organism: Streptomyces sp. 11x1; assembly: GCF_032598905.1. Classification (NCBI taxonomy): domain Bacteria; kingdom Bacillati; phylum Actinomycetota; class Actinomycetes; order Kitasatosporales; family Streptomycetaceae; genus Streptomyces; species Streptomyces sp. 11x1. The sequence goes on along the minus strand of NZ_CP122458.1, from coordinate 4,102,635 downwards.
CAACAAGACCCAGATCAAGCAGGCCGTCCAGGCGGTCTTCTCGGTCAAGGTCACCGGGGTCAACACGATCAACCGCCAGGGCAAGCGCAAGCGGACCCGCACCGGCTTCGGCAAGCGTGCCGACAGCAAGCGCGCGATCGTGACCCTTGCCGAGGGCGACCGTATCGACATCTTCGGCGGTCCGACCGCGTAAGCGGGTCGGATCGTCCGATATCGGACGAGGACTGAGAAATGGGAATCCGCAAGTACAAGCCGACTACGCCGGGCCGTCGCGGCTCCAGCGTCGCCGACTTCGTCGAGATCACGCGGTCCACGCCGGAGAAGTCGCTGGTCCGCCCCCTGCACAGCAAGGGCGGCCGTAACAACGCCGGTCGTGTGACCGTTCGCCACCAGGGTGGCGGACACAAGCGCGCCTACCGAGTGATCGACTTCCGTCGTCACGACAAGGACGGCGTGCCGGCGAAGGTCGCGCACATCGAGTACGACCCCAACCGCACCGCGCGCATCGCGCTGCTGCACTACGCCGACGGCGAGAAGCGCTACATCCTCGCCCCGCGCAACCTGCAGCAGGGTGACCGCGTGGAGAACGGTCCCGGGGCCGACATCAAGCCGGGCAACAACCTGGCCCTCCGCAACATCCCGGTCGGTACCACGATCCACGCGATCGAGCTCCGTCCCGGTGGCGGTGCCAAGTTCGCCCGCTCCGCCGGTGCCTCCGTGCAGCTGCTCGCGAAGGAGGGCGCCTACGCCCACCTCCGCATGCCGTCCGGTGAGATCCGCCTGGTCGACGTGCGCTGCCGCGCCACCGTCGGCGAGGTCGGCAACGCCGAGCAGAGCAACATCAACTGGGGCAAGGCCGGCCGCAAGCGCTGGCTGGGCGTCCGCCCGACCGTTCGCGGTGTGGCGATGAACCCGGTTGACCACCCCCACGGTGGTGGTGAGGGCAAGACCTCCGGTGGTCGCCACCCGGTCAGCCCCTGGGGTCAGAAGGAGGGTCGTACTCGTTCGCCGAAGAAGGCTTCGAACAAGTACATCGTCCGCCGCCGCAAGACGAACAAGAAGCGCTAGGAGCGGGTTCAGATGCCGCGCAGTCTCAAGAAGGGGCCCTTCGTCGACGACCACCTGATCAAGAAGGTGGACGCCCAGAACGAAGCCGGCACCAAGAACGTCATCAAGACCTGGTCCCGTCGCTCGATGATCATCCCGGCCATGCTCGGCCACACGATCGCGGTGCACAACGGCAAGACCCACATTCCGGTGTTCGTCACCGAGTCGATGGTCGGCCACAAGCTCGGCGAGTTCTCGCCGACGCGCACCTTCCGGGGTCACGTCAAGGACGACCGGAAGTCGAAGCGCCGCTAACGCGGGGTGGAATGACCATGACAGACACTGGAAGGACAACCATGGAAGCCAGGGCCCAGGCGCGGTACATCCGCGTCACGCCCATGAAGGCCCGCCGCGTGGTGGACCTCATCCGTGGCCTCGACGCCACGGAGGCTCAGGCGGTCCTGCGTTTCGCCCCGCAGGCCGCGAGCGTGCCGGTCGGCAAGGTGCTGGACAGCGCCATCGCCAACGCCGCGCACAACTACGACCACACGGACGCCTCCTCGCTGTTCATCAGCGAGGCGTACGTCGACGAGGGCCCGACCCTGAAGCGGTTCCGTCCGCGTGCGCAGGGCCGTGCCTACCGGATCCGCAAGCGGACCAGCCACATCACCGTGGTCGTCAGCAGCAAGGAAGGAACCCGGTAATGGGCCAGAAGGTAAACCCGCATGGGTTCCGGCTCGGTGTCACGACCGACTTCAAGTCGCGTTGGTACGCCGACAAGCTGTACAAGGACTACGTCAAGGAAGACGTCGCCATCCGTCGGATGATGACGTCCGGCATGGAGCGCGCCGGCATCTCCAAGGTCGAGATCGAGCGCACCCGTGACCGCGTCCGCGTGGACATCCACACCGCGCGTCCGGGCATCGTCATCGGCCGCCGTGGCGCCGAGGCCGACCGCATCCGCGGTGACCTCGAGAAGCTCACGGGCAAGCAGGTCCAGCTGAACATCCTCGAGGTCAAGAACCCCGAGACGGACGCTCAGCTCGTGGCCCAGGCCGTCGCCGAGCAGCTCTCCTCCCGCGTCTCCTTCCGCCGCGCCATGCGTAAGAGCATGCAGTCGGCGATGAAGGCCGGCGCCAAGGGCATCAAGATCCAGTGCGGTGGCCGCCTCGGTGGCGCCGAGATGTCCCGCTCGGAGTTCTACCGCGAGGGCCGTGTGCCCCTGCACACGCTCCGCGCGAACGTGGACTACGGCTTCTTCGAGGCCAAGACGACCTTCGGCCGCATCGGTGTGAAGGTCTGGATCTACAAGGGCGACGTCAAGAACATCGCCGAGGTCCGCGCCGAGAACGCCGCTGCCCGCGCCGGCAACCGCCCGGCCCGTGGTGGCGCTGACCGCCCGGCCCGTGGTGGCCGCGGTGGCGAGCGTGGCGGGCGCGGTCGTAAGCCGCAGCAGGCTGCAGGCGCCGAGGCCCCCAAGACTGAGTCTTCGGGCGCCGCTGCCGCGTCGGCTCCGGCTGAGAGCACCGGAACGGAGGCCTGAGGGACATGCTGATCCCCCGTAGGGTCAAGCACCGCAAGCAGCACCACCCGAAGCGCCGTGGTCAGGCCAAGGGTGGTACGACGGTCGCGTTCGGCGAGTACGGCATCCAGGCCCTCACGCCGGCGTACGTGACCAACCGCCAGATCGAGGCGGCTCGTATCGCGATGACCCGCCACATCAAGCGTGGTGGCAAGGTCTGGATCAACATCTACCCGGACCGCCCGCTCACGAAGAAGCCCGCCGAGACCCGCATGGGTTCCGGTAAGGGTTCGCCGGAGTGGTGGATCGCGAACGTGCACCCGGGCCGGGTCATGTTCGAGCTGTCCTACCCCAACGAGAAGATCGCCCGTGAGGCCCTGACTCGCGCCGCCCACAAGCTGCCGATGAAGTGCCGGATCGTCAAGCGCGAGGCAGGTGAAGCGTGATGTCGGCCGGTACCAAGGCGTCCGAGCTGCGCGAGCTGGGTGACGAGGAGCTGCTGAACAAGCTCCGCGAAGCCAAGGAAGAACTGTTCAACCTCCGCTTCCAGGCGGCGACCGGACAGCTCGAGAACCATGGCCGTCTGAAGGCGGTCCGCAAGGACATCGCGCGGATCTACACCCTGATGCGCGAGCGTGAGCTGGGCATCGAAACGGTGGAGAACGCCTGATGAGCGAGAACAACGTGACTGAGACGAACACCGAGGCGCGCGGATTCCGCAAGACCCGTGAGGGCATCGTCGTCAGCGACAAGATGGACAAGACCGTCGTCGTCGCCGTCGAGGACCGCAAGAAGCACGCCCTGTACGGCAAGGTCATCCGCAGCACGAGCAAGCTCAAGGCCCACGACGAGCAGAACGCCGCCGGCGTCGGCGACCGTGTCCTCCTGATGGAGACCCGGCCGCTGTCCGCCACGAAGCACTGGCGCGTCGTCGAGATCCTCGAGAAGGCCAAGTAGTCCCTGCGGGGCTGACCCGCAGACAGGCTCGCCGCCCGGCGGGAGGTCCGTGAAACGACGTACGGACGTCTCGCCGGAAGCCGGCCGGGCTGCGTGAAGCACGCGCGCGAGCAGCGTGGGTGTTCTCCGCAGCCCGCCGGGCGGCCCAAGTAATTCCTGCGGGGCAATCCTCGCAGGGCGGTTCCGCCAGGCTCTCCGGTTCAACCCCCGGAGGGAACCGGCAGACAATCAGGAGATAGACGTGATCCAGCAGGAGTCGCGACTGCGTGTCGCCGACAACACTGGTGCGAAGGAGATCCTTTGCATCCGTGTGCTCGGTGGCTCCGGTCGCCGCTACGCGGGCATCGGTGACGTCATCGTCGCCACCGTCAAGGACGCGATCCCCGGTGGCAACGTGAAGAAGGGTGACGTCGTCAAGGCGGTCATCGTTCGCACCGTCAAGGAGCGCCGCCGTCCGGACGGCTCGTACATCCGCTTCGACGAGAACGCCGCCGTCATTCTGAAGAACGACGGCGACCCTCGCGGCACCCGTATCTTCGGCCCGGTCGGCCGTGAGCTGCGCGAGAAGAAGTTCATGAAGATCATCTCGCTCGCGCCGGAGGTGCTGTAAGCATGAAGATCAAGAAGGGCGACCTGGTCCAGGTCATCACCGGTAAGGACAAGGGCAAGCAGGGCAAGGTCATCGCGGCCTTCCCCCGCGAGGACCGCGTCCTGGTCGAGGGTGTCAACCGGGTCAAGAAGCACACCAAGGCCGGGCCGACCGCTCGCGGTTCGCAGGCCGGCGGGATCATCACCACCGAGGCCCCGATCCACGTCTCCAACGTCCAGCTGGTCGTGGAGAAGGACGGCAAGAAGGTCGTGACCCGCGTCGGTTACCGCTTCGACGACGAGGGCAACAAGGTTCGCGTTGCCAAGCGGACGGGTGAGGACATCTGATGGCTACCACCACCACTCCGCGTCTCAAGACGAAGTACCGCGAGGAGATCGCGGGCAAGCTGCGTGACGAGTTCAAGTACGAGAACGTCATGCAGATCCCCGGCCTCGTCAAGATCGTGGTCAACATGGGTGTGGGCGACGCCGCCCGCGACTCCAAGCTGATCGAGGGCGCCATCCGCGACCTCACCACGATCACCGGTCAGAAGCCGGCCGTCACCAAGGCCCGCAAGTCCATCGCGCAGTTCAAGCTGCGTGAGGGCCAGCCGATCGGTGCCCACGTCACGCTCCGTGGCGACCGCATGTGGGAGTTCCTGGACCGCACCCTGTCGCTCGCGCTGCCGCGCATCCGCGACTTCCGTGGTCTGTCCCCCAAGCAGTTCGACGGCCGTGGCAACTACACCTTCGGTCTCACCGAGCAGGTCATGTTCCACGAGATCGACCAGGACAAGATCGACCGTACCCGGGGCATGGACATCACCGTGGTGACCACGGCGACCAACGACGCTGAGGGCCGCGCGCTCCTTCGTCACCTCGGCTTCCCCTTCAAGGAGGCGTGAGCGAGATGGCGAAGAAGGCTCTGATTGCCAAGGCTGCTCGTAAGCCCAAGTTCGCCGTGCGCGCGTACACCCGCTGCCAGCGGTGTGGCCGTCCGCACTCCGTGTACCGCAAGTTCGGCCTGTGCCGCGTGTGCCTCCGTGAGATGGCTCACCGTGGCGAGCTGCCGGGCGTGACCAAGAGCTCCTGGTAATCCCCTCTTTCTAGGGATTCCCGAAGCTCTCGGTAAGCACTGGGCGTGTCAGGCGCCCTCCCTTCCATGGCTTAGGCTTGGAGGGTTGGGCGCCTGACGGTCGCCCGTACGACTTACTACGCCGTAGGTCCACCGCGCCGCACCCGCCCCGTCTCGGATCGGGGAGAGGGATGGCGCACCAGGAAACCCCGGCGAGAGAGGCCGAAGGCCACTTCATGACCATGACTGATCCGATCGCAGACATGCTTACGCGTCTGCGGAACGCGAACTCGGCATACCACGACTCCGTGACGATGCCGGCATCGAAGATCAAGTCTCACATCGCGGAGATCCTCCAGCAGGAGGGCTTCATCACGGGCTGGAAGGTCGAGGACGCCGAGGTCGGCAAGAACCTCGTCCTGGAGCTGAAGTTCGGCCCCAACCGTGAGCGCTCCATCGCGGGCATCAAGCGGATCTCCAAGCCCGGTCTCCGGGTTTACGCGAAGTCCACCAACCTGCCCAAGGTGCTGGGCGGCCTCGGCGTGGCGATCATCTCCACGTCCCACGGGCTCCTCACCGACAAGCAGGCCGGCAAGAAGGGCGTAGGCGGAGAAGTCCTCGCCTACGTCTGGTAGCGGAAAGGAATCGGAGGAAACAGCTATGTCGCGTATTGGCAAGCTCCCCATCACGGTTCCCGCCGGCGTGGACGTCACCATCGACGGCCAGACGGTCTCGGTCAAGGGCCCCAAGGGCTCGCTGACCCACACCGTCGCCGCGCCGATCGAGATCGCCAAGGGTGAGGACGGCGTTCTGAACGTCACCCGCCCCAACGACGAGCGTCAGAGCAAGGCCCTGCACGGCCTGTCCCGCACGCTGGTGGCGAACATGATCACCGGCGTGACCCAGGGTTACGTGAAGAAGCTCGAGATCAGCGGTGTCGGTTACCGCGTGCAGGCCAAGGGTTCGAACCTCGAGTTCGCGCTCGGCTACAGCCACCCGATCACCGTCGAGGCGCCCGAGGGCATCACCTTCAAGGTGGAGACCCCGACCCGCTTCCAGGTCGAGGGCATCGACAAGCAGAAGGTCGGCGAGGTTGCGGCCAACATCCGCAAGCTGCGCAAGCCCGACCCGTACAAGGCCAAGGGCGTCAAGTACGAGGGCGAAGTCATCCGCCGCAAGGTCGGAAAGGCGGGTAAGTAAGCCATGGCATACGGTACGAAGATCGCTAAGGGCGACGCTTACAAGCGTGCTGCCATCAAGCGGCGCCACATCCGGATCCGTAAGAAGGTCAACGGTACGGCTGAGCGTCCCCGCCTGGTCGTGACCCGCTCGAACCGCCACATCGTGGCCCAGGTGATCGACGACCTCAAGGGTCACACCCTTGCGTCGGCGTCCACCCTGGACTCGTCGATCCGTGGTGCGTCGGAGGACAAGTCGGCGCAGGCCGGCAAGGTCGGCGCCCTGGTCGCCGAGCGTGCCAAGGCCGCCGGTGTCGAGGCCGTTGTGTTCGACCGAGGTGGTAACCGGTACGCGGGTCGCATCGCGGCCCTGGCCGACGCCGCCCGCGAGGCCGGGCTCAAGTTCTGAGCTCGCTGCGTAGCTAGCGGAAAGAGAGAGGTAAATCCAATGGCTGGACCCCAGCGCCGCGGTGGCGGTGCCGGTGGCGGCGAGCGGCGGGACCGGAAGGGCCGTGACGGCGGCGCAGCTGCCGCCGAGAAGACCGCGTACGTTGAGCGCGTTGTCGCGATCAACCGCGTCGCCAAGGTTGTGAAGGGTGGTCGTCGCTTCAGCTTCACCGCGCTGGTCGTGGTGGGCGACGGTGACGGCACCGTGGGTGTCGGTTACGGCAAGGCCAAGGAGGTGCCGGCCGCCATCGCCAAGGGCGTTGAGGAGGCCAAGAAGCACTTCTTCAAGGTCCCCCGTATCCAGGGCACCATCCCGCACCCCATCCAGGGTGAGAAGGCTGCCGGCGTCGTCCTGCTCAAGCCCGCGTCCCCCGGTACCGGTGTTATCGCCGGTGGTCCGGTGCGTGCCGTGCTCGAGTGCGCCGGTATCCACGACGTGCTGTCGAAGTCGCTCGGCTCCGACAACGCGATCAACATCGTGCACGCGACCGTGGAGGCCCTGAAGGGTCTGCAGCGTCCCGAGGAGATCGCGGCCCGCCGTGGTCTGCCCCTCGAGGACGTCGCTCCCGCGGCTCTTCTCCGTGCGCGTGCCGGGGCGGGTGCGTAATCATGGCGCAGCTCAAGATTACGCAGGTCAAGTCCTACATCGGCAGCAAGCAGAACCACCGTGACACCCTGCGTTCCCTTGGTCTCAAGGGCATCAACACGCAGGTCGTCAAGGAGGACCGCCCCGAGTTCCGCGGCATGGTGCACACCGTCCGCCACCTCGTGACGGTCGAGGAGGTCGACTGATCATGGCGGAGAACAACCCGCTCAAGATCCACAACCTCCGTCCCGCCCCCGGCGCCAAGACCGCGAAGACCCGTGTCGGTCGTGGTGAGGCGTCGAAGGGTAAGACGGCCGGTCGTGGTACCAAGGGTACGAAGGCCCGCTACCAGGTTCCGGAGCGCTTCGAGGGTGGCCAGATGCCCCTCCACATGCGTCTCCCGAAGCTGAAGGGCTTCAAGAACCCCTTCAAGACGGAGTTCCAGGTCGTGAACCTGGACAAGCTCGCCGCCCTCTACCCCGAGGGTGGGGAGGTCACCGTTGCCGACCTGGTCGCCAAGGGTGCCGTCCGCAAGAACAGCCTCGTCAAGGTCCTCGGCCAGGGCGAGATCTCCGTGGCGCTGCAGGTGACGGTCGACGCCGTCTCCGGCTCCGCCAAGGAGAAGATCACCGCCGCCGGCGGTACCGTCACCGAGCTCGTCTGAACCCACCAGGTGTCTCGATGACTTGAGCGATCCCGACCGGGGATACCCCACAAATGGGGTATCCCCGGTTGGTCGTTCCAAGGGAAGCAGTCTCGCCGGTAAGGTGACCTGCGCTGCCCTTTTTCACAGGGTGCTCCCATCCGGGCACTCGCCGCGGCAGTTAAACGTTACGTAAGTCGTCCTCATCAGAATCTCAAAACCGTCACCCTTGACGCAGTAGCGCGGGGGTCGCAGGAGGCACCGTGCTCACCGCGTTCGCCCGGGCGTTCAAGACGCCCGACCTGCGCAAGAAGCTGCTCTTCACGCTCGGCATCATCGTGATCTACCGAGTCGGCACACACGTCCCGATCCCGGGTGTCGACTACACAGCCGTCCAGTTCTGCATCGACCAGGCCCAGACCAACACCGGTCTGTTCGGGCTGGTAAACATGTTCAGTGGTGGCGCGCTGCTGCAGATCACGATCTTCGCGCTCGGCATCATGCCGTACATCACGGCGAGCATCATTCTGCAGCTGCTGACCGTGGTGATCCCGCGTCTGGAAGCCCTGAAGAAGGAGGGGCAGGCCGGTACGGCGAAGATCACGCAGTACACGCGTTACCTGACGGTCGCCCTCGCGGTCCTCCAGGGCACCGGCCTCGTCGCCACCGCCCGCAGCGGCTCGCTCTTCAGCGGCTGTGCGCAGGCCGGCATGATCGTCCCCGACGATTCCATCTTCGCCACCATGGTCATGGTCATCACCATGACCGCCGGTACGGCCCTCGTCATGTGGCTCGGTGAGCTGATCACCGACCGCGGCATCGGCAACGGCATGTCGATCCTGATGTTCATCTCGATCGCCGCCACCTTCCCGGCCGCCCTCTGGGCGATCAAGGAGCAGGGCGACCTGGCGGGCGGCTGGATCGAGTTCGGCACCGTCATCGCCGTCGGCTTGGTCATGGTCGCACTGGTGGTCTTCGTCGAGCAGGCCCAGCGCCGTATTCCGGTCCAGTACGCGAAGCGTATGATCGGCCGCCGTTCCTACGGTGGCACCTCGACCTACATCCCGTTGAAGGTCAACCAGGCCGGCATCATCCCTGTGATCTTCGCCTCGTCGCTGCTCTACATCCCGGCGCTCATCGTGCAGTTCTCCAACTCCACAGCGGGTTGGGCGAATTGGGTCAAGGCAAACCTGGCCGACACGGCAGCGCCGGCTCACGTCACGCTCTACTTCTTCCTCATCATCTTCTTCGCCTTCTTCTACGTGGCCATCTCGTTCAACCCCGAGGAAGTCGCGGACAACATGAAGAAGTATGGTGGCTTCATCCCGGGCATCCGGGCTGGCCGACCGACCGCTGAGTACCTGAGCTACGTACTCAACCGGATCACCTGGCCGGGTTCGCTGTACCTGGGTCTGATCGCTCTCGTGCCGACAATGGCGTTGGCCGGTTTCGGGGCAAACGCCAACTTCCCGTTCGGCGGAACCAGCATCCTGATCATCGTGGGTGTGGGTCTGGAGACGGTGAAGCAGATCGAGAGCCAGCTCCAGCAGCGCAATTACGAAGGGTTCCTCCGCTGATGCGAATCGTCCTCGTCGGGCCGCCGGGTGCGGGCAAGGGAACGCAGGCCGCGTTCCTGGCACAGAACCTGTCGATCCCGCACATCTCCACGGGCGACCTGTTCCGGGCCAACATCAGCAAGCAGACGGAGCTCGGCAAACTCGCGAAGTCCTACATGGACAAGGGCGAGCTGGTGCCGGACGAGGTCACCATCGCGATGGCCAAGGACCGCATGGAGCAGCCGGACGCCGAGCACGGCTTTCTGCTCGACGGCTTCCCGCGCAACGTCTCGCAGGCCGAGGCGCTGGACGTGACGCTCCAGGAAGAGTCCATGAACCTGGACGCGGTGCTGGACCTGGAGGTCCCCGAGGACGAGGTCGTCAAGCGGATCGCCGGCCGTCGCATCTGCCGCAACGACTCCGCCCACGTCTTCCACGTCACGTACAAGAAGCCGAAGCAGGAGGGCGTCTGCGACGTCTGTGGCGGCGAGCTGTACCAGCGTGACGACGACTCCGAGGAGACCGTCCGCAAGCGCCTGGAGGTCTACCACACCCAGACCGAGCCGATCATCGACTACTACAAGGCCCAGGGCCTCGTGGTGACGATCTCGGCGCTCGGTCCGGTGGAGGAAGTCACCCAGCGCGCCATGGAGGCGCTCAAGCGCGAGGACGACGACCAGTAGGTCGTCGGTCGGTACGTCGGCCGCGGTGCCCGTGAGGGGCGCCGCGGCCGTACTGTTGTGTAGGCAAAAACGCGAGAACGAGATCCCGTGCCTCGTGGACGACAAGGAAGACGGAGAGCGCAGGCCCCCATGGTGCAGATCAAGAGTCCCGAGCAGATCGCCAAGATGCGTGAGGCGGGGCTGGTCGTCGCCGCCATCCACGCGGCCACCCGGGAGGCCGCCGTGCCGGGTGCCTCCACGAAGGATCTCGACGAGGTCGCCCGCAAGGTTCTCGCGGAGCACGGGGCCAAGTCGAACTTCCTCGGGTACGGCGGCTTCCCGGCGACGATCTGCACCTCGGTGAACGAGGTCGTGGTCCATGGCATCCCGAGCGACGAGGTCGTCCTGAAGGACGGCGACATCATCTCCATCGACTGCGGCGCGATCATCGACGGCTGGCACGGTGACGCCGCCTACACCGCGTTCGTGGGGTCCGGGCACGCTCCGGAGCTGATCGAGCTGTCGCGGGTGACCGAGGAGTCCATGTGGGCCGGGATCGCCGCGATGAAGCAGGGGAACCGGCTCGTCGACGTCTCGCGGGCCATCGAGACGTACATCCGCCGGCAGCCGAAGCCGGGCGGCGGGAAGTACGGGATCGTCGAGGACTACGGCGGCCACGGCATCGGGACCGAGATGCACATGGACCCGCATCTGCTGAACTACGTCGAGCGGCGGCGGGGGAAGGGACCGAAGCTGGTGCCCGGCTTCTGCCTCGCGATCGAGCCGATGGTGTCGCTGGGGACGCCGAAGACGGAGGTCCTGGCGGACGACTGGACCGTGGTGACGACGGACGGGACGTGGTCGTCGCACTGGGAGCACTCGGTCGCCCTGACCGAGCAGGGGCCGCTTGTGCTGACGGCTCCCGACGGGGGCAAGGCGAAGCTGGCGGAGTACGGGATCACTGCGGCTCCGGATCCGGTGGGCTGAGGGTTCGTTGCCGGGTGCGGGTCCGGTGGGGGGGCTGGTCGCGCAGTTCCCCGCGCCCCTTTCAAGGGCGCTCCTGCGGGGCGGCGTAAGGATCTTCAGCCTTGGGCATGCATACCGAATTCGTGTTTCTGGAGGCCCTGGCGTAGACTGACTCGTCGGCTCTCGTGTTTCCGTGTGTCCTCATTCGGTTACGCGGAGTCGATCAAGGTAGTCGATTCGAAGGGCGAAGCGTGGCCAAGAAGCAAGGTGCCATCGAGATCGAGGGCACTGTCGTCGAGTCTCTGCCGAACGCCATGTTCAAGGTCGAGCTCCAGAACGGCCACCAGGTCCTGGCACACATCAGCGGCAAGATGCGTATGCACTACATCCGCATCCTCCCTGACGACCGGGTCGTGGTGGAGCTGTCTCCGTACGACCTGACGCGTGGCCGGATCGTCTACCGCTACAAGTAGATCTTGCCCCCGCTCTCCGTGCCCCGGTCTTCCGGGACGCGGGTGGTGGCACTGACCCGGAGAACCTCACCCCATGAAGGTCAAGCCGAGCGTCAAGAAGATCTGCGACAAGTGCAGGGTGATCCGCCGTCACGGTCGGGTCATGGTCATCTGCGAGAACCCGCGCCACAAGCAGCGCCAGGGCTGACGCACGTACGACCACTCCCTCTGCATCTTCATCGCAGGGATTCGCGCGACGCGAGCTGAATTGTTCATACGCAGGACCCAGGCGCCGCACGGCGTCTGACACCCCCGGCTCGGAGGCCGGGGACCCGGTTCGTACCTGGTACGGCGGCCGGGAGCCGGTTCTGCGGAAGACCTCCGACAATCACCAGGAGCCATTGAATGGCACGCGTTTCCGGTGTTGACATCCCGCGCGACAAGCGCGTGGAGGTCGCCCTCACCTATGTGTTCGGCATCGGCCGGACCCTCTCCCAGGAGACGCTGGCAGCGACCGGCGTCAACCCGAACACCCGCGTTCGCGACCTCTCCGAGGAGCAGCTCGTCGCGATCCGCGAGTACGTGGACAACAACATCAAGACCGAGGGTGACCTCCGTCGCGAGATCCAGGCCGACATCCGCCGCAAGGTCGAGATCGGCTGCTACCAGGGTCTCCGTCACCGTCGTGGTCTGCCCGTCCGCGGTCAGCGCACCAGCACCAACGCTCGCACCCGCAAGGGCCCGCGTCGCGCCATCGCCGGTAAGAAGAAGCCGGGCAAGAAGTAGTCCTCAGCGGACAACGCTTCATCAGCGGTCTTCGCTGTAGGACCGACCACCTCCCCGTAGGAGTTAGTAGATGCCCCCCAAGGGTCGTCAGGGCGCTGCCAAGAAGGTGCGCCGCAAGGAAAAGAAGAACGTCGCTCACGGCCACGCGCACATCAAGAGCACGTTCAACAACACGATCGTCTCCATCACGGACCCCTCGGGCAACGTGATCTCCTGGGCCTCCGCCGGCCACGTCGGCTTCAAGGGCTCCCGGAAGTCCACGCCGTTCGCCGCGCAGATGGCCGCCGAGTCGGCCGCCCGTCGCGCGCAGGAGCACGGCATGCGCAAGGTCGACGTGTTCGTCAAGGGCCCGGGCTCGGGTCGTGAGACGGCCATCCGTTCGCTGCAGGCGACCGGTCTCGAGGTCGGCTCCATCCAGGACGTCACGCCCACCCCGCACAACGGCTGCCGTCCGCCCAAGCGCCGCCGCGTCTGATCTTTCGCAGATCTTCGACGCAGGCCGCTTGGTCTGAGGTTTTCGGGCGGTACGGCTCCTTCGGGTCGTATCGCCCGTACCCTTGTAACAAATCAGGGCGTCAAATAGCGGGCGCCCCTGACAGAAGGATCACCACATGCTGATCGCTCAGCGTCCCTCGTTGACCGAAGAGGTCGTCGACGAGTTCCGCTCCCGGTTCGTGATCGAGCCGCTGGAGCCGGGCTTCGGCTACACCCTCGGCAACAGCCTCCGTCGCACGCTCCTGTCGTCGATCCCCGGCGCTGCTGTCACCAGCATCCGGATCGACGGTGTCCTGCACGAGTTCACCACCGTGCCGGGCGTCAAGGAGGACGTCACCGACCTGATCCTCAACATCAAGCAGCTGGTCGTCTCCTCGGAGCACGACGAGCCGGTCGTGATGTACCTGCGCAAGCAGGGCCCGGGGCTGGTCACCGCCGCCGACATCGCGCCCCCGGCCGGTGTCGAGGTGCACAACCCCGACCTGGTCCTCGCCACGCTCAACGGCAAGGGCAAGCTGGAGATGGAGCTGACGGTCGAGCGTGGCCGCGGTTACGTCTCCGCCGTGCAGAACAAGCAGGTGGGCCAGGAGATCGGCCGTATCCCGGTCGACTCCATCTACTCGCCGGTTCTCAAGGTCACGTACAAGGTCGAGGCCACGCGTGTCGAGCAGCGCACCGACTTCGACAAGCTGATCGTCGACGTCGAGACCAAGCAGGCGATGCGTCCCCGTGACGCCATGGCCTCCGCCGGTAAGACGCTGGTCGAGCTCTTCGGTCTCGCCCGTGAGCTCAACATCGACGCCGAGGGCATCGACATGGGTCCGTCCCCGACGGACGCCGCCCTGGCCGCTGATCTGGCGCTGCCGATCGAGGAGCTCGAGCTCACCGTTCGGTCGTACAACTGCCTCAAGCGTGAGGGCATCCACTCCGTGGGTGAGCTGGTCGCGCGCTCCGAGGCCGACCTGCTCGACATCCGTAACTTCGGTGCGAAGTCGATCGACGAGGTCAAGGCGAAGCTGGCCGGCATGGGCCTGGCCCTGAAGGACAGCCCGCCCGGATTCGACCCGACCGCTGCCGCGGACGCCTTCGGCGCGGACGACGACGCGGACGCCGGGTTCGTGGAGACCGAGCAGTACTAAGAGCTCGGGCCAAACGGTCCGTACTCGGGTGCGGGCGCGCTGTGGATTGTCGCGCAGTTCCCCGCGCCCCTTCCGGGCGACTCGCCCCTTCGGGGCTTGTCGTCCGGATCTCTGACAGGCGACCGCTTGCTCAGATACTGACCCCGGTACCTGGTACGGCCGGGGCAGACACCTAGGAGAAACACCATGCCGAAGCCCACCAAGGGTGCCCGTCTGGGCGGCAGTGCCGCGCACGAGAAGCTGCTTCTCGCGAACCTCGCGAAGTCGCTCTTCGAGCACGGCCGCATCACCACCACCGAGGCGAAGGCCCGCCGTCTGCGGCCGTACGCCGAGCGTCTGGTCACCAAGGCGAAGAAGGGCGACCTTCACAACCGCCGCCAGGTGCTCCAGGTCATCACGGACAAGAGCGTCGTGCACACGCTCTTCACCGAGATCGGCCCGCGGTACGAGAACCGTCCGGGTGGCTACACCCGGATCACCAAGATCGGTAACCGTCGTGGCGACAACGCGCCCATGGCTGTCATCGAGCTGGTCGAGGCGCTGACCGTCGCGCAGGAGGCCACGGGCGAGGCCGAGGCCGCCACCAAGCGTGCCGCCAAGGACGCGGAGACGCCTGCCGCTGAGGCCAAGGTGGACACCACCAAGGCTGACGACAGCGCGGACGAGGCTGCCGAGGAGTCCAAGGACGCGTAGCGCTCCGCGGGGGGCTGCGTTTTCGGCTGCGGGTTCGTTGTGGCTGGTCGCGCAGTTCCCCGCGCCCCTAAAAACGGGGCGCGTTTGAGTGGGCCCGTTCCTTAGGGAGCGGGCCCACTTTTTTGTACCTGGGAGGATTCAGGAGTGAGTGACGAAGTGCAGCCCGGGTTCGTCCGTGTGCGGCTCGATCTGTCGTACGACGGGAGTGACTTCTCCGGGTGGGCCAAGCAGGCCGGCGGGCGGCGGACCGTGCAGGGGGAGATCGAGGACGCCCTGCGGACCGTGACGCGGTCCCGGGAGACCTTCGAGCTGACCGTGGCCGGGCGGACGGACGCCGGGGTGCACGCGCGGGGGCAGGTGGCGCACGTGGACCTGCCGGAGGCGGTCTGGCGTGAGCACCACGAGAAGCTGCTGAAGCGGCTCGCGGGGCGTCTGTCGAGGGACGTGCGGGTCTGGGCGCTCAGGGAGGCGCCCAGCGGCTTCAACGCGCGGTTCTCGGCGATCTGGCGGCGGTACGCCTACCGGGTCACCGACAACCCCGGCGGTGTCGATCCGTTGCTGCGCGGTCACGTCCTGTGGCACGACTGGCCGCTGGACGTCGACGCCATGAACGAGGCGGCACGGCGGCTGCTGGGGGAGCACGACTTCGCCGCGTACTGCAAGCGGCGGGAGGGGGCGACCACCATCCGCACACTGCAGGAGCTGAGCCTGGTGCGGGGCGACGACGGGATCATCACCGCCACCGTGCGGGCCGACGCCTTCTGCCACAACATGGTGCGCTCGCTGATCGGGGCCCTGCTGTTCGTGGGGGACGGCCACCGGGGGCCCGAATGGCCCGGGAAGGTGCTGGCCGCCGGCGTACGGGACTCCGCCGTGCATGTCGTACGGCCGCACGGGCTGACCCTGGAGGAGGTCGGGTACCCGGCGGACGAGCTGCTGGCCGCGCGGAGCAGGGAGGCGCGGAACCGGCGGAGTCTGCCAGGGGTACCCGGGGCCGGCTGCTGCTGACCCCGGGCGGCGGGGGGTTCCGACGGGCTACTGCCCGTTGGCCGCGGCGGCCGCCTGGGTCTCGCCGCGGCGCCGGATCTGTCCGTACGTGGAGCTGCTGAGGTCGTCGCCGGCGGTGAAGACGGCCTTGTCCTTCTCCGTGACGTCCTTGCCGTCGGTGAAGCCGGAGAGGGTGAAGTAGGCGTAGCGGCCGTAGGAGTTGGCGGTCGTGCGGCAGACCGTCGTGCGGCAGAAGGCGGGGACGCCGTCACCGGACAGGGAGACGATGGTGCTCTGCTTGTCCCAGTCGTCCTTGACCTTGGTCGCCTTGGCCTCGGTGTCGAACAGGGCGACGCCGATGGTGGTCGCGACCTTGTCCCGGAAGTAGGTCACGCGCATGAAGCGGGTGCAGTCGTTCTCCGTGAGGAGCTTGTCGAGGGTGCCCTGCACGGCCGAGGCGCAGTCCTTCGTCGAGGCCGTGGCGCCCTTGCGGTAGACGACACCCTCGCGCTTGGTGAACTGGGAGCCCGGGAACAGGATGTCCGGGCTGATCGGCGCCTTGTCCTTGCCCGAGCTGGAGATGAAGTCCTTCGGGTTCAGCGGGGGCGGGGCCGACGTCGGTGCGAACGACGGGTCCGTCTTCGCGCTGGCGCTCGGTATGCCCTCCGTGACCGGTGGGTTGTTCGGGCCGTTCGCCGTGGTGCTGCCCCCGTTGTCGGTGTTGACGACGGCCATCGCCACGGCGACGCCTATGCCGACCGTGGCGAGGGCACCGCCGACGATCAGCAGGAGTCTGCGGCGCCTGTTGCGTGTCTCGGACTGCTCGGCGAGTGACGCCCAGTCCGGGGTCTGGTTACTGGAGGAACTCCACTGACTGTCCCACGGATTGTGGGAACCCCCGGGGCTCCACTGAGACCCCCCCTGCCCAAAGCTCATGGGCCGCAGTTTAGACGGGCGAGGGGAGGCCTTCTTCAGTTATGGGTCACGCCTTGGTACCGCGTTACTCCTCGGTACCGGGTTACGCCTTGTCCTTCCAGCTGGCGACGAGCTTGTACGAGTTGTGGTCGCTCAGCTTCGTGTACGAGAAGACGTCGATGTCGAGCTTGTGCCCGTTCTTGAACTTCATGTCGCAGGTCTTGGTCTTGCCCTTGCCCTTGACGTTGCAGGTGTCGAACGTCGGGTTCTTCGCGGACTCGTCGTAGACGGAGACGTAGAGACCGGTCTTGCCCGCCTTCATGTCCCAGATCTTCAGGATCTCGCCCTTGGACGTGAACTTCACCTGGCCGCCGGGCACCGAGTAGTAGCTCGACGCGGACGCCGTGCCGGCGCTGCCCAGGGTCAGGGCGACACCGGCCGCCACGATCGCGGCGGCAACGTTCTTGCGAAACTTCATATGTGAACCCCGTGGTTTGCAGCTTGCATGCTTGAACCGCGTGCCTTGCGGCACGCGGGGCCGGATCGTATCGGACCCGTGGGCGAAGTGGATCAAGGGGTGCCGTGGGGGTCGGCCCCGGGGCCGTTTTGACCCGTCCGGGGCGGCCCGAGTACTCTTGCCGATTGTTATGCGTATTGGCTTGGTCGCTCTCAGGCGAGAAGTCCTTACGCGGGTTCCCTGGAGCAGTTACCAGTGGGCGGCATACGGGCAGCGTTCCCGGCACTGTCGTCCCCAGCTGCACGATCGCTTCAGTGATGCCATGTGTCACCACCCATCCACTGAAGAAGAAGGCTGCGAAGTGCGTACGTACAGCCCCAAGCCCGGCGATGTGACTCGCCAGTGGCACGTCATCGACGCACAGGACATCGTCCTGGGCCGTCTGGCTACCACTGCGGCGAACCTCCTCCGCGGCAAGCACAAGCCGACCTATGCCCCTCACATGGACATGGGCGACTTCGTCATCATCATCAACGCCGACAAGGTTCACCTGTCCGGCAACAAGAAGACCCAGAAGCTGGCGTACCGCCACTCCGGTTACCCGGGTGGTCTGCGCTCCGTCCGTTACGACGAGCTGCTGGCGAAGAACCCCGAGAAGGCCGTCGAGAAGGCCATCAAGGGCATGATCCCCAAGAACTCCCTGGGCCGTCAGATGCTCTCGAAGCTGAAGGTCTACTCGGGCGACCAGCACCCCCACGCTGCGCAGCAGCCGGTGCCGTTCGAGATCACCCAGGTCGCGCAGTAGTTCCGGCCACACCCCCAAACAGAAAAGATCTGAGGAGAATCGTGGCCGAGACCACTGCCGAGCAGCCGCTCGAAGAGCTTGACATCGACAGCTACACCACGGAGTCGGACGTCCCCGTCGAGGGCGAGTACACCTCCGAGTCCATGGCCTCCCGCTTCGGCGACCCGCAGCCGGCCGCCGGCCTGGGCCGTCGCAAGAACGCCATCGCCCGCGTCCGGATCGTCCCGGGTTCCGGCAAGTGGAAGATCAACGGTCGCACCCTTGAGGACTACTTCCCCAACAAGGTGCACCAGCAGGAAGTCAACGAGCCCTTCAAGGTGCTGGAGCTCGAGGGCCGCTACGACGTCATCGCCCGCATCTCCGGTGGCGGTGTCTCCGGTCAGGCCGGTGCGCTCCGTCTCGGTGTCGCCCGCGCGCTGAACGAGGCCGACGTCGACAACAACCGTGGCGCCCTCAAGAAGGCCGGCTTCCTCCGCCGCGACGACCGTGCGGTCGAGCGCAAGAAGGCCGGTCTGAAGAAGGCCCGCAAGGCTCCGCAGTACAGCAAGCGCTAGATCGCGCTCGCGCCGCTGGGCGCGATCCGCGTGCGTCGCGCATTGCGCGTATCGCCCCGGTGGCACGTATTCGTGCCGCCGGGGCGGTTTGCTTGGCAGGGCGTACCAGCACGCGTCCCTTCATCGCAGGCTTATACACAGACTGTCGGTACAACCCCGAACGGGGGAGGACAGTCTCAGGGGATGTACTTGGTCAGGGGAATGCCGGGACACTCGTGACCATCAGTACGAGCCGCACATTCTGAGCAATTTCGGAGGACACCACAGTGGGACGACTCTTCGGCACGGACGGCGTGCGCGGTGTCGCCAACGCGGATCTGACGGCCGAGCTCGCGCTCGGACTCTCCGTCGCGGCGGCACACGTACTCGCCGAGGCGGGAACGTTCGAGGGCCACAAGCCGGTGGCGGTGGTCGGGCGGGATCCGCGAGCGTCCGGGGAGTTCCTGGAGGCGGCCGTCGTGGCGGGCCTCGCCAGCGCGGGCGTCGACGTGCTGCGTGTCGGTGTGCTGCCCACCCCCGCGGTGGCGTTCCTCACCGGCGAGCTGGGCGCCGACCTCGGTGTGATGCTGTCCGCCAGCCACAACGCCATGCCGGACAACGGCGTCAAGTTCTTCGCCCGCGGCGGGCACAAGCTCGCGGACGAGCTGGAGGACAAGATCGAGGGCGTCTACGAGGAGCACCGCACCGGGGCTCCCTGGGAGCGGCCCACAGGTGCGGGCGTCGGGCGCGTCCGGTCCTACGACGGCTTCGGGCAGTACGTCGAGCACCTGCTCTCGGCCCTCCCCAACCGGCTCGACGGCCTGAAGATCGTCCTCGACGAGGCGCACGGCGCCGCCGCCGGGGTCTCGCCGGAGGCGTTCACCCGCGCCGGCGCCGAGATCGTCACGATCGGGGCCGAGCCGGACGGGCTCAACATCAACGACGGGTGCGGGTCGACGCACCTCGGGCCGCTGAAGGCCGCCGTCCTGGAGCACGGGGCGCACCTCGGGATCGCGCACGACGGGGACGCGGACCGGTGCCTGGCCGTGGACCACGAGGGCAACGAGGTCGACGGCGACCAGATCCTCGCCGTTCTCGCCCTGGCCATGCGGGAGCGCGGCGTGCTGCGGTCCGACACCGTGGTCGCCACTGTGATGTCCAACCTCGGGTTCAAGCTGGCGCTGGAGCGGGAGGGGCTGCGGCTGGTGCAGGCCGCGGTCGGCGACCGGTACGTGCTGGAGGAGATGAAGGAGCACGGGTACGCGCTCGGGGGCGAGCAGTCCGGGCACGTGATCATCTCCGACCACGCGACGACGGGTGACGGCACGCTGACGGGGCTGCTGCTGGCGGCGCGGGTCGCGCAGACCGGGCGTACGCTCCAGGAGTTGGCCGGGGTGATGGAGCGGCTGCCGCAGGTGCTCGTCAATGTGCCGGACGTGGACCGGTCGCGAGTGTCCACGTCCCCGGAGCTGGCGGCGGCGGTGGGGGAGGCCGAGGCCGAACTGGGTTCCACGGGGCGGGTGTTGCTGCGGCCTTCCGGGACCGAGCCGCTGGTGCGGGTGATGGTGGAGGCGGCCGATATCGAGCAGGCTCGGGCTGTTGCCGGGCGGTTGGCCGATGTGGTGAAGTCGGCGCTCGGGTAGGGCCGGGGTTCGTTCCGGGTAGGGGCGTGGGGTTCTGTGTGGTGCGGGCTGCGGGTTTGCCGTGGCTGGTCGCGCAGTTCCCCGCGCCCCTATCGGGGCTTGGACCGCAGCCACTTCTGGAGGAGCAGGGTGAAGGTGCCTGCCAGGAGGATGCCCAGGAGGTTGAGGAGCAGTTGCTCCGTGGAGCCCACCGTCTGCTTCGTGTCGCCGTAGGCCAGGGCCACCGCCGCGTTCGCGGCGGCCGGGACCGTGGTGACCGAGATGGCCACGCCCACCAGGGCTCCGGACTTGGCCGAGGTCAGGGAGAGCGTGCCGGCGATGCCCGCCAGGACCGCCACGACTCTCCGGCGGGGTCGCGGGCGGCACCCGGTACGACGACGAGGTGGGTGCACCCGAACGTGCCCTCGGTCAGGCGCACCACGTTCTCGGTCCGGTCGGCCGGGGTGATCAGGCGCAGATGCGGCATGCCCGCAGGGTGTCCGGGGCAGCCGGGGCCGAAGACGGGGCGAGGAACTGCCCGAACACCCCCTACAGCTTGCGCAGGCTGAGGCGGCGGACCTTGTGGTCGGCGCCCTTGCGGATGATGAGGGTGGCGCGGCCGCGGGTGGGGGCGATGTTCTCCACCAGGTTGGGCTTGTTGATGGTGCGCCAGAGGGTGCGGGCGTAGTCGAGGGCGTCGTCCTCGGAGACCTGGGTGTACTTGCGGAAGTACGAGTCGGGGTTCTGGAACGCGGTCTGGCGGAGCTTCTTGAAACGGTTGAGGTACCAGCGCTCGATGTCGTCGGCGGAGGCGTCGACGTAGACGCTGAAGTCGAAGTAGTCGGCGAGACCGACGCGGGTGCGGCCGTCCTGGCCGGGGAGGGCGGGCTGGAGGACGTTCAGGCCCTCGACGATGAGGATGTGGGGGCGGCGGACCGTCAGCTTCCGGTCGGGGACGATGTCGTAGATGAGGTGGGAGTAGACGGGGGCCGTCACCTCGTCCTTGCCGGCCTTGATGTCGGCGACGAAACGAGTCAGGGCCCGGCGGTCGTACGACTCGGGGAAGCCCTTGCGGGAGACCAGGCCGCGTTCCTGGAGGTCCTTCATGGGGAGCAGGAAGCCGTCGGTGGTGACCAGTTCCACGCGCGGGTGTTCGGGCCAGCGGGCCAGGAGGGCCTGGAGGAGGCGGGCGACCGTCGACTTGCCGACGGCCACGGAGCCGGCGACGCCTATGACGAACGGGGTGCCGGACTGGGAGCCCTGCTCACCCAGGAAGGTGTTCAGGGCGCCGCGCAGGCCGTCGGTGGCGCCCACGTAGAGGTTGAGGAGCCGGGACAGCGGCAGATAGATGTCCCGTACCTCGTCGAGGTCGATGACATCGCCCAGACCGCGCAGCTTCTCGACCTCCTCGGCGTTCAGCGGGAGCGGCGTCTTTTCGCGCAGCGCGCTCCACTCGGCACGGGTGAGGTCGACGTAGGGAGTCGCCTCCGGCCTGGGCCGGTGGGCGCTCCGCGGCAACGAGGAGACCGGTGAGATCACAGTCCATTGTTAACGGACTTTGAACGGGGTGGCGGGGCGGGGGCCGGTGGGTTCCGTCACGCCGGGCGGGGGCGCGGTGGGGCGTTCTCCCTTCGCCGTGCGTGAACTGTGACGAAGGTATGGACCTCGGGTGGGGGGAGGACTAGCGTCCGGGCGGTCGGGAGGGAGCCGCCTCCCGGTCGGCCAGGGGGAAATGGGGGATTGGGATGGCTTTCGGCAGGCGCCTGACATTACGGGGCGCCGTTCGACGGGGGTCTACGCGCGGTGATGCGGAGCTCGCCGGACGGGTGTGCAGCGAGCTCTCGGCGGACCTGCCGGACGAGGATCTGGGCGAGCACCTCGATGACGCGATCGACATGTACCGGATGGGCAGTAAGCCGCGGTGCGAGGAGGTCGAGTATCTGGGGATGGTGCGGGAGGCGATCGACCGGATCGAGGAGGGGGAGTGAATCTCGTGGGTGGGGCGGGTGGGGTGGTCGTGGGGTGGGTGGGGGTCAGGAGGTGACGTCCCGCCAGGCCGTCGGGATCGACTCCGCGACGTCGTGGGCTCCTGTCGGGGCGCCGTTCGCGGCGTAGCGGCCCGCCAGGCCGTGGAGGTAGGCCGCCGTGCTCGCCGCGTCCAGGGGGGAGAGGCCGGCTGCCAGGAGGGAGCCGGCCAGGCCCGAGAGGACGTCGCCGCTGCCCGCCGTCGCCAGCCACGGGGTGCCGGTGGGGTTGGCGCGGACCGGGGATGCGGGGTCCGGGCCGGCGACGAGGGTGGTGGAGCCTTTGAGGAGCACCGTGGCGTCGTAGGCGCGGGCCAGGTCGCGTACGGCGGTGAGGCGGGCGGACTCGACCTCCTCCCGGGTGATGCCCAGGAGCGCGGCCGCCTCACCCGCGTGCGGGGTCATCAGGGTCGGGGCCCTGCGGGTGCGGACCGTGTCGCGGTCGGCCAGGCGGAGGCCGTCCGCGTCCAGCAGAACCGGGACGTCCGAGGCCAGGGCCTCGGCGACCGGCGCCGGGTCGTCGCCCGCGCCGGGGCCCGCGACCCAGGCCTGGACCCGGCCCGCCTTCTTCGGGCCCGTGTTCGACACGAGAGTCTCCGGGTAGCGAGCGAGGACCGCTTCGGTGGCGGCGCCCACGTAGCGGACGGCGCCCGCGCCGCCCCGCAGGGCGCCCGCGACCGCGAGGACCGCCGCGCCCGGGTAGCGGGACGAGCCCGCCGCGATGCCCACGACTCCCCTGCGGTACTTGTCGCTCTCGCCGGTGGGGCGGGGGAGGAGGGCGGCCACGTCGGCGTGCTGGAGGGACTCCAGGGCCGGGGTGGGCGGGAGCGTCTCCGCCAGGCCGATGTCGATCAGACGGACCGACCCGGCGTACTCGCGGGCCGGGTCGATGAAAAGGCCCGGTTTGTGGGTCCCGAAGGTCACGGTGAGGTCGGCGCGGACGGCTGCGCCGTGCACCTCGCCGGTGTCGGGCTCGATGCCGGACGGGAGGTCGACGGCGACGACCAGCGCCCGTGCGGTGGCGGCGAGTTCGGCGAGCGGCGCGGCGTCGGGGCGGAGGCCGCCCTTGCCGCCGATGCCGACGATGCCGTCCAGGATCAGGTCGGCCCGGTGGATGGCGTGGGCCGCCTCGTGGGGCGGGAGCACGGTGCCGCCCGCTCGGCGCAGGGCCGTCAGGGCGGCGGGGTGGGTGCGGTCGGGGGCGAGGAGTACGGCGGTGACGCCCGCGCCTCGCCTTGCCAGGCGGGCGGCGGCGTACAGGGCGTCGCCGCCGTTGTCGCCGCTGCCGGTGAGGACGACGACGCGGGTGCCGTAGACCCGGCCGAGGAGGTCGGCGCAGGCGGTGGCCAGGCCGGCGGCGGCGCGTTGCATCAGGGCGCCGTCGGGGAGGCGGGCCATGAGGGTGCGTTCGGCTGTGCGGACGGTTTCTACGCGGTGGGCTGAGCGCATGCGATGAGTGTGCCTTGTTCTTGGGGGCGGCTGGGGGTGGGCCGGGGGTTCTCGGGTGCCCTCTGCTGTCGCTGGGCGGGGGTGGGGTCCGCTGCTCGGCGGTTACGAGGCGCCGCCTGCGCCCACCCTCCCCCACTCTCGGCTTCGCGCGAGCGGGAGGTGCTCCCATCGCCCCAGCGGCACGATTGCCCGCAGGGGGGAGGGGGCGGGCGGTGGCAGGGCGAAGCCCTGCCTTTCAGGGGCGCGGGGAACTGCGCGATCAGCCACGGACGGTCCACAGCCGCCCGATGACGCGCACCCCCGAGCCGTGAGGCGCCCCTGAGGCGCACCCCCGAGCCATGAGGCGCCCATGACGCACCCCGAGCTGTGAGGCGCCGTCACTTCCCCTACCCCTCCGCGATCACCACCGCCGAGGCCACGCCCGCGTCGTGGCTCAGGGAGATGTGCCAGGACTGGACGCCCAGTTCGGAGGCGCGGGACGCGACCGTGCCGGTGACGCGGAGACGGGGCTGGCCGGACGGCTCGACGTACACCTCCGCGTCGGTCCAGCGCAGGCCGCTCGGCGCGCCGAGGGCCTTGGCGAGGGCCTCCTTCGCTGCGAACCGGGCCGCCAGGGAGGCGATGCCCCGGCGTTCGCCGCTGGGGAGGAGCAGTTCGCTGGGGAGGAAGAGGCGGTCGGCCATGCTGGGCGTGCGCTCCAGCGAGGCACGGAAGCGGTCGATCTCGGCGACGTCGATGCCGACTCCGATGATGGGCATGATCCGCACCCTAGCCCCAGCGGCGCGGGCCGCGGTCGCTCATTCCACCGTCACCGACTTCGCCAGGTTGCGCGGCTGGTCCACCTCGTTGCCGCGGGCCGTGGCCAGTTCGCAGGCGAAGACCTGGAGAGGGACCGTGGCGACCAGGGGCTGGAGGAGCGTCGGGGTCGCCGGGACGCGGATCAGGTGGTCGGCGTAGGGGACGACCGCCTCGTCGCCCTCCTCCGCGATGACGATCGTGCGGGCGCCCCGCGCGCGGATCTCCTGGATGTTGGAGACGATCTTGTCGTGGAGGAGGGAGCGGCCCGCCGGGGAGGGGACCACGACGACCACCGGGAGGTCCTCCTCGATCAGGGCGATCGGACCGTGCTTCAGCTCGCCCGCCGCGAAGCCCTCCGCGTGCATGTAGGCCAACTCCTTGAGTTTCAGGGCGCCTTCCAGGGCGACCGGATACCCGACGTGGCGGCCCAGGAACAGCACCGTGTTCTTGTCGGCCAGGGTGCGGGCCAACTCCCGTACCGGCTCCATCGTTTCGAGCACCCGCTCCACCTCGCACGAGATCCGGGAGAGGTCGCGGATCACGGCGCGGATCTCGTCGCCCCACTTGGTGCCCCGTACCTGACCGAGATACAGCGCCACCAGGTAGCACGCCACCAGCTGGGTGAGGAACGCCTTCGTCGAGGCGACCGCCACCTCGGGGCCCGCGTGGGTGTAGAGGACCGCGTCGGACTCGCGGGGGATCGTCGAGCCGTTGGTGTTGCAGATGGCGAGGACCCGGGCGCCCTGTTCGCGGGCGTGGCGCAGCGCCATCAGCGTGTCCATGGTCTCGCCGGACTGGGAGATGGCGATGACCAGGGTGCGGGGGCCGAGGATCGGGTCCCGGTAACGGAACTCGCTGGCCAGCTCCACCTCGCACGGGATACGGGTCCAGTGCTCGATGGCGTACTTGGCGATGAGGCCCGCGTGGAACGCCGTACCGCACGCCACGATGACCACCTTGTCCAGCTCGCGCAGTTCCCGGTCGGGGATGCGGACCTCGTCCAGGGACAGCGAGCCCGCCGCGTCGATCCGGCCGAGCAGCGTGTCGGCGACGGCCTTGGGCTGCTCGGCGATCTCCTTGAGCATGAAGTAGTCGTAGCCGCCCTTCTCCGCCGCCGACGCGTCCCAGTCGACGTGGTACGAGCGGACGTCGGCGGGGCGGCCGTCGAAGGTGGTCACCGTCACACCGTCGCGGCGCAGTTCGACCACCTGGTCCTGGCCCAGCTCGATCGCCGAGCGGGTGTGGGCGATGAAAGCGGCCACGTCCGACGCGAGGAAGGCCTCGCCCTCGCCGACGCCGACCACCAGGGGCGAGTTGCGGCGGGCGCCCACGACCACGTCCGGCGCGTCCGCGTGCACCGCGACCAGGGTGAACGCGCCCTCCAGACGGCGGCACACCAGCCGCATCGCCTCCGCGAGGTCGTCGCAGGAGGAGAACTCCTCCGCGAGGAGGTGGGCGACGACCTCGGTGTCCGTCTCGGAGGTGAGGGTGTGGCCCCGCTCGGCCAGTTCGGCGCGCAGCGCGGCGAAGTTCTCGATGATGCCGTTGTGGACGACGGCGACCCGGCCCGCGTTGTCGAGGTGCGGGTGGGCGTTGGCGTCCGTGGGGCCGCCGTGGGTGGCCCAGCGGGTGTGGCCGAGGCCGGTCGACCCGGTCGGCAGTGGGCGGCCGACCAGCTCTTTCTCCAGGTTGACCAGTTTTCCGGCCTTCTTCGCGGCGGCGAGGCCCCCGTCGGCGAGCACCGCCACGCCGGCGGAGTCGTACCCGCGGTACTCCAGCCGCTTCAGTCCGGCGAGGACCACGTCGAGGGCGGACTGCGAGCCGACGTATCCCACGATTCCGCACATAGCAACCCCTGTGTTGTGCCGTGTTGTGCCGTTTGCGACCTGTCGTGTGTCCTGGGTGACTGTACGTGACAAGGGGGTGGCGGGTGAATGAGGCGGGTCGGGGGCGAGGGCTGCGTCGATCGCGGGCTGCACGTGCTTCCTGGCGTGTCGCGCCCACGCGGCGGAGCCGCATATCGATACAGCCTCGCGCCCCTGGCGGGCGCTTCGGTGCCCAATGCGACACTGGGGCTGACATGAGTGAGACAGCACCTGTGCCGCATGCGCCCCTTCGGGCCCGGGCGGAGATCGATCTGGATGCCCTGCGGGCCAATGTGCGGACGTTGCGCGCGTCCGCCCCGGGCGCCGCACTGATGGCCGTGGTCAAGTCGGACGCCTACGGCCACGGTGCGGTGCGCTGTGCGCGGGCCGCGGTCGAGGCGGGGGCCACCTGGCTGGGGACGGCCACGCCCGAGGAGGCGTTGGCGCTGCGCGCGGCCGGGCTGTCGGGGCGGCTGATGTGCTGGCTGTGGGCGCCGGGCGGGCCCTGGCGTGAGGCGGTCGAGGCGGATCTCGATGTCGCGGTCAGCGGGTTGTGGGCGCTGCGGGAGGTCACCGACGCGGCCCGGCAGGCGGGTCTGCGCGCCCGGGTGCAGCTCAAGGCCGACACCGGGCTCGGACGCAACGGCTGCCAGCCCGAGGACTGGCCGGAGTTGGTCGCCGAGGCGCTGCGCGCGGAGGCCGAGGGTTTGGTGAAGGTCACCGGGCTCTGGTCGCACCTCGCGTGCGCCGACGAGCCGGGGCACCCCTCCATCGACGCCCAGCTCACCCGCTTCCGCGAGATGGTCACGTACGCGGAGGGCCGGGGTGTCCGCCCCGAGGTGCGGCACATCGCCAACTCGCCCGCCACGCTCACCCGGCCGGACGCGCACTTCGACCTCGTACGGACGGGCATCGCGGTCTACGGCATCTCGCCCAGCCCGGAGCTGGGCAGCTCCGCCGACCTCGGGCTGCGGCCGGTGATGCGGCTCAGCGCCTCGCTCGCGCTGGTCAAGCACGTCACCGCCGGGCACGGCGTCAGCTACGGGCACCACTACGTCACTCCCGGCGCCACGACCCTCGGTCTGGTCCCGGTCGGCTACGCGGACGGCATCCCCCGGCACGCCTCCGGCAGCGGGCCCGTCCTGGTCGGCGGCAAGTGGCGGACGGTCGCGGGCCGGGTGGCCATGGACCAGTTCGTCGTCGACCTCGGCGGGGACGAACCCGCCGCCGGGGACGAGGTCGTGCTGTTCGGCTCCGGGGACGGCGGCGAACCGACCGCCGAGGACTGGGCGAAGGCGGCCGGGACCATCGCGTACGAGATCGTCACGCGCATCGGAACCCGCGTCCCGCGCGTCTACGTCAACACGGGTGAGTGAGCGGGCGCGGAGGACCGGGGCCCGTGAGGATGGAAATCCCGGGCAGCCGAGCACGAGTAAGTGCATGAGCAAGTACATGAGTAAGTGAAAGACGAACGAGACGGGTAACTCCGTACAGGCGTGCGGAGCGAGAGTGGTACCGAACAGGTCGGCGAAGAGGAGCGGGACGTGAGCGAGAGCAGCGCCGAGGCCGCGGAGGCCGTCGCGAGCGCGGCCGCCGCCACGGCCGCTTCCGGCGACGGGATCTGGCGCAGAGCC
The DNA here is from genome assembly GCF_032598905.1 of Streptomyces sp. 11x1. Lineage (NCBI taxonomy): Bacteria > Bacillati > Actinomycetota > Actinomycetes > Kitasatosporales > Streptomycetaceae > Streptomyces > Streptomyces sp. 11x1. The sequence goes on along the minus strand of NZ_CP122458.1, from coordinate 4,074,754 downwards.
GGGGTCGCGGGGGCGGCGATAGGCGTCGTCGCGGCGGGCGCGGCGGCCGGTGTCGCCATAGAGCGGCTCACCGTCGGGCGCGGCATGCGCCGGAAGGCCCGTCTGGCGCTCGACTCCACCGGCCCGTACGGGGCGCTGCGCGGCATCCCCGGCAAGGCGGTCGCCGACGACGGCACCGAGCTGTACTACGAGGTCGACGACGTCGAGCCCGAGGCGGGCCTCTCGCCCCGCAGACGCCGCCTGTTCGGCCGCAAGGCCCCGGCCCCCGTCACCGTCGTCTTCAGCCACGGCTACTGCCTCAACCAGGACTCCTGGCACTTCCAGCGGGCCGCGCTGCGCGGTGTCGTGCGGACCGTGCACTGGGATCAGCGCAGCCACGGCCGCTCCGGGCGCGGGGCCGGGCAGGCGGAGGAGGGGCGGCCGGTCACCATCGACCAGCTCGGGCGAGACCTGAAGGCCGTGATCGACGCGGCCGTGCCCCAGGGGCCGATCGTGCTCGTCGGGCACTCCATGGGCGGGATGACCGTCATGGCGCTGGCCGCGCACTACCCGGAACTGATCCGCGAGAGAGTCGTAGCCGTCGCGCTGGTCGGTACGTCGTCGGGGCGGCTCGGCGAGGTCAACTTCGGGCTGCCGGTCGCGGGCGTCAACGTCGTACGACGGGTGCTGCCCGGGGTGCTCAAGGCGCTGGGGCAGCAGGCCGCGCTGGTGGAGCGGGGGCGGCGGGCGACCGCCGATCTGTTCGCCGGGATCATCAAGCGGTACTCGTTCGCGTCGCGGGACGTCGACCCGGCGGTCGCGCGGTTCGCCGAACGGATGATCGAGGGAACGCCCATCGACGTCGTCGCCGAGTTCTATCCGGCGTTCACCGAGCACGACAAGACCGAGGCGCTCGCGACCTTCACCGAGCTGCCGGTGCTCGTACTGGCCGGGGTCAAGGACCTCGTCACACCGAGCGAGCACAGCGAGGCGATCGCCGACGTGCTGCCGGACGCGGAGTTGGTGCTGGTGCCGGATGCCGGGCACCTGGTCATGCTGGAGCACCCGGAAGTCGTCACCGACCGCCTCGCTGATCTGCTCGCCCGCGCGGGGGCGATACCGCTTACGGCTACCGTAAGTGGTTGTGACTCCGCCTCCTCCTGACGGAGGTGGCTTCCAGCCTTCGGCTGCGGTCCAGCCCGAACCGGCCCCTTACGGGGCGTGATCAACTTACTACGTCAAGTGAGTGACGATGGAAGAGATCGTGACATCGCGCATTTCGGCACCCGGAAGCGACTCTGTTCGCCTCACGGTCAATTCTCCCGACCAGATGCTGGAGCTGGGCCGTCGCCTGGCCAAGCTCCTGCGTGCGGGTGATCTCGTGATGCTCAACGGGGAGTTGGGCGCCGGGAAGACGACGCTCACCCGGGGGCTCGGCGAGGGGCTCGGGGTGCGCGGGGCCGTCACCTCGCCGACCTTCGTCATCGCCCGGGTCCATCCGTCGCTCGGGGAGGGGCCGCCGCTCGTCCATGTCGACGCGTACCGCCTGGGCGGCGGGCTGGACGAGATGGAGGACCTCGATCTCGATGTCTCCCTGCCGGATTCGGTGATCGTCGTCGAGTGGGGCGAGGGCAAGGTCGAGGAGCTGACCGACGACCGGCTGAATGTCGTCATCCACCGGGCGGTCGGGGACACGACGGACGAGGTGCGGCATGTGACGGTCACCGGACTGGGTGAACGGTGGGCGGCCGTGGAGCTCGGGGTGCTGTCCGCGTAACGGCTGGTGGACGTGTCGTCACCGGCCGTCGGTCCGGACGCCGGTCCGGCTGCCGTCTGTTCCGGCAAGCCGTCGGCAAGATGTTGCGTTGGTCGTCCCCGGCGTGGTCACATGGTAACCAGTCCTTGGTTAGGTGTACCTAACTTGGTTGCCGTGGCACCAGGAGGCGTCCATGCCTACAGCAGAGCAGGTTCCCTCCGGGGCGGGCGGGGTGTCGATGCGGGACCTCTTGGCCGCCTGTGCGGCGGCGAAGGCGGTCTCTACGCCGCCGGCGGCTCCGCCGGTCAAGCGGGAGGGGCGGGGGTCTGGGGGTCGACGGTGCCCCAAGGCTGCGTAGACGTCTGCGCCCCGGGTGGGGTGGAGCGGTCGTCGCGCGGCTGCGGGTGGGTGGGGGCTCGTCGCGCAGTTCCCCGCGCCCCTGAGTGGAGCGGCGGCTGAAAGGGCCCCCTACTCCACCACGACCACCTTCGTGCCGATGCCCGCGAAGAGCCACATCGCCTTGCCGTCCTTGCGGGACTCCCGGATGCCGCCCGTCTTCGTGGTGGGATCGGGGCGGGGGGTGGAGCCGTCGACCGCCGCGCTGAAGCCGACCGAGATGCCGTCGACCGAGGCGAAACGGACGACGTGTTCGATCGGGGTGCCGTCCGAACCGGTGATGGCGGCCGAACGGGACGAGACCGTGTACGAGGCGGGGGTGGGGTCGACCGTGCTCGGGGTGACCTCGAACGTGCGGGTGACCTTCTCGTTGGCGCCGACCAGCCAGACACGGTCCTCGTCGAGGGAGTAGACGACCCGCTCGCCGCTGCCCGAGTTCTCGGGGAGGGCCTCGTCGGTGTCCTTCTCCTTCTTGCCGGGAGCCTTGGACTGCTTGGCCTTCGGAGACTCCGATGCGGACGGTTTCCCCAGGTCGTCCGGCGCGTTCGCCGACGCCTGGTAGGTGAGGAAACCGACTGCGGCGATGGCCGCCGCGGTGAGCCCGGCCACGAATACCGAGCTGCTACTGGCCACCTTCTGCGCCCACCTCTCGTACCCACGTACGCTCTTGAAGTACGTCTGTGCTGTGACGGTAGCAGCAGGGGGAGCGTGCACCGGGTCGGCCGTGGCCCGGGCCGAAGCGCCGTAGGCTGTTTGCGTGCTCTTGCTCGCTCTGGATACCGCCACTCCCGCCGTCACCGTCGCGCTGCACGACGGGACGGATGTCGTCGCCGCGTCGAGCCAGGTGGACGCGCGACGCCACGGAGAACTCCTGCTGCCCGCCGTCGACCGGGTCCTCGCCGAGGCGGGTGCCCGCCTCGACGCCGTCACCGGCATCGTCGTGGGCATCGGTCCCGGCCCGTACACCGGGCTGCGCGTCGGCCTCATGACCGCCGACACCTTCGGCCTCGCCCTCGGGGTCCCCGTCCACGGCCTGTGCACCCTCGACGGGCTCGCCTACGCGGCCGGGGCCGAGGGGACGGTCGAGGGACCGTTCGTGGTCGCCACCGACGCCCGGCGCAAGGAGGTGTACTGGGCGCGGTACGAGGACGCGCGGACGAGAGCGACCGAGCCGGCGGTCGACCGGCCCGCCGAGATCGCGGACGCGGTGGCCGGCCTCCCCGCCGTGGGGGCGGGCGCGCTGCTCTACCCCGACACCTTCACCGACGCCCGCGCGCCCGAGCACGTCAGTGCCGCCGCCCTCGCCGTGCTCGCCGCCGAACGCCTCGCGGCCGGCGAGGAGCTGCCGGCGCCCCGGCCGCTGTACCTGCGCCGGCCCGACGCGCAGGTCCCCAAGAACTACAAGGTGGTCACCCCCAAGTGACGACCCCGGTGTTGCGCGAGATGCGCTGGTGGGACATCGAGCCCGTCCTGGAGCTGGAGAAGGACCTCTTCCCCGAGGACGCCTGGTCCCGGGGCATGTTCTGGTCGGACCTCGCCCACGCGCGGGGCCCGCACGCCACCCGGCGGTACGTCGTGGCGGTGGCCCCGGACGAGAACGGGGACGAGCGGATCGTCGGCTACGGGGGGCTCGCCTCCGCCGGTGACACCGCCGACGTCCAGACCATCGCCGTCGCCCGGGAGCACTGGGGCACCGGCCTCGGCGCGCTGATCCTCACCGAGCTGCTGCGGGCCGCCACCGCCTTCGAGTGCGCCCAGGTGATGCTCGAATGCCGGGTCGACAACGTCCGCGCCCAGAAGCTCTACGAACGCTTCGGCTTCGAGGCGATCGGCTTCCGCCGCGGCTACTACCAGCCGGGGAACGTGGACGCGCTGGTCATGCGCCTCAACGACCCTTCCACATCCGTACGAGGAACCGAGATCAATGGCTAGGGATGGCAAGGTCAATGGCTGACGAACCGCTGGTCCTGGGGATCGAGACCTCCTGCGACGAGACCGGTGTCGGCATCGTGCGCGGGACGACCCTGCTGGCCGACGCGATCGCGTCGAGCGTCGACGAGCACGCCCGGTTCGGTGGCGTGGTGCCCGAGGTCGCCTCCCGGGCGCACCTGGAGGCGATGGTCCCGACCATCGACCGCGCGCTGAAGGAAGCGGGGGTGAGCGCGAAGGACCTGGACGGGATCGCCGTCACCGCCGGGCCGGGGCTCGCGGGCGCGCTCCTGGTGGGCGTCTCTGCCGCGAAGGCGTACGCGTACGCGCTGGGCAAGCCGCTCTATGGGGTGAACCACCTGGCCTCCCACATCTGCGTCGACCAGCTGGAGCACGGGGCGCTGCCCGAGCCGACGATGGCGCTGCTGGTGTCCGGCGGCCACTCGTCGCTGCTGCTGTCGACGGACATCACCTCGGACGTCCGGCCGATGGGTGCGACCATCGACGACGCGGCGGGCGAGGCCTTCGACAAGATCGCGCGCGTGCTCGATCTCGGGTTCCCTGGCGGGCCGGTCATCGACCGGTACGCGAAGGAGGGGGACCCTACGGCCATCGCCTTCCCGCGCGGGCTGACCGGGCCCCGCGATCCCGCCTACGACTTCTCCTTCTCCGGGTTGAAGACCGCCGTGGCCCGCTGGATCGAGGCCAAGCGGGCGGCCGGGGAGGACGTTCCGGTGCGGGACGTCGCCGCGTCCTTCCAGGAGGCCGTGGTGGACGTGCTGACCAGGAAGGCCGTGCGGGCCTGCCGGGACGAGGGCGTCGACCACCTGATGATCGGCGGCGGTGTCGCCGCCAACTCCCGGCTCCGCGCCCTCGCCCAGGAGCGCTGCGAGGCCGCCGGCATCCGACTGCGGGTGCCCCGGCCCAAGTTGTGCACGGACAACGGGGCGATGGTGGCCGCGCTGGGCGCGGAGATGGTCGCGCGAGGGCGCTCCGCCTCGGACTGGGACCTGTCGGCGGACTCGTCGCTGCCGGTGACGGATCCGCATGTGCCGGGGGCCGTCTCCGGGCACGTGCATGACCACGGGCATGATCACGTTCACGAGGTCAGCAAGGAGAACCTTTACTCGTGACGGTCGCGCTGATGTGGGAGGCGCGGGCGGTGGCCGGGCGGGGGGAAGAGCTTCTCGCCTGGGCACGGGAGCAGGTCAAGGAGCTTCCCGTACGGCCGGTGCGGCGCGAGACCTTCCGGGCGCCGCAGGACCGGGTGCTGGTCATCACCTGGTGGGACGCGGCGTACGACGCCGAGCTGCCCGAACTGCCGGAGCCGGACGGGGAGTTGGTCAGTCGTGCGGTGCATCGGTGGCGGTTCGAGTCGCTGGGGGCGTGAGTCCGCGTCGGTGCCGGCGTTCGCCGAGGCGGTCGAAGGCGTAGAAGAGGACGGGTAGGCAGGCCAGCGGGACGCCCAGGACCAGGGCGTACAGGTGCGTCGGCCGGTCGGTGAAGCCCAGCCAGAAGTCGACGACGAATGTGGCCGCCATGACCACCGCGCTCGCGATGGCCGCCCGCTGCCACGCCTTGCGGCGCCGCGCCCCGCGCGCGACGCGTTCCTCCACGTCGGGCCGTGTGCCCATGGAGGTCAGCCCGAGTCGCAGGGCCGTGGCGCCCAGGTCGGCGATCTCCGCGATCGGGTCGGTCATCTGGTACTCGTCCACGTGGAGGAGGCGGACCCGGGTGCCGTCGGTCGCGTAGAGGTATCCCGACCAGCGGGGGCTGCCCCATCTGTTGTCCTCGACCCGGATGCCGTAGATCTCGGACCAGGCCCAGCTGCGGGTACGGATCGCTCCGCGTACGGTGACGCCTTCGGCCGTGACGGACGTACGGGCCCTGAACTGCTCCAGCACCGCACGGGTGACGACGAACAGCCAGGCCGCCACGGCCATCGCGCCACTGCTCGACGGGCCCAGCGTCATCATCGAGTTCACCGACAGGGCGATGATGAAGGCTGCCGCGGCCATGGTGACGAGGAGGGCGGGGTGTATGCCTCTCCGTCTTCGGTACTCCCGGTCGATTTCGTTGCTCATCGGGTCGTTATAGCCCGTCGCCGTGAATGCCGGGTAAGGGGGGCGCGTGTACTGAGGGGGGGGAGTACGCGGCCGTTCGATGGACAGTACCGTGAGCGGGCCGTCACTCTGGGTTGATGGTGCACGGTGTGGAGTGGGCTGCGCAGGGGCCGGGTGGTGAGCCCGAGTCGTCGGACAGCATGCGGGCGTTCGGGGCGGTCGTCCAGGCGCTGCGGGAGCATGCGGGGTTGAGCCGGGAGGAGTTCGGGGCGCGCGTTCATCTGTCCAAACACTCGGTGGCTTCGATCGAGTTGGGGCGACGGCTGGCGGACCAGCGGTTCGTCGAACTGGCGGAGGAGGCCACGGGCAACACAGGGGCGGTGCGGGGCGCGTTTCGGCACATGGCTCGACAGCCGGGGTTGGCGGCGTGGTTCAGGATGTGGGCGCGCTTGGAGCAGGAGGCGGCCGTTCTGGATACGTACGAGTGCAGGCTTGTGCCGGGCTTGTTGCAGCCGGAGTCGTACGTCCGGGCGGTCTTCGAGAACGCGGTCCCGCCGGTCACCGACAGCGAGTTGGACATGCAGGTGGCTGTCAGGATGGAGCGACAGCAGTTGTTGCGGGAGCGCCCCAACACCTCGTTCAGCTTCATTGTCGAAGAGAGCGTGCTCCTGCGGGAGTTGGGTGGCCAGGAGGTGACGCGCTGCTTGTTGGACTACTTGTTGGAGTGCGCGGAGCTGCGCAACGCGAGCCTTCAGATCATGCCGCTGAAGCGCACGCAGCATGCCAGCCTGTCGGGGCCGCTCCAGCTTGTGGAGACACCAGACGGGCGGCGGCTCGCCTACGCCGAAGGGCACATGAACGGTCGGCTCATCGCTGACGCGAAGGACGTGGCTCTCCTCAACCAGCGTTATGCGAAACTGCGGTCGCAGGCTCTCACCCCGGAGGACTCCGTGAGCTTGTTGGAGCGACTGCGAGGAGCCCTATGACTACCGCCGAACTCGCTTGGTTCAAGTCCAGCTACAGCACGGACCAGGGTGACAGTTGCATAGAGGTCGCCCCCACCCCCGCCACCATCCACGTCCGCGACTCCAAAGACACCACCCGCCCCCACCTCGGCCTCGGCCCCGCCGCCTGGACCGCGTTCGTCGCGCACGCCGCGGCCCAGGCGGACTGAAACCGCCGACCTCAGCTCTCCACGGTCCGGACCTCCGTCTCGCAGTGCAACCGGCGGTCCGGGCCGACCTCCCGTACCGGGCCCTCCAGCGTCAGCTGAACCCGGTGGCGGATGTCCGTGCTCGACGCGCCCAGGCGCAGTTCCAGGGCGCCCGGTTCCACCACAAGCCGCCCTGAGCGGTCTGTGAAGCACGAGACGTCGGGGTGGAAGCGGAACGTGACCCGCGACGCATCCCCCGGCCCCAACTCCAGCCGCTGATAGGCGATCAGACGGATGTCGGGGCGCGTCACCGAGGCCACCGGGTCGTGCAGGTACAGCTGCACGACCTCCGCACCCGCCCGCTCACCCGTGTTGCGCACGGTCACCGACACGTCGTACCCCTCGTCCTCGAAGTCCGTCCACGCGAACGTCGTGTACGAGCGGCCGTGTCCGAAGGGGTACAGCGGGGTCGGGTCGATGCTGCTCGCGCCGCCGAGCAGGCCCATGGGCGGCTGGAGGTACGTCCACGGCTGGCCGCCGGGGCGGTCGGGGACGCTGACCGGGAGGCGGCCGGAGGGGGAGATGCGGCCCGACAGCACTCCCGCCACCGACGGGCCGCCCTCCTCCCCGGGGAAGAACGCCTGGACGGTGGCCGCCAGCCGGCCGTTCCAGCGGCCCAGCGCGTAGGGGCGGCCGGTCAGCAGGAGCAGGACCACCGGCGTGCCCGTGGCGACCAGCGCGTCCAGCAGCTTCCCCTGGACGCCCGGCAGCCGGAGATCCTCCGCGTCGCAGCCCTCGCCGGAGGTGCCCCGGCCGAAGAGCGCGGCGCGGTCGCCGAGGACCGCCACGCAGACGTCGGCCTCGGAGGCGCGGGCGACCGCCTCGGGGAACCCGCCGGTGTCGGCGCCGTCGACCGTGCTGCCGGCGGCGTACGTGATCTTCGCGTCGGGGAGTTCCGTGCGCAGGGACGCAAGGACCGTCGGGATCTCGATGCCGAGGGCGGTGCCGGGGTGGGCGGGCAGGACGTGGGACGGGAAGGAGTAGCAGCCCAGCATGGCCAGCGGGTCGTCGGCGCGGGGGCCCACGACCGCGATTCTGAGGTCGGGCGCGAGCGGCAGCACGGCGTCGGGGTTGTCCAGCAGGACCACCGACTCCTCGGCGAGGCGGCGGGCCAGGGCGCGGTTGCGCGGGGGGTCCAGGTCGGCGGCGGGGGCGGCCGGCTCGGGGCTCCAGTCCTCGTCCAGGAGGCCCAGTTCGCACTTCTGGAGCAGGACGCGGCGGGCGGCCACGTCCACCAGGGACTCGGGGATCTCGCCCGCCTTCACGGCCTCGATCAGGGGCTCGCCGTAGCAGCGCAGGCTCGGCAGCTCCACGTCGACGCCGGCGGCCAGCGCGGCATGGGCGGCCTCGGCGCGGCTGCCCGCCACGCGGTGGTTGGTCTCCAGGAAGCCGATACCGAAGTAGTCGGAGACGACCGTGCCGGTGAAGCCCCAGTCGTCGCGGAGGAGTTCCGTGAGCAGGGCCCGGTCGGCCGACACGGGGATGCCGTCGGTCTCCGTGTAGGCCGCCATCACCGAGCGGGCGCCGCCCTCCCGCAGCGCCATCTCGAAGGGCGGCAGGACCACGTCGCCGAACTCGCGGACGCCTGCGCGCACGGGCGCGTGGTTGCGGGCGCCCACCGACGCGGCGTACCCGGCGAAATGCTTCAGCGTGGCCACGATCCCGGCCGACTCCAGGCCCCGTACGTACGCCGAGCCGATGGTGCCCACCAGGTACGGGTCCTCGCCCACGGTCTCCTCGACCCGCCCCCAGCGCGGGTCGCGGACGACGTCCAGGACGGGGGACAGGCCCTGGTGGACACCGACCGACGCCATGTCGTGGCCGATGTTGCGGGCCATCTCCTCGACGAGCGAGGGGTCGAAGGTCGCGCCCCAGGCGAGGGGGACCGGGTACGCCGTCGCGCGCCAGCTGGTGAATCCGGCCAGGCACTCCTCGTGGGCGACGGCCGGAATGCCGAAGCGGTTCGCGGCCATGATGCGGCGCTGGAAGCGGGCCAGCACCTTGGCGCCCTCGGCCGGGTCGAGCGGGGCCGTGCCGAAGACGCGGGTGAGCTGCCCGAGGCCCCGGGTGATCAGCTCGTCGAAGTCGAACGCCTCCGTCATGCCCGCCTCGTCGGGGGCGATGTCCTCACCGTTCGCGTCGTTCTTCACCCACACGCCGTACAGCTGCGCGGTCTTTTCCTCCAAGGTCATCCTGGAGAGCAGGTCGTCGACCCGGGCCGCTGCGGGCAGGGCCGGGTCACGCCAAGGGGTTGTCATGAAACTCCTTCAGGGGTCGGCGAGTTTCAGAAGGTCGCGGGTGCCGAAGCAGGTGGGTCACTTGCCGCCCACGCCCATCAACCCGCCCACCAGCGCCCGTCGCGCCACCAGATACACGGCGAAGATCGGGATGCCGGAGAGGACGACCGAGGCGAGCAGGGCGGGGATGTTCACGCCGAACTGGCTGACGTAGTTGAACAGTCCGAGGGTGAGGACCCGGGGGCCGTCGGACTGCGTGAAGATCAACGGGAAGAGGAAGCCGTTCCAGGCCTGCAGCGCGGAGAAAATGACGACCGTGCTGATCCCGCCCTTGGCGAGCGGGATCGTCAGCTGGAAGAGCACCCGCAGCGGGGACGCGCCGTCCAGGGCCATCGCCTCGTACAGGTCCTCGGAGACGTCCCGGAGCGTGCCCACCAGGACCAGGACCGAGACGGGCATCGCGAAGGCCGCCGTCGGGAGGATGACGGCCAGGAGGGTGTCGTAGAGGTCGAGTTTGGCGATCAGCAAATACAACGGGACGACCACGGCCTGGGCCGGGATCGCCACGCCCAGGAGGAACAGGCGGAAGGCCGCGTTCGACCAGCGGTCCCGGGTGCGGACGGCCACGTACGCGAGCGGAATGGACAGGGCCAGGACGATGCCCACGACCGACACCGCGACGATCGCCGTGTTGCTCAGCAGATGACCGAAGCCGCTGGTGAGGACGGTGTTGTAGTTGTCGAGGGTCGGGTCCGTGGGAGGCTTGAGGGGGTTGCCCGTCAGGGCCTTGTCCGCGTTCGTGAGCGACGCCGACAGCATCGCGTAGATCGGGATCAGGACGACGACCAGCCAGACGAACGCGCCGAGTCCCGCGACAGGGTTGGGCCGCCGGGTCCAGTGCCGTCGGCGCCGGGGTGACTCCGTGGACGGGCTCCCGTCCGGCTGCCGGGTGCTCGTGGGGCGCGCCAACGTGTCGTGTGACACTCCGTCACATCCCTTCGCGGGTGCTGCGCATGGCGCCGAAGCCCGTCAGCCGGACCAGGACCAGCGAGAGGCCCGTCGCGGCGATCACCAGGAACGACGCGATGGCGCTCGCGTAGCCGAAGTCGTACGTCTTGAAGCCGGCCTCGTACATCAGGTACGGCAGGATCGCGGTGTCCGTGCCGGGGCCGCCCTTGGTGAGGATCAGGACCGTCTCGAAGTACGTCAGTGAGCCGACGACCATCAGGACCGTGGACGTGGTGATCGTGTGCCGCAGCTGCGGCAGCGTGATCGAGAAGAACTGGCGGTAGCGGCCGGCGCCGTCGATGGCGGCGGCCTGATAGAGGACCTCCGGGATCTGACGGGCCCCGCCCTGGTAGATCAAGGTGTGGAAGGGGATGAACTGCCAGCCGCCGACGAAGACGATCGCGAGGAACGCGCCGCTCTGCGAGCCCAGGGTGTCCGCCTGGATGATGCCGAAGTTCGGGTCGAGCAGGGCGTAGAACAGGATCGCGATGGCGGTCGAGGAGAGCAGGAACGGCACGAAGAAGACCGCGGAGAGGATCGCGCGGTTGCGCTGCCGGCCCGCCGCCCAGACGCCGAGCAGCAGGGCGATGACCGTCTGGAAGACCCAGCTGGCGACCGTCAGGACGACGGTCAGCCACAGGGACTGCGTCATCCGCGGGTCGTCGAGGAGCTTCCGCCAGTTGTCGAGGCCGACCGGCCGTGGATCGCCCAGGCCGTCCCAGCTGGTGAAGGAGAGGTAGAGGGCGAGGGTCATCGGGACGACCGCGAAGAACGTGAAGAACAGGACTCCGGGCAGGGCCCAGGCGGCGTGCGGACGGCCGGCGCGGCTCGCACGGTGCTCCGGTCCCTTCCGCGCCGTCGGTCCCTTTCCCGGCGCCGGTGCCTTCTCGACCGTGACGGTCACTTCAGCCCCTTGCACGCCGTCACGAACTCGCTCGGCGAGGACTTGCCGGCGAACAGCTTGCCGATCTCCGTGTGCATCTTGGTGCCGATTCCGTCGCCGAGGGCCTGGTCCCAGGAGAGCGTGAAGGCGGGGGCCTTCTGCACCATGTCGTACTGGAACTTCGCGTACTCGGGGTTCGGCGCGGAGGCGAGGAGCGCGGCCGCGTTCGAGGTGGTCGGTACGTCGCCGTTGTCGACGAGGGCCTTCGCGTACGCCTCCGAGGCGCAGTCCTTGAGGAAGCCCACGGCCAGGTCCTTGTTCTTCGTACGGGCGTTGATGGACCAGTAGTTGGTGGGGTTGCCGACGACGTTGCGGACATCGCCGGTGCCGCCCTCGACCGTCGGGAAGGGGGCCCAGCCGAGGTTGCTCTTGGCGAAGTCCGGGAACTTGCCGAGCTGGGTCGAGTACTCCCAGGAGCCCATCAGGTGCATGGCGGCCTTGCCGCGCGCGAAGACCGCGGGGGCACCGCCGTTGACGTACGACACCGAGGTGAACTTGGAGCCGAAGGCGCCGTCGTCGACGAGTTCCTTGACCAGTTCGGCGGCCCTGAGCATCGCGGGGTCGCCCCAGCCCTCGAAGTCGCCGTCCTGGATGCGCTTGAAGACCTCGGGGCCGCCGAGCCGGTCGACCAGGTACTCCAGCCACATCAGGTTGGGCCAGAGGTCGGAGCCGCCGAGGGCGAAGGGGGTGATCCCGGCCTTCTTCAGCTTCGCGTTGTTGTCGAGCAACTGGTCCCAGGTGGTGGGCGGCTGGAGCTTGTGCTCGGCGAAGACGGACTTGTTGTAGAAGAGGATCACCGGCTGCATGCCGCGCATGGGGATGCCGTAGTGGCGGCCCTTCAGGTCGCCGGCGGACAGGACCGAGGGCAGGAAGCCGTCCTTGAGCACCGGGTCGTCGTCGATGATGTCGGTGAGGTCGACGAGCTTGCCCGCCTCCTCGTACGGCTTGATCGAGCCGCCGCCCCAGTTGAAGAAGATGTCCGGGGCGCCGGGCGAGCCCATGGCCGTGCGGAGCTTGGGGGAGTAGTCGGAGCCGGGGACCTTCTGGAGCTTGATGGTGCCGCCGGCCTTCTTCGCCGCGGCCGACTTGTTGAACCGGTCGACGCTCGCCTGCTGGACCTTCACCGCGTCGTCGCCGTACACGAACGCGGTGAGCGTCTTGCCGTCCCCGCCGCCCGCGCCGCCGCCGGAGCCACAGCCGGTGAGACCGGCGCCGAGCCCGGCGGTGAGCAGCGAGGCGGACCCCGCGCCGAGGAACCAGCGCCTGCTGAACGGCCGGCCGCCCGCGCCGCTTTCGGTGGACCCGCCCACGCCGCTTCCGGTGGACCCGCCTGCGGTCGCCCCGGTGGACCGGCCTCTGCTCGACTCCATGACAGCACCCTTCGCGAATGTTCGGATGTGCGAATGTTTCGGATGTCACTTCGAATGTTCCGGGAACGTAAGGCCGTCGAAAGGGTTCGTCAAGGGGTCGCGCAGGGATACGATCCCGCACATGAAGCCCGCGAAGCCCGAGGAAATTCAGACAAGAGCGCGTTCGTCGCAGTCCACGCAGACCGCGACGCTCGCCGAGATCGCCCGCCAGGCCGGCGTCTCGGCTCCGACTGTTTCGAAGGTGCTCAACGGCCGCGCGGACGTCGCGCCCGCGACCCGCACCCGCGTCGAGGACCTGCTGCGCGAGTACGGCTACCGTCGCCGACGCGCCGAGGCGACCCGGTCCCCCCTCATCGACCTGGTCTTCCACGAGCTGGAGAGCGCCTGGGCCATGGAGGTCATCCGGGGCGTGGAGAACATCGCGCGGGAGGAGGGCCTGAGCGTCGTCCTCTCCGAGAGCGCGGGGCGGCTCACCCCCGGCCGCACCTGGGCCGACCAGGTGGCAGCCCGGCGCCCGCACGGCGTCGTGCTCGTCCTGTCGGGGCTGGACGAGTCCCAGCGCGCGCTGCTCACCAGCCGCTCCATCCCGTTCGTGGTGATGGACCCGGCGGGCGACCCCGGCGACGACGTGCCCTCGATCGGCGCCACCAACTGGCAGGGTGGCCTGGCCGCCACCCGCCACCTCGTCGAACTCGGCCACCGGCGGATCGGCGCCATCAGCGGGCCCTCGCGGATGATCTGCAGCCGCGCCCGGGTCGACGGCTACCGGGCCGCGCTGGAGACCGCCGGGCTGCCGGTCGTGGCCGACCTGATCAAGGCCGGGGACTTCCACCACGAGACGGGCTACCGGCTGGGGCTGGACCTGCTGCGCCGCCCCGACCGCCCGACCGCCGTCTTCGCCGGCAACGACCTCCAGGCCCTCGGTCTCTACGAGGCGGCCCGGGAACTGGGCCTGCGCATCCCGGAGGACCTCAGCGTCGTCGGCTTCGACGACCTGCCGGTGGCCCGCTGGGTGGGGCCGCCGCTGACGACCGTGCGACAGCCCCTGATGGAGATGGCCGAGGCGGCGGCCCGCCTGGTGCTGGACCTGGGCCGCCAGGACGGGGGCCCGTCGGCGGCGACGAGAGTGGAACTGGCGACGAGCCTGGTGGTGCGCAGCAGCACGGGGGTGCCGCCGCTTCATTGACGCCCTCGCCTGCGTGAACGCAAACGATTCCGGTCAGCACCGCTACGCGGTGCCACCTCGGGTTCCTGCTTCACGGGCCCCTGCCACCCGGAGGTGGTCCTACAAGGCCTCCACAGGCCTGACTTCCCGCCCGTCCGGCGGTAGGTCCGCCAACCATGTTGTAGGACAAAGCGACTCTAGCGGCGGCGCTGCGCCCCTACGGGCCGCCGAGGCGAGGATGCCGTGCACCTCCCCCCTGAGGGCTGGAGCACTGGGCAAGTGTTCGGTAGCCCCTTCAGCTCTGAAAGGCCGGCGAAGCCGACTGTCAGGGGCGCGGGGAACTGCGCGACAGGCCGCGACGGTGCGTTTGCGGCCTGGAACCCGTCGCGGCAGACGGGTGTCCGGAAGTTGATGTGTTGACGGCCGAGCCGAGCCGCCTCACACTCCTCCGAAGCCAATCGGTTGCACAATCGAAACTTTCGGATGCGCCCGCACGAGATCTCTGAGAACCGGCTTGTCCCTCACCTCGCTGCTCACCGGCACCGTGGCCCTCGCCGCCCTGTTGGTCGCGGCCCCCACCGCCCACTCCGCCGACCCCGTACGTTCGGGGCGGGGCAGCAGGTCGGCCAGGCCTGGAACGCGAGCTGCGCCCAGACCGGCGCGGCGGTCAGCTGCTCCAACGCCTCCTGGAACGGGAGCGTCCCGAGCGGCGGTTCGTGACCCGTACCGACGGTGACGCTGGGCTGAGCGTGACTGCAGAGGGCTGAGAAGTCTGAGAATTTCCGAAGGACCGGCGGCATGAGGTTCTGCCCGTAACAATTCGGACGTAAGTTCCTGTGCGTGAATGGTGAAGAAAGCGCGTTCGGGGGCGGCAGTGGGGACCCGGGGGGACGGCGGCGCCGGCTGAAGATCGCCGGGGGGCTGCTCGCCGGGATCCTCGTGGTCGGCGCGGGCGGGGCGGGCTGGGCCTTCTGGCGGCTGAACGACAACATCCAGAGCGTCGACATCGACGCCGCCCTCGGCGACAACCGCCCCGCGAAGGTCCGTACCTCACCGGAGCCGTCCGCGTCGGCCACCGTCGAGGCCCTGCCGAGCGGTGCCCTGAACATCCTTGTCCTCGGCTCCGACTCCCGCAGCGGCAAGGAGAACGCGAAGCTCGGCGGCGGCGGCGAGGGGGCGGGGGCCCGCTCGGACACGGCGATGGTCGTTCACATCGACGAGGGCCGCACCGGCGCGACGGTCGTCAGCATCCCCCGCGACACCCTCGTCACCCGCCCGTCCTGCCCGCTGGAGTCGGGCGGATCGACGGCGGTGGCGTACAACGTGATGTTCAACAGCGCGTACGCGGTCGGCGGCCCGGTCTGCGCGGTGAAGACCGTCGAGTCGGTCACGGACGTCCGCATGGACCACTACGTCGAGATCGACTTCGCCGGCTTCGCGAAGCTCGTCGACGCCCTCGGCGGCGTCACGGTCACGACGGAGGAGGACATCGACGACGAGGACAGCCATCTGAGCCTGCGGGCCGGCACCCACCACCTGGACGGCGAGCAGGCCCTCGCCCTCGCCCGCACCCGGCACGGCATCGGCGACGGCAGCGACCTCGGCCGTATCGGTCTCCAGCAGAAACTGGTCAAGGCCCTCCTGGACCAGATCTCCTCGACCGACCTCCTGACCAACCCGGCCCAGCTCTACCGGGCCGCCGACGCGATCACCGGAAGCCTGACGACGGACACCGGCCTGGACTCCCTCACTGAACTGACGAGGCTGGGCGAGAGTGTGCGGGGGCTGTCCTCCGTCGGCACGAGGACCGTGATGATGCCGGTGGTCACGGCCCCGTACGACCGCAACCGGGTCGTGGCGGACGAGCCGGAGGCGGGGCGGCTGTGGGAGTCGCTGAAGTAGGGGCGAAGGGATCGCCGAGGCGGCGGCGAGAAAGATTTTGAAGAAGTTCGCCGGCCGTGTCGATCCGGGGTGCGGTCGTTCGACGTAGGGGTGAGAGTCGGGGAAAGCCCCCGCCCGCCGATGCCGTAGGAGCCACCATGCCGCGCTATCTGTCGCTGGTTCAGATCGACGAGAAGACCGCCCCCGCCGAGGGTCCCAGCCCCGAGCTGATGCAGCGGATGGGGGAGCTGCTGGAGGAGATCACCAAGGCCGGGGTCATGCTCGACACCGCCGGGCTGACGCCGACCGCCCAGGGCAAGAGGGTGCGCTGGGAGGGCGGGAAGCTCTCCGTCACGGACGGGCCGTTCACCGAGTCCAAGGAGGTCGTCGGCGGCTACGCGCTGATGCAGTGCAAGGACATGGCCGAGGCGATCGAGTGGACCCAGCGGTTCCTGAAGGTGCACGAGGAGCACTGGACGGTGACGTGCGAGGTGCGGGAGATCGCGGAGGGCTGAGCCCGTCCGGCCGGGTCCGTCGGGTGAACTTGTCCGGCCGGGTCCGCCGGTCGGGTCTGGTCTGTGGGGCTGGGTCCGCCGGTCGGGTCTGGTCCGTGCGGCCGGGTCCGCCGGCGGGGCCGCCGCTTCTCGGACGCCGGGGATGTCGTGTCTGATGGTGGGCTGTGACTCCACAGCCCACCACGGACAGCACGCCCGACCCGGACCCGGACCCGGAGGGAGGCCCGGACGCGGAGAGGGGCCCGGCCTCGGAAAGGGATCCGGGCTCGGAGAAGAACCCGGACACGGCCATCGAGACCGTCTTCCGGATCGAGTCGCCCAGAGTCATCGCCGGTGTCGCTCGGATCGTGCGGGACGTCGGCATCGCGGAGGAGCTGGCGCAGGACGCGCTGGTCGCGGCGCTGGAGCAGTGGCCGAGGGACGGGGTGCCGGACAACCCGGGGGCCTGGCTGACGGCCACGGCCAAGCACCGGGCGATCGACCTCGTGCGCCGCCGTGAGCGGTACGCGCGCAAGCTCGCCGAGGTGGGGCGGGACCTGGAGGCGGCGGGGCCGTACCTCGACCAGCCGTCCGACCCGGACGACATCGACGACGACCTGCTCCGCCTGGTCTTCACGGCCTGCCACCCGGTGCTGTCCGCCGAGGCCCGCATCGCCCTCACCCTGCGCCTCCTCGGCGGCCTGACCACCACCGAGATCGCCCGCGCCTTCCTGACCCCCGAGCCGACGATCGCCCAGCGCGTCGTCCGTGCCAAGCGCACGCTGGCCACGAAGAACGTCGCCTTCGAAGTGCCGTACGGCCCCGACCGCGAGGCCCGCCTCGACTCGGTGCTCGAAGTCATCTACCTGATCTTCAACGAGGGGTACGCGGCCACCGCCGGCGACGACCTGCTGCGCCCGGCGCTCTGCGAGGACGCCCTCCGACTGGCGCGCGTCCTGGCCCAGTTGATGCCCAAGGAGCCCGAAGTGCACGGCCTGGTGGCCCTGCTGGAGCTTCAGGAGTCGCGGGCGGTGACCCGCACGGGGCCCGCCGGGGAGCCGGTCCTGCTGCGGGACCAGGACCGCCGCCGCTGGAACCGCCTCCTCATCGCCCGGGGCTTCACCGCGCTCGGCCGTGCCACGCCCGCCGCGCACGGCGCGCCGGGCCCGTACGCCCTCCAGGCGGCCATCGCCGCGTGCCACGCGCAGGCGCACACCTACGAGGAGACGGACTGGCCGAGGATCGCCACGCTGTACGCCCTGCTGGCCGCGCGCGCCCCGTCGCCCGTCGTCGAACTGAACCGCGCGGTCGCCGTCTCGATGGCCGAGGGCCCCGGCGCCGCCCTGGAGATCGTGGACGCCCTCACCGCCGAACCGGCCCTGCGCGACTACCACTTGCTCCCGAGCGTCCGAGGAGACCTGCTCCGTCGCCTGGGCCGCACGGAGGAGGCCAGAGCGGAGTTCCTGCGGGCGGCGGGCCTGACCCGCAACGAACGCGAGCGCGAACTGCTGCTGGCGCGGGCGGAGGAGGACGACCGAGGGGCCGGTGAAGGGGGCTGGCCGACAGGGGGCTGAGAGGCGGGATGAGGAGTGGGGGCGCGAGGAGTTGGGGCGAGGAGCGGTTGGGCCGCGCGCTGAGGGCTGGGGACGCGTCGATGCGCGGCTGCTCCGTGTGCGGGGCACCGAGGGCCCTGCGCAACGACGGGCCTTTGACGAGCCGCGAGGGTGCCCGAGGAAGCCGCGCCGGGCCGCGCCGGGGGCCGTGATGAGCCGCAGGGAGGACCGAGGAGCCGCACGCTGGGTCGGCCGGGCACGACGGCCGCGATCGCGGCTTGTCACGGGCCGGGACAGCCGTGCGACCGGCAGCCCCACGGGCGGCGACGGCACGGCGCGGTACCCCCGGCGGAACCCGTCGGCGGTACCCCCGGCGAAGCCCGCCCCCCTACGCCGGGTGGCCGATCAGCATGGTGGGGGCTCCGGCCACCCGGGTCAGGAAGACCGTGGCCGAGTTGCGGCCCTGCGGCTTGACCTTCCTGCGCAGTTCCTCCGGCTCGACGGCCGACCCCCGCTTCTTCACCGTGAGGATGCCGACCTCCCGCTCGCGCAGCAGGGCCTTCAACTTCTTCACGTTGAAGGGCAGTTGGTCGGTGATCTCGTACGCCGCCGCGTACGGGGTGACACGGTGCTCGTCGGCCGTGACGTAGGCGATCGTGGGGTCGATCAGCCCGCCCTCCAGTTCCTCGGCGACCTCGGCGACCAGATGGGCGCGGATGACGGCGCCGTCGGGCTCGTACAGATACCGGCCCACCGGACGGACCGGCGGGTCGGGCAGCATCGTCGCGGGGGTGGCGTGGACACCTGCCCCGGCGGGCAGCAGCATCGCCCGCCGCGCCCCCGGCGTCCCGTCCGCCCGGAACCAGAGCACGGCCTCCTTCACGTCCCCGCCGTCGGAGATCCACTCGGCCTCGGCCTCCGGCGGGATCGCCTCGTGCGGGATGCCCGGCGCGATCTTCAGCGCGCCGAGCGGGGCCTTCAGCGCGGCCGACACGGCCCAGGACAGGGGAGGGGAGTAGGCCTCCGGGTCGAAGATCCGGCCGCGCTTGGAGGAACGCCGGGCCGGGTCGACGAACACGGCGTCGTACCCGTCCGTGTCCACCTCCGTCACATCCGCCTCACGCACCTCGATCAGCTCGGCCAGCCCGAGCGCGTCGGTGTTGGCGCGGGCCACCGCCACGGTCAGCGGGTCGCGGTCGACGGCCAGCACCCGGATCCCGGCGCGCGCGATCGCGATCGCGTCCCCGCCGATCCCGCAGCACAGATCGGCCACCGAGCGCACGCCCAGCGCCCGGAGGCACTCGGCCCGGTACGTCGCCACGCTCGTCCTGGTCGACTGCTCGACCCCGTTCGGCGTGAAGAACATCCGCCCCGCGTCCGTCGCGCCGAACTTCGCCGCCGCCCGCTGCCGCAGCCGGGCCTGGGCCAGCGCCGCCGAGACCAGTTCGGCTGGGTGGTCGCGGCGCAGCCGGGTCGCCACGGCCAGCTCCCGGGCCGGCTCGGTGTCGCGTACCTCGTCGAGGAGGGCGCGGCCCTCGGAGGTGAGGAGGGGGGCCAGGAAGGTGGCGGGGTCGAGGTCGTTCACCGGGTCATTGTCGGTCAGGGGGGCGGGGCCGGGGCCAGGGGGGAGGGCGGTCCGGGCCAAGGAGAGGGAGGTGCGGGGCGAGGGGAGGGTGGGGTGGGCCAGACGGTGGATGGTGGGGGGAACCGTGGCGGTGTCGGGGCGGTGGAGGCGGTCCGCCCTGCGAGGATGCGGCGCCATGCGATTCGTACGACAAAATGATGTAAAGAGTGCGAAGCGGGCGGGTCTCCGGAGGGGGTGGGGCGGTGTCCGGGGCTGCGTCGCGCTGCTCGCCGTCGCGGCAGTGGTGTCCGGATGCGGCGGGGAAGGCGCCGAGGAGGCCTTGGAGCGGGGCTCCGCCGGGCGGCGAGGTGCCGCCGAGGCCGGGGCGACCGCCGGGACCGCCGAACCCGCCCACGGCCAGCAGGGCGGGGCGCGGCAGCACGGACAGCGGCGCCTCGACGCGCCCGCCGCACGCGCCCTCGACGCGTACGCCGGGAAGGTGCGCCGGGCGCACGCCGCGCGGGTCGCCGCCGCGAAGCGCTGGGGGCTGGCGAAGGTGCCGCTGAGCGCGCCCGCGCCGCCGGTGCGGAAGCCGGAGCTCAGGACCCGCGAGGGGTTCGAGGTCGACGGGCACGCGGAGGACGGCCTCCCCCCGGTCTTCACCACCGTCCCCACCCGCCACAAGGTCGTCTTCCTCACCATCGACGACGGCGCCGAGAAGGACCCCGCGTTCCTGCGGATGATGACCGACCTGCGGATCCCGTACACCGCCTTCCTCAGCGACTACCTGATCAAGGAGGACTACGGCTACTTCGCGCGGATGCGGGACCGTGGCGCCGCCCTCCACAACCACACCCTCCGCCATCGCCACCTGCCCCCGCTCTCCTACGCCGCCCAGAAGCACGAGATCTGCGGCATGCAGGACGTGATGGAGAAGCGGTACGGCACCCGGCCAACCCTCTTCCGGCCGCCGTACGGCAGCTACGACCGGGACACCCTGCGCGCCGCCGCGACCTGCGGGGTCAAGGCCGTCCCGCTCTGGAACGAGGAGGTCTTCGTCGACCGCTGGGACTACCGCGAGTCGGACCGCGAACTCCGCCCCGGCGACATCGTCCTCAGCCACTTCCGGGGCACGTCGGACTGGAAGGGCACCATGCCCGACATGATCCGCCACTTCCTGAACCTGGTCACCGCCGAGGGCTACGCGGTGGCAAGGCTGGAGGACTACCTGTGAGGGCCTACGGGGGCGGGCGGGGACCGGTCCGGGGCGGGTGGAGACCTGTTCGGGGCGGGGGGCGCGGTCCGGGTGCGCTGGGCGTACGCCGCGGGTGGGGTGCATGTCGTGGGCGGGGCGCAGGCCGCGAGGGGAGCGAGGCCTGTGGGCGGCGTGCGGGCCGTGCGGAGAGCGCAGGCCGTGGGCGGTGTGAAGGCCGTGGGGGGAGCGCCGCCCACGGGTGGGGCGTGGGGCGTGCGTGGGGCGCTGGCCGTGGGCGGGGCGCAGGCCGCGAGGGGAGCGCGGCCTGTGGGCGGCGTGCGGGCCGTGCGGAGAGCGCAGGCCGTGGGCGGTGTGAAGGCCGTGGGGGGAGCGCCGCCCGTGGGTGGGGCGTGGGGCGTGCGTGGGGCGCTGGCCGTGGGTGGGGCATAGGCCGTGCGTGGGGCGCTGGCCGTGGACGGGGCGCAGGCCGTGCGCGGGGCGCCACCGACGCCCGGACGTCAGCCCCCCGCCCCCTGGCCACGACCGTCCTTGCCGCCGTCGCCGCCCTCACGGCCCTGACCGCTCTGCTTCTCACCGGGTGCGCTGCCGCCCCGGCGCACCCCGGCCCCGTCGCCCCTAGCCTGGGTGCGAGCGGACCCATGAAGCCCGGCCCCGTCGCCCCGCGCCCGGGTGCGGGCGGGGCGATGCAGTCGCGTCCCGCACCTCCCCACTCCGGCGCGCAGTCCCCCGCACGCCCCCACCTCCACCCGGCGTCGCCCCCCTACCGCCGCTGGGGCCTCCCCGCCCCCCTCGCCCCCGCGCCCGAGAAGCCCGACCGGCCCCCGGCGCCCCGCGCGGCGGAGCCGGGGCTGCCGCCGGTCGTGGACCGGGTGCCGACCCGGGACAAGGTCGTCTTCCTGACGTACGACGACGGGGCCGAGAAGGACCCCCGGTTCGTGGACATGGTGCGCGAACTGCGGCTGCCGGTGAGCATGTTCCTGACGGACAGCGTCGTGGGGCCGGGATACGGCCACTTCGCACGGCTGCGGGCGGTCGGCGCCACCGTGCAGAACCACACGCTCGACCACACCGCCCTGCGCGGCCTGCCGTACGCCGGGCAGCGCGCCGAGATCTGCGGCCAGCAGAACAAGCTCAAACAGCGCTTCGGCGTCCGGCCGACCCTCTTCCGCCCGCCCTACGGCGTCTACGACACCACCACGCTCCGCGCCGCCGCCGACTGCGGCCTCTCCGCGGTGGTCCTGTGGCGCGCGTCCATGCAGATCCACGACCTCCGCTACGCCGTCGGCGACCGCCTCCGCCCGGGCGACATCGTCCTCGCCGGATTCCGGGGCCCGGACCAGCTCAAGGGCACCACCCTCACGGAGATGACGACCCGGCTGCTGCGCCGCGTCCAGGAGCAGGGACTGACGGTCGGCCGCCTGGAGGACTACCTCTGACACCGCGACGACCGACCGCCGCAACCCGCTCGATTAGCAGTCCGCTTGACCGAGTGCTAATCGCGGTCATAGTCTCAGGTCTGGCACTCCCCCCTGGAGAGTGCCAACAACGCGACGGGCAGGTCCGGCACCCGCGACGACGGATCCACCTGGTCGCCACCTCAGACAGTTAACCCCGTGAGATCTCCGAAGGGGGAGGTCGGATCGTGACGACCACCAGCTCCAAGGTTGCCATCAAGCCGCTCGAGGACCGCATCGTGGTCCAGCCGCTCGACGCCGAGCAGACCACCGCCTCTGGCCTGGTCATCCCGGACACCGCGAAGGAGAAGCCCCAGGAGGGCGTCGTCCTCGCCGTCGGTCCGGGCCGCTTCGAGGACGGCCAGCGCCTGCCGCTCGACGTCTCCGTCGGCGACATCGTGCTGTACAGCAAGTACGGCGGCACCGAGGTGAAGTACAACGGCGAGGAGTACCTCGTCCTCTCGGCTCGCGACGTGCTCGCGATCGTCGAGAAGTAGTTCACCCGCTTCACCTGCTTCACCCGCTTCCTCACCGAAGCACCTTGCTTTTGAGCTGCGCCCTTGGCCCCCGCGACCACTAACAAGCCGGGCGTCGGGGGCGCAGTTCGTTTCACCCACGTTTTCCGAGAGGGCTGAACCGCTCCCATGGCGAAGATCCTGAAGTTCGACGAGGACGCCCGTCGCGCCCTCGAGCGCGGCGTCAACAAGCTTGCCGACACGGTCAAGGTGACGATCGGCCCCAAGGGCCGCAACGTCGTCATCGACAAGAAGTTCGGCGCCCCCACCATCACCAACGACGGTGTGACGATCGCCCGCGAGGTCGAGGTCGAGGACCCGTACGAGAACCTCGGCGCCCAGCTGGTGAAGGAGGTGGCGACCAAGACCAACGACATCGCGGGTGACGGCACCACCACCGCCACCGTGCTCGCCCAGGCGCTGGTGCGCGAGGGCCTGAAGAACGTCGCCGCCGGTGCCTCCCCGGCCGCCCTGAAGAAGGGCATCGACGCCGCGGTCAAGGCCGTGTCCGAGGAACTCCTCGCGACCGCCCGTCCGATCGACGAGAAGTCCGACATCGCCGCCGTCGCCGGTCTGTCCGCCCAGGACCAGCAGGTCGGCGAGCTCATCGCCGAGGCGATGGACAAGGTCGGCAAGGACGGTGTCATCACCGTCGAGGAGTCCAACACCTTCGGTCTGGAGCTGGACTTCACCGAGGGCATGGCCTTCGACAAGGGCTACCTCTCGCCGTACTTCGTCACCGACCAGGAGCGTATGGAGGCCGTCCTCGACGACCCGTACATCCTCATCCACCAGGGCAAGATCGGCGCCATCGCCGACCTGCTGCCGCTGCTGGAGAAGGTCATCCAGGCCAACGCCTCCAAGCCGCTGCTGATCATCGCCGAGGACGTCGAGGGCGAGGCCCTGTCGACCCTGGTCGTCAACAAGATCCGCGGCACCTTCAACGCGGTCGCCGTCAAGGCCCCCGGCTTCGGCGACCGTCGCAAGGCGATGCTGCAGGACATGGCGACGCTGACCGGCGCCGAGGTCATCTCCGAGGAGGTCGGCCTCAAGCTCGACCAGGTCGGTCTCGACGTGCTCGGCTCCGCCCGCCGCGTCACCGTCACCAAGGACGACACCACGATCGTCGACGGCGCCGGTGACTCCGGTGCGGTCCAGGGCCGCGTCGCCCAGATCAAGGCCGAGATCGAGAACACGGACTCCGACTGGGACCGCGAGAAGCTCCAGGAGCGTCTCGCGAAGCTGGCCGGCGGCGTGTGCGTCATCAAGGTCGGCGCCGCCACCGAGGTGGAGCTGAAGGAGAAGAAGCACCGTCTGGAGGACGCCATCTCCGCGACCCGCGCCGCGGTCGAGGAGGGCATCGTCTCCGGTGGTGGCTCCGCGCTCGTCCACGCCGTGAAGGTCCTGGAGGGCAACCTCGGCAAGACCGGCGACGAGGCCACGGGTGTCGCGGTCGTCCGCAAGGCCGCCGTCGAGCCGCTGCGCTGGATCGCCGAGAACGCCGGCCTGGAGGGCTACGTCATCACCTCCAAGGTCGCCGAGCTCGACAAGGGCCAGGGCTTCAACGCCGCCACCGGCGAGTACGGCGACCTGGTCAAGGCCGGCGTCATCGACCCGGTCAAGGTCACCCGCTCCGCCCTGGAGAACGCCGCCTCCATCGCCTCCCTCCTCCTGACGACCGAGACCCTGGTCGTCGAGAAGAAGGAAGAGGAGCCGGCCGACGCGGGCCACGGCGGCCACGGCCACGCCCACTGACGTACGACGTCGGCAAGCCGTAGGCGAAGGCCCGGCACCCCTCGGGGTGCCGGGCCGTTCCCATGTCCCCGCTCTCGCCCACCGCTTCCGGCGCCGCCTACCGCTCCAGCGCGTCGAGCGCGCCCAGCTGCCCCATCAGCCCGAGCCGGTCGTACTGCCACCAGCCCTCGACGATCTTCCCGTCCGGCGAGAAGCGATGGATCGTCGTGCCGGTCATGGTGACCTCCCGCCCGGTGGCCGCGATCCCGAGGAAGTCGCCCTGGTGCGTGCCGTTCCACGTCCAGCGCGTGCACACCTGGTCACCCTGCGCGATCTGGTCACCGATCGCGAACGAGAAGTCGAAGGCGGCCCGCCACATGCCGACCTCGCGCCTGACCGCGTCCATGCCGATGGCGTCCTGCGGGTTGGCCGGATCGTGGTCGTGGTAGTCCTCGACCAACAGATCGTCGAGCGGCGGCAGTTCGCCCTCGGTCCCGATCGTCTCGAAGAACCTGCGCGCGTTCGCCGCGTACAACTGCTCGTCGCGCACCACGTCCAGATCGGTGAACGTGGGCATCTCGTCGCACAGCGCCACCATCTCCTGGAAGATCCGCTCCGTCTCCGGCAGCCCGGAGTTCCGCATCGCCTCCTCGTACGAGGGGAACTCCACGATCTCCACGAAGTGCGAGCCGTCCGAACGGTCCTTCCCGATCACACTGTGCGTCGCGGTCCGCTTCCCCTTGGTCTGCTCCACCCAGGTGTCCATCAGCCGGTTCATCTCGTCGAACCTGCTGGTCCTGCAGTCGATGAGCTGCACGAATGTCATGACACACCGCCTCCGACCCCCCTGGGTCCGGATGAACAGCTCCATTGTCGCGCCGGGCCGCCGCCCCCACCCGCCGGGCCGTCCGGGGGACGGCTACTGCGGCCCGTACTTCCGTCCCGTCTTCGAGCTGATCCCGCCCAGCAGCCCGCGCGGCACCACCTTCACCACACCCATCAGCGCCTTGTAGCGGGGGTCCGGGATGGAGACGGACCTGCCGCGGGAGAGATCGGCGAGCGCGGCGGTGACGAGCTTGTCGGCGTCGAGCCACATCCAGGAGGGGATGCTGTCGGTGCCCATGCCGGCCCGCTCGTGGAACTCGGTCCGGACGAAGCCGGGGCAGAGGGCCATCAGCCGCACCCCGGTCCCGGCCAGATCACGCGCTGCACCCTGCGTGAACTGCACGACCCACGCCTTCGACGCCCCGTACGTGCCGCGCGGCACGAAGGCCGCCACCGACGCCACGTTCACCACACCGCCCCGGCCGCGCTCGCGCATGGCCTCGGTGGCCGCCGAGGTCAGACGCAGGACCGCCTCGCAGTGGACCTTGAGCATCCGCAGCTCGTCGGCCATGGCGACGTCGAGGTAACGACCCTTGTTGCCGAAGCCGGCGTTGTTGATCAGCAGGTCGACCGGGTTCTTGCGGTCCGCCAGCCGCCGCGCCACCGTCTCGATGCCGTCGTCCTCCGCGAGGTCCGCCGTCAGCACCTCCGCCTCGATGCCGTGCCGGTCGTGCAGCTCGGTCGCCTGCTCCCGCAGCCGCTTGGTGTCCCGCGCCACCAGCACCAGGTCGTGCCCGTCCGCCGCCAGCCGCCGCGCGAAGGCGGCACCGATTCCCGCGGTCGATCCCGTAATCAGAGCCGTTGTCATGGCCCAAGCGTAGTGACCGC